>NZ_SRYM01000020.1 GCF_004793765.1 Parabacteroides distasonis | reverse complement strand
GATAAGTAAAGATTTTTCATTCTCTTACTTGGTTGATGTATAAACACTTTTCGTAACTTTGTGGCAATTCTACACGTTCATGGCGTTGAACCTCTGTGGAAGGACATAATTAACGAAAGGTGTTATTGAAATTATCTTCTAAAGTCAAATTCTCGCAAAATTTGTATTAGAGTGAAGGTGATGGCAATAGCACCCGCATCTTTTGTTATAGACTTACCTGAAAGGGTAAACTATATCTCAATAGGTGTGGGTTGCTGTTGTTTTATCCACTCTAATGGCAATGCGAGAAGCCAGACTTTAGGATAAAGCAAATACAGTTCCCACACCTTTTTTATTATTTCACTTTCCGTAGGGGAACAAGGAGAAATAAATATTCTAATTATGGCTGATATGTCAAAAAGTAATCTGGAAAAAGAATTAAACTCTTATATCAGAAAAGAATGGCGTAAATTATCTTTTAATCACATTGACAATTTAGAAGGTATTTCAGAACTTGGATTGAAGTTGGTTAATGAATATGAAGGAATGGGGTTATATCCATTTGAGGGAGATATTGCTTTCAAATTAAATACAAAAAACGGATATATAACAGATTACTATTATATTGAAGGTAAAGTTTATATTGAAGAAAGTGATAAATTTCCTATGCTAAAAATCAATGACAATATTTCAACTCGTAAAAAATATACATTTATCTAATTATGGAATATTATATTTTAATTAATGGTTCAAAACAAGGTCCGTTTTCTATAGATGAGTTAAGGAGTAAGGAGATTTCAAGAAATTCAATGATATGGAAAATTGGACAGTCACAGTGGCTACCTGCAAATCAAATTCCAGAATTAAGTAATTTATTGAATGAAATTCCCCCAGAGCCACCAAGTTGTGTCAATTCAATGCCCCCTAAAACATGGCTTGTGGAATCAATATTAGTGACTTTGTTTTGTTGCATGCCTTTTGGAATAATGGGTATTGTAAAAGCATCTAATGTGGAATCCGCATATAATTCTGGAAGAATAGAATTAGCACTCCAATATTCTAATCAAGCAAAAAAATGGGTATTGTGGGGATTCTTTACAATGTTGGGTATTATTGCCTTATATATCTTAGCGGTAATAGTTATAGCTGTAATATCTTATGTCTATTCATAAAGTATGGTATATAGTTGTCATCTTATTGCTACTATCTATTTTGTATTATTACTGTAATCCAGAACAATATCAGCTATTTCCAAAATGTCCTTTTGTATCGTTGACAGGATATAAATGTATAGGGTGCGGTTCTCAAAGAGTTATCCACAGCTTGTTACATTTAGATATTGCACAAGCATTTAAATATAACATGTTATTAGTCATTTCTATACCATATTTAGGATTGCTTATATATACAGAATATTACAAGAAAAACTTGAATTTATATTCATTAATACATAACTATAAAGTTACAATAGGATATTTATTGCTTATTTTAACTTGGTGGGTATTCAGAAATATTTGGAATTTATAATATGAAAGCATATAAACTACTATCAATTATAATAATTATAGTTGCAAGTATTCCAATATGGATAGTTGGATTAAAAATACATGGAGATTATAAAGAACTTCAATCATGTAAAAATATAAATGATTATGAAAATTACATCAGGAAGCAAAGGTATATATGTAAATGGAATAATAAAATATTATTATATCCCAATGTTTTTAAGAATAAAGCCATTAAAATATATTCTTTCAAACAGAAAGAGGTGATAAATATAGCTAAAAAAGATTTTGAGATATGTAATACTGTAACACAATATAATGAATTTATAAATAAGTATGAACGTTATTATGATAATGAAGCAGAAATACAAAGTCTCATTAATAAGGCTTTTTATGAATTACGTTCTTTAAAAACGGCTGGTGATAGTTCTTGGTATATAGATAATACCGATTGGATACGATTTTCAGAAAAGCACCCAAACGCAAAAAATATAATGAAAAATGAAACAAATTAGTACATTTTTTCTCTTACTTGTGATTATAACAAGTTGCCAAAGAAATGAACTTCAAACAATTTCAAAAGAGGTTCTATCTAAAGAACTGACAGAAGTACAAGCAGATTCAGGCTCGGTGATCCTGATAAAGGATAATGAGATTGCAGCCAAAGTAAATCTCATATCGGATAATGGAATATATAAAGAAGGTGATGAACAATCTTTCCAGACTAAAAGGGATATGGGGACATTGCTTTCTACAGCCTGTATGATGGCAACATTGGATTGTATATCTCCTACTGATACGGTTGATGTTGGAACAGGTATTTATCTGAAAGATGGGAAAGAAGTAAGAGATCATAATGCAGATAGGGGTGGATATGGAATATTGACAGCGGAACAAGTGATCGCATACGATTCCAAGATAGGAATTATGATGATTATGGAGCGATGTAACCAAGTAAAAGATAATCTATCCAAGATGGGATTTTCTTCTTTGCATGTTTCACCTATGGAAATAGCCACATTCTACAATCGGATAGCCAACGAAGATACAACCTTGTGTTCAGAAAAGGTAATGAATGATATTTGGGATATGTTATTCAAAGTCATTTTGGAAGGGACAGGGAAAAGTATCTTTTTAGAAGATGTCCCGTTGGCAGGTAAAACAGGATATTCAGAGCAGAATGGAAAGAAAGAGGTTTCTTGCTGTATCTTTTTTAATGTGGATGGTTCTTTATATACTTGTCTGGTTATTATCTCCAATCCAAAACAAGGTTATCCCTCTGGTGGTGTAATGGCTGGGGATGTGGTTAAAGGAATTATTAAATCTTTAAAATCAGAAGAAAATGAAAAAGAAAATTAATCCATACGAAGAAGTCACTTGGTTCGATGATGAAGATTTGATTATTGATAGCACTTCATATTACTGGAGGAATGGTTGTTATTGTGATTGCTTTTGGGGACCTCAAGAATATGATGGTTCACATTCATATTCTTTAGAGTTGAGAACAAAATATATGATAGATGTATTAGTTGAGGAGTATGAAATAGAAAAACATATTGCAACTACCGTTATACATGATTATGCAGAAAGGACGAGCTTAGAAGAAAAAAATTTGAGTGTATTCTTGGAAGGTGAAAAGAATTTGGAGAAACAGATTGAGCTAATAGCTAATAAAATAAGATTAAACATTAACCTTTCTATTAGTGAATGGAATGCTCATAGACTATTGAAAGAATTGATAAAATTATCACATTCTGAAAATAGTATTCTCAGGTTTTATGACTACAATAAAGATTCTAAAATAACACCCTTGAAGATTCGTTACGAAAGGGTATTATCTGTTATATCAGCATATACAGGAAATGAAATTTCTGAAATGGAACGAATACCGTTTTGTTTAGCGAGTGATGAGATTTCCACAGATAAACTTGTTCAGTTATATAATTTATTGGATAAAGGATTTTTGGAGCAGAAAGAGAAGGATCTATTTTTTAGCTATTTAGGTAAAGAATCATATGGCTGTGAAAGTCGATTTCTATGTGAAGCATTGTTTAGGTATCGTATTGCCTTAAAGAATATAACAAATATCTTTGAATACAAAAGCACATCTAATAACTTCGTGAATGATTTACCAAAAAATCTATATAAACATCATATAGACAATATTGAAAAATCAATCATTCTTTTATTAGGGGATGATTTTGATAAAACATTTACAGAAGAAGAGTTAAAAAAGAAATATGGTTATCCTCAAATGTCCAATAAAGAATTACATGAATTGGAATGGAAAATGGATGACATATGTATTGAATGAATTATGAAAAAGATAATAATCAATTTTCAAGAATAGTACCTTTTTTTATGGATGACGATTTTATAGTCCCCGTTCAAAAAAGGTACTATCAATAAAGTTAGAAAGATTAGAATTACTTGAAGTATTAAAATTAGCAGAAAGGAATAAGAAGATGAAGTATTTAATGATTTTATTGGGGTTATGTTTGATTGCTTGTAATGGGCAATCTGTTAAACAAGAAGAAAAAACAGATTCCAATATAACACCAGACGAAAGATTGGAAGAAAGTATTGAAATTCCAAATGGTTCACTGACGAAAGGAGAACAAGATTCTTTAATAGAGGTATTGTCTCCTTATCTGGAAGTCGATACGGCTTATGCAAAACGCAGTAATAAAAATGCGGAATTGATTTCTAAAGTATTGGATGATATGGAAGAATTTGATGAGAACTATCAACAGCAAAATATACTTCATGTGGATTCGGTTATCAAGCAATGTATAAATCATGTTCAGTCGAATGAGCCTAAGCGGTTATTGGATTTATTTGATAAAGAGAAAATGAGTATTTATTCCCATCCTTCCAATACGATAGAGCATGAGAAGGATTTGCATTATATGATTTTATCATTGTATGATAAATATTATCGTCCATCAAACGAACGTTTTTTTGCGGAAAAGCTGGCAGAGTTATATGAGTTTTCTTTAATACATATAACAGGATTGGAACTGTTTGGAGGGTATTCTCACCCAGACTATATTCCACTTGTAAAAGTGTTGGTGGATTGCTATGATAAACTGAATGATTACGACAGAGCTATTGAGTTGCAAAAACAAATATGTGAAAGAATTGAGCAAGAAGAACCAGAAGGAAAAGCAAGTGAGAATTACGGATATGAGTTGATAGAATTAGCCACACTCTATTTAGCCAATAAAGACACGATTCATACAGATTCATGTACACAGGAGTTACGAAAGAATCCTTATATGGAAAAACTTTTAAAAGAACATTAGGAGATTAAAAAATGAAATACTATATTCTCTTACTTGGGTTACTTCTATTTGCTTGTAATGATAATACACCTTTACAAACGTCAGTTACAGTAAATGTTTCAAAAGCAGGAACGTTAGATTCTTTATTGAGTAATTATAATAAAGATGCCATTGACACATTAATTGTAACAGGGATAATCAATGAAATAGATTTGATTACTATCAAGTATATGAGTAATCTTTCTTATATTGATTTAGAAGAAACAGAGTTATCTTTAAGTATATCAAAGAATCATATCTTAGTAAATGGTAATCGGAATCTAACTATAAAGTTACCTAATAATCAATCTTTATTCTATTCTTTGAATCCTTTAAATATTTATTCCGAGGATAATGAACCTTTAGATATAGATGGAGTTTTTTTAAAAAGTAAAGATGGATTATTTTTATATTCACGAGATCATCGAGATAGTATGTATATCGTATCTAAGTCCTCTAAAGATAGAAAATTCACTTATAAAGATTTGTCCATACATCGTGAAAGTTTTAAAGGAGTTGATTTACCTCGTATATTTATTAGTTATAACCAAAAAGTAAATGGATATAAAGTAAATGTGATGTGGTTTCCATCAGATAGTTATTACTTTGACCAAAGTCCAGCTATTTTGCATTTTCAGAATGACACCAGTGAGTTTTATATTTACAATCCATCATACCATGAATATGGTATATATGAAAAATATGGAGAAAAAACGACACCTAAAGATGGAGATACAATTTATGTAAACTACACTTCAAAAGAATCAAGTAAGTATGCAAAAGATTATGGATATTTAGCAAGTAATGAAATTCCATTTTTCTTTCAAGATGTTGATTTTGATGGAAAAGATGAGCTACTGGTTACCAATTGGCAATGTGGTTCAAGAGGTTCAAGTACGTATGATGTATATAAAGTGAACCAATATTATGAATATCGTCTTGATATGATTAAACTTACAGATGCTCCTTTCTACAAAATGGAAAATGGACAAACAGAATTTGATCCAAAAGAAGAAACTATCAAACTTCATTTGAATTTTAGTGCTTTTGAGTATGCTATACATACTTACAAAAAAGTTAAACAAGATAAAATAGAATGGACAGAACCAGAAGATTCTTATAAGTTTGAATTAGTAAGGGTTGATATTCATAATCAATACACAGATAGTAAAGAACATAAGGTATATATTAAAGATGGATATAAGTATAAATTAGTAAAAGATGAAAAAACACCAGTTAATCAAAAAGATAAATAGTATCATTATATTACTCTCACTTGGATTATGTTTGCTTGGTTGTAAAGACAATGTGCCTTTACAAATATCTGCGATAGGAAATGTTTCAGATACAACATCTTTAACTGTGAATTTAAAAAAGGCAGGAACATTAAAATTGGTATTGAAGAGGAAGAATATAGTTATTGATACATTGACATTAAAAGGTAATATCAATTATTTGGATATGTTCTATTTGAGTGAATTGGATATAGTTTTGCATTTAAATTTGAAAGACGCTTTTTATGAACAATATGATAGTTGTCACGAAGAATCTGTTAATTTTGAAGGATTATCCAGATGTTCTAAATTGGAAACTATACTTTTACCATCAAACATTAAGTCTGTATCTTTTAACGCTTTTGTGGATTGTATTAACCTTAAAGAAGTGCAAATTGTGGATTCTCTCAAATATACAGGACAAGATGCTGTTGAACTATTTAAAAATGAATTTACCAATCAGTTTTATAATGAATTTAGGCATATCAACTTTAGGTATAAACAACCTGTTAATGGATATACTATAAAAAGGACATTGGTTATCACAGATTATTGTCCTAAACTTTATTATAAAGAAGACGAATCTTCTGTTATGGGGTCTGTTGTTCTTGAATTATCTAAAAATGGAGAACAGTATTATATCACCCATTACCCTTTTTATTTAAATTCTTCTGCATTTTATGGATATAATGAGTTTATAAATGGAAGTTTTTTCTATTTAAATTATAATCATGATAGATGTTCATTCTACTTTGAAGATTTGGATTTTGATGGAGAAGAAGAGTTGATATTTAGTCATTATCATGAAGGACAAAGATTTAATTCAAGATTAGTTGCATATTCTCTTGAAAACAGGAATGGTACAGCTAAACAATTTTATCAAAGAACAGATTCTCCTTTCGATCAAATAGATGCTTTTACTACGTTCAATAAAAATAAGGAAGAGATTGTACTATTTTTTAGTGGTGGATCAACTAATTGGGAAAAAAGAATCTATAGAAAGTCTTTTAGAAATAAATATTATATAGAAAGTCCAAATAAATTCGATCTAATGGAAATAATAGAACTTAATGGAGATACTATTTCTTATTATACGAATAAAAGAGAATTTATAAAGAAAGAACGATTTCTTGAAGAATAGTTTTTGTTGTTTTCTTATTTAAGGCTCCCTTCCAGTAGCAAGGATATAATAAAAGTACAAGCAAAATGAAAGAAAGAAACAAATGGATTGAATTAATGGAAAATGTTCAAATTGGAAGATTTGAATTTGAGCATTGGAATATATATTATACGTCAGAAGGGGATATAGAAGAAGATACAAGCCCACTAGATGAAATATTTGAAGATGGTGGATTTGTAAATTTAGAAAATTATGGTAACGTTTATAAATACTACAATCCTTTTGCCTATGATACATTGTTTATCAGGCAGCGTTATATTTACAACAGGCTTGTAAGGGAATATCTTATTCCAGAAACACAAGCAATAAATATAATTGCATACTATACGAACAAGACAGGATTGTATGAGCAAGAATTACAAAAGTATTTTCAGCATGATATATGTCTAAACAATCAGATCAAATCAATGGCTACATCAAAAAATATCATTGATTTGAATGAAGAAGAATATGAAATTGCAACAGTGCTACGAAAGTTACTAAATGATCCAGACAAGTATTATTCGATATATACGGAAGAAGAGATTATTCAGATACTTCGTAACAAAACGGATTATGGTATAACACGTCTTTCATTTAATATGACAGACGATTATAATTGTCACTCTTTCATAGAAGAAGAACCAAAGATGCCTAAATTCACATAAAATAATCATTAAACACCATTCAAATGAAACAAAATGTATTAACTTAGCAATCAAATGAAACAGGATTATAGTTGTTTCATTAAATCTTTTCTGCAATTGAAAAGATCATATTTGTGGCTTATTCACAGCCATTTTAGAATAAAACAAAAACAATAATAAACGAAGTTCTTTAATATATTTGTATATTATTGTAAAATAGCACTTTACAAACAAAACGATGTTTTTTAAAGGAGTTTATAGCAAGTTACCCATAGTATGACCGACACGATGGGCCGTATGCACGGTGACGCTCAGTTCGCTGGTTCTTCATCTGTTCCTGCTCACGTAGAAATGATGGGATTCCTGGGTATGGGTAACAACCCGATGGTAGGTGCTACGGTTGCCGTAGCGGTTGCTATTGAGGAAGCTATGAAGAAGTAATCAACTAAACAATAAAATAATTGTTTATATAGACTCCTGTAATCTTGATGGTTGCAGGAGTTTTTATTTTACTTATCAAAAGGAGGAAAAGGATGACACTAAACATAGACCAAGAGAATTGCATCAAATGCGGGAAATGCGTACGGGTATGCCCTTCGGATATATTCACGCAAGAAAGGGCTGGAGAGACGATCAGGCTGGTACGTGTGGAAAGCTGCATCGTTTGCGGGCATTGCGTGGACGTATGTCCGACGGGCTCCGTGTCGCACAGCGAATTCCCGCCAGAGAAAACGCATACGATCGATTACAGCCAAATGCCTACGCCGGAGCAGGTGATGTTGCTGATCAAGTCACGCCGTTCCAACCGGACATTGACCTCGAAGCCCGTCCCCAAGGAGATGCTGGACAAGATCGTGGAGGCCGCTCATTCTGCGCCGACGGCGACAAACTCCCAAAGCCTTTCGTTCACCGTCGTCACCGATCCGCAAAAGCTACGGCAGGTGAGCGATTATACGATAGGTGTGTTCAACTCCTTGGCGAAGCTATTATTGAATCCCGTCGTGAAATGTGTGGTCAAGCCGTTTATGAAGGATGTCTATAAATACGTACCGGTATTCAATCGGTTGAAAGAGGAACACAAGGCGGGTAAAGATCTGATTCTCCGGAAAGCCACTGCCCTGCTACTGATCCATACACCGAAGTCCAACCGGTTCGGAAGTGAGGACGCTAACCTCGCTTATCAGAACGCCTCCTTGATGGCGCAATCGCTTGGGGTAAGCCAGATCTATATGGGCTTTGTGCTCACCGCCATCCGGCAGGAAGGAAAAGATACGCTCGCCAAGACGCTAGGGATCGACGGCAAGATACAAGCGATCATGGCGCTCGGCATACCGGCTTTCAAGTACCCGAAGTATACGGACCGGAAAGAGATCGTCAAGAACTATATCGAATGAGACTTGATGGAGACAACCTTGTCGACCGGGGTATGCGATCCATTGGATTACGCATCGTAAGTCAATGGATTACGATACGTAAGTCATTGACTTATAGTTCGAATCTCATAGGTTTACCGGGCTAGGATCACTCCCGATCACCAGAACTTATTATGCTCCGGGCTGTATTCAAAACCAGCGTCTTTAAGCTTTGTAAGAAGGGATTTCTTGTTCACTTGCAAATCCTCGCATAAATCGTCGAGGGAAGAATAATTGTCACGAAGTTTCATATTGATGAAGCTGAATAGCATCATCGGATCGTTTGGTAATGACATAATCTTACGAATAAAAATGTTATCTATGTTTTACAACACAAAGATAATGCTTTTTCGCCAGATGGAACCCAGACACGATCCTTATTATTTGAATATCGGTTCGCAACAAAACAATCCACAAACTGGTTTTAAATAACGAGAACTTATAATTCAATTGAATGACATGAAAAAATATGTATTAGTAGTAGCGGTAGCCGCAGCCCTATTCAGCTGTAGCGGCAACCCAAAGGCAGACGCCACACAAACAGACAAGAACAAGCTGGAAACTGCCCAAGTACCGGATATGCACAACGCAGAGACCTCCTTGGATTACTGGGGTGTTTACGAAGGGACATTACCAGCCGCCAGCTCGCCGGGTATTAAAACGGCCTTAACATTGAACAAGGATAAAACCTTTACCCTCCGCTCCGAATATATTGACGAGAAAGACGGTATTTTTAATGATAAGGGAACTTACACGCTGGACGGTAACGTCTTGACGGCGAAACAAGAAGGGGGAGACATCACGTATTATAAGGTAGAGGAAGGCCAACTGAAAATGCTGGACCAGCAAAAGCAACCCATCAGGGGCGACTTAGCCAAGTTCTATATCCTTAAGCAAACAAAGAAATTCTAGGATTTATCCCCATAAGTATATACTTTCAAGGGCAAAAGCATACCCTTTTGTACATGAAAGTATATACTCATTTGCCTAAACCCAAAACTATTCCTACCTTTGCGTTCCTATATAACTATATAATTACTCCAATGAGAATAGCCGTTTAATTTATCTCAAGATGTCGTTCTTTCCATCCGGAAAGCCCTCTATCCGTATAGGGCTAATTTCGTGACGACAGATTCGAGGCTATCGTGAAACCGATCATCATCGGTATTTCTTATCCATTTTAGTATCTCACATTTTAAATCAGTTCACACTATGAGTATCGTAGCGCAAAAAATCACGTATATACATCCGAACAATCAAGTCTTATTCAAGGGGATCGACTTAACGATCAACAAGGGGCAAAAGGTCGCCTTAGTCGGGAACAACGGATCGGGAAAATCTACCTTCCTCCGTATCTTGGCCAGGACCTTGCAAGCGCAAGAAGGGGAGATTATCTATCCGACCCCACCCTATTACGTACCCCAGCATTTCGGGCAATATGATAACCTGACGGTGGCCCAGGCCCTACGTATCGACGGGAAACTAGAAGCCTTGCGGGCGATTACCAAGGGCGACGTCTCCCTCTCTAATTTCAACACGCTGGCGGATGACTGGACGATCGAGGAACGGAGCCTCGCCGCCCTGCACGCTTGGGATTTGGAGCATATCCTCCTCTCCCAACCGATGCGCACATTAAGCGGCGGCGAGAAAACCAAGGTTTTCCTCTCCGGGATCGAGATCCACCAACCCTCGATCCTGCTATTGGATGAGCCGACCAACCATCTGGATAGGCGTAGCCGGGAGAAGTTATACGATTTCATCACGTCTTGCCGTATCACCTTGTTGGTCGTCAGCCACGATCGTACCTTATTGAACCTATTATCTTCCATAGCGGAATTATCCGTCGGGGGGATCACCCTTTACGGGGGTAATTATGATTTCTACAAGGAACAAAAAGAACAGGAACAGGCTTCCATGCAAGAGAAACTGGAAGCGAAGGAGAAAGAGCTTCGCAGGGTCAGGAAAACCGCCCGTGAGGTAGCCGAGCGAAAACAAAAGCATGAATCCCGGGGAAAGAAACAAAGCATCCAGAAAGGAATCCCCAAGATCATGATGGGTGCCTTGAAGGAGAACGCCGAGAAAAGCGCCTCCAAACTAAAAGAGGTTCACGAGGACAAGATGGAGAACCTTGCTAACGAGCTAAAGCAAATGCGCTCCTCCCTACCCAACCTTCAAGGCATGAAACTGGATTTCAGCGCATCCGGCTTACACGAAGGCAAGATATTGGTTACCGCCAAGGAGATCAATTTCGGTTACGCCGAGGCCGGCGATCTATGGCCCTCCCCGATGAGCTTCCAGATCAAGAGTGGGGAACGGTGGCTGATACAAGGCGATAACGGTTCCGGCAAGACGACTTTGCTAAAGTTGATTACCGGCCGGTTGTCGCCTCGTCGCGGTTCCTTGATCCGTGCGG
The DNA here is from genome assembly GCF_004793765.1 of Parabacteroides distasonis. Classification (GTDB taxonomy): domain Bacteria; phylum Bacteroidota; class Bacteroidia; order Bacteroidales; family Tannerellaceae; genus Parabacteroides; species Parabacteroides distasonis_A. The sequence continues at coordinate 50,452 of NZ_SRYM01000020.1, read as the reverse complement.
ATTTCTCCTCTATCTATATCGACCAAGAATACTCGATCGTCCGGAACGACCGGACGGTGTACGAGCAAGCGCAAGCCTTCAACGAGCGTCATTTCCAAGAGCACGAGATCAAGACATTGCTAAACCGTTTCCTCTTCCCGCACGACACGTGGGAGAAGAGCTGCGGGAAGCTGAGCGGAGGCGAGAAAATGAGGTTGGCATTCTGTTGCTTGATGATCAGTAACCAGGCTCCGGACCTGTTTATCCTAGATGAGCCGACCAATAATCTCGACATCCAAAGCATCGAGATTATCACCTCTATGGTCCGTGCGTACAGGGGCACGATCTTGCTGATCTCGCACGACGCTTATTTTATCCGGGAATTGGGTATCCACCAAATAATAACTACCTTCGCGGGTAGGTTAAAGACGAATTTATGAAGACGTTACTTGACGTGCATACCCATACGGTAGCCAGTGGGCATGCCTTTAGCACCCTGCAAGAAATGGCAGCGGCCGCCTCCGAGAAAGGATTGAAGTTACTAGGTATAACAGAGCATGCCCCCGGCATACCGGGGACGTGCTCCCCGATTTACTTCCGTAACCTGCACGTGGTTCCCCGCCGGATATACGGTGTCGAGTTATTGCTCGGGGCAGAATTGAACATCATCGATTATAAGGGTACGATCGATCTGGGCGAGGAGTACTTCCCTATGCTGGATATCCGGATAGCGGGTATCCACTCGCTTTGCTACAAACCGGGAACGGTCGAGCAGAACACGGAGGCGATGATCGGGGCGATCCGCAACCCGCATGTCCACATCATCAGTCACCCGGGAGACGGTACGGCAGAGGTGGATTTCGAGCCTATCGTATTAGCGTCCAAAGAGCATCACACGTTGCTGGAGATCAACAACAGCTCTCTCAACCCGGTCCGCAAAAAGCTCACCGCCAGAGATAATAACCTCACGATCTTGCGCCTATGCAAGAAATACGAGGTTCCTGTGATTTTAGGTAGCGACGCACATATATCTTTCGATATAGCCCGGTACGATCATATCTACGAGTTATTGCAAGAGACACGATTTCCGGAGGAATTGATATTGAACGACAAGGTAGAGGCGTTCAAGAAGTTCATAGGGAGATAAGCGGTGCCTTACAGCCGGGCAGATACACGTGCGTACCCGCCCAGTTGCACCTTTACTTACAATGTTCCTTTATTAATTTGTCCACGACAGGATCACCCAACTCCTTCGCCTTGTTGAAAGCCTCGCACGCTTCCGCCTTCTTACCCTGACGGACGTAGCAGATGCCTCGCAAACGATAGCAAGAGGCGAAATCCGGAGCGATCCGCAAGGCATTCTCCAAGCTCCTCAACGCCTGATCATAGTTTTCCATACGGATATATACGGACGCTTCCTCCGCCGGATAAGTCGGGTCGCCCGGATTCAAGCGGATAGCGGATTGGATATCGGCCAAGGCGCCGGGGAAATCGTTCATGTGGAACTTCGCTTGCTCGCGGTAATAGAAGAAACGGTCGCCGACCTGTCCTTTCAAGAGATCGTAGTATAAATCATAATCGTCCACGGCCTCCTTGTATTGCATCAGTTTCAAGCGGAGATCCACCCGTTCCAAGATATAGGGAGCGGCCTCATTCGTTGGCGGGTTCCCGCATTTGGCGATGGCGCTATCCAGCAAGGCGATGATATCCCCGAAGTTAGCGCCCCGGATATTCGCCTTCGCCTTCGCCGCCCAATACCAAGAGGTAGAAGATACCATATCACTATCATTCACCTTCATATAATCAGCGAATGCCTGCTCGAAATCTCCTTTATAAAAATGGATATCCCCTTCCAATTGGCGATAGACCGGCAAGTCCTCCTCCCCGATCGCCTTTTGTATCGCCTCGGTAGCGGCATCGACGGTCCACTGCTCCTTATTCAAGGTCGTATCCGCAGCGGCCACACCGTAGATCAACTTGGCTCGGTTGAACCAGATATCCCCTTTCCGCTCGCTGAAGCGGGAAGCCGTGTTTATATCTTCCAACGCCTTATCCAGATAAGCCGCCTGCTCGGCCTCCGTAGGAGCCAGATCCGCACGGTGGTAAGCGTAATGATTGGCACGGTTCAAATACCCGTCGGGAGAATCCGGGAAAGTGGCGATGAAATCATTCAAGGTAGCCAGATACGTCTTCGGGTCTTGCGAGCTTGCCATCAGGTATAAGGAGACCTGCGCTTGGCTTGCATCCGACGGCCACGCCTTCCGGATACCAATCCGGCTATAGGTGGAATTAAAGGCGTCCGCCGACTGAATCGTCAAGCTATTCGCGTATCCCGCCGAGACCGCATAGGAATCTTCCTTCTTCCCCGATGCGTCTTCCTGCGCCAAGCCGAACACCTCGCCGTCCGTCGTCAATACAGGAGCGTTTACCTGCCCGCTCTCCAGCGCCATCGACAATTTATAATAGCTGAACGGCTCCTTCAACTTACTGACCTCCGAGACCGGTCCTTCCCCGAACTTCGTGATCTTACCGGTCGAGTAAGGTATCAGATAAGCGGTAGCTCCTTGCCAGATCGGCTCACGGGCGATCGGCAAGAATACAGCTTTCTTCGGAACCTCTACCTTGAACTTGATCACGTCATATAATTCATCAGCCCCCAAGATGCGGCTTACCGGATATTCTTTTCCGTCAGCGTCGGTCACGGTCGCCCTCGCCGCATCCTTAAACAAGGAATAACCGGACAACGCCTCACCGGTCTCGGTAATGAAAAATCCCGTACCGGACGCTTTCTTCTGGTTATCTTTTCCATAAGTAGTGACGGTAACCACCGCCTTTCGTTGCTTATCCATCCATTTGGGCGCTTTCTTTTGCGCCGCCACCCAAAATACTTGGCAACAAATCGTAATCAACAGAACAATTCTTCTCATTTCGTTTTCATGTTATCAGAATATACGTCGCAAATGTAAATATTTATACCGGATAGGCGAACAAATTAGGGAATTAATCTATTATGATTATATTTGCGGAAACACTAAAAAAACCGCAAGATTATGAGACTAAAAACATGTATGCTTATGTGTAGTTTATTCATGGCGAGCTTAGCCTCTGCTAGTAACTTCGCCTCGGATTCTTTCAAGACCAAGAGCGGAAAAGAACTGACCATCACGTTCATCAAGCACGGCAGCCTGATGCTTACGTACGACAATCATTCGATACAGGTAGATCCTGTCTCCGAATACGCCGATTATACGACTTTCCCGAAAGCCGATATCATCTTGATCACCCACGAGCATGGCGACCATCTGGACCCGAAAGCGATACAAGCCGTCGAGAAAAGCGGTACGGAAATCATCGCCAACGAGAACAGCCAAAAGAAGTTGGGAAAAGGAAAGATCCTCAAAAACGGCGATACGGATACCTCCATCAGCTATATGAAGATAGAGGCCATCCCCGCCTATAACACCACACCCGGACGGGATAAATATCACCCCCGCCACCGGGATAATGGCTATATCCTCACGTTCGACGAACTAAGAGTCTATATAGCCGGCGATACGGAAGACATCCCGGAGATGAAAGACCTGAAAGACATCGATATCGCTTTCCTTCCCGTCAACCAGCCTTATACCATGACCGTCCCACAAGCGGCTAAAGCGGCCAAGATGTTCTCGCCTAAAATCCTATACCCTTACCATTACGGGGATACGAAGATAGGCGAATTGAAAGATGCCTTGAAAGGTTGCGGCATCAACGTCAGGATACGAGAGCTACAATGACGACAAGGCACGGCTCGCCTTTAAGATATTCCGCCGGTACACCCAACAAGCCAAGAGGAAATAAACAACGCATTGCAACCACAACGTCACGTACTCCACACCGACTTGCTCAATCGACGCTCCCATCGAGTTGAGCTGTATAGGCCAGCGTAGTGGGAGCCGCCGGAATGATATAATGGGTCATTTGCCAATACTAAGGCATCAATTCCAAGAGACAAGAGACTCCGGAAAAACACCAACATCTCCAGACGACGCTTGTCGTCTGGTACATGATCAACAGGGACTCATTCCCTCGTGCCACCCGGGTCTCGAAATCAGAGGGAAGATACAAAATACCTACAGCATCCCCCTCCTTCATCCACTTCTGCGCCTCAGCTTAATCCAAACCGTCGGCGAGCGGTCTTCGTAACCAATCCTAAAAGAGGCAGAAGCCACATATTATTATAAAATCATCCTTGAAAAGTGGATAAACCGCCAAGATAACGGATTGCAACGAATCATTCAAACAATGCGTAACGCTTAATGCCAGCAATACCAAGAATGCTGTTTTATTTACCGGCTGTTTTTTAGAAACCCGCTCTATAACTGTCCCTTTGTCTATTTTATCTCGTGCTCATTAACATTTCAAAAACCGTACAGAAAGTTAGCTAATTTCTAGAAAAACAAAACTTAAGAGACTATTTTAATCATAGTTAATACAACCATTCTTTCGGTTCTTTTCATTTCTTTATGTTAATCGGCTTAATCTTAATACCTATGATACTTGTTTTCTCAGTGATACTTCAGAGCTGTATCCTGAAGTGAGCATATATCTTATAACTCACTCCCAAAACAAACGTCAAAGTCCCTTACCTGCTATCATTCCGACTCGAAGTTAAAGATTGAAATCATCCACGGAAACAGCTCTGAAGTTTTTTATATTTACTCCTCTTCTTCTCCCTCGTTCGCAGAATGTAAGATAAAGGTAGTAGCGCCAATCGTCACGATCGTACCTTCCCCGATACGTACTTGTTCTTTTTTACCAACCAATACATTTTTCACGAAAGTCCCAGTCAAGCTGGGAAAGTCACGCACCATATAAATGAATCTGTCATTAGCATCTTTCCTCACATGGATCACACAATGCTTACGTCCCATACTCGGATCACTCGTGATAATAGGGACATCCACTCCTTCCGTATCCTTATTACGGCGACCGATCACATTATCTCCCATCACTAATGGAAGATCTTGCTTAAAGGCAAAAACATTCTCGATGACAGTAATATAACCACAAGAGAAATCCGGCTCCTTCACCTCTTTTTCCTCACCGGTAGCCGTCTTCACCACCTTTCGGCCCAATTTGATCTTAAATTGCGCTCCACACTGCGGACAAACGAAGGCTAATACCTTCCCTTCCGGATATTTGGTCTCATCAAAAGACAACTGATTATCACATTTTGGACAGAATACTCTTTTCATACACTTAAATACAGGATCTAGTATTACAAACGGAGCGCAAATTTACGAAAAAACCTTCAGCTACACTCCTAAAATCTCATGGTTATGATTTTTTGAAAAAAAAGGCTATCCGTCACGGACAGCCAATCTCAATTGTTAACCTTAAATCTAATACCATGAAAAACACAGTGCAAATATAGAGGTTTTATGTTATGTAGCATAATATTTTATTTGCAAATCTCATCTACTTAAACAGATTTAACAAAATCATGTTCTAGAACATAGTTATTAACAATAAAATCATTCGCTCAGACCTAATAACTTCCCCAAAAATCGTCAGGAGAACGGAGATCATTAGCAGGCATCAATTCTTTTTCAAACGAAGTATCCAACTGTTCCAGCAAACACTTCGCCAAACGCTCCTTTTCCTTAATCAAGGATTCCACGACACGATCCACTTTCGTCTGAACCGCATGTTGGTATTCCATCAAACATTCCATTATTATTTCATTCGCACATCTGCCCCCCACATCAATTTTTCCCGAAGCGTCTGATAAAAAGTATGGTTATAGCGCTTGATGACTTTCGTCGTATAATCGGCCTTGCTCATCTTTAATTCAATACCTGCCGGGAATATTTCCGAACGCCCATCCAATGAGATCAGAAAATATTTATTCCGGCTCTCTACCCGAAGCGTTATTACATCTGAATCCGGAATTACCAACGGACGCACGTTCAAGGAATGCGGAGCTACTGGGCTTAAGACGATGCTATTACTTTGCGGGACGATAATCGGTCCGTTTACGCTCATCGAATAGGCCGTGGAACCGGTAGGTGTAGCCACTACCAAACCATCCGCCTGATAAGAAGTCAGATATTCCTCATTCAAGAATGTGTGAATCGTAATCATCGAGGAACTATCACGCTTCAGCACGGCGATCTCATTCAAGGCATAATTATATCCGCGAAACGCACGATCTTCCGTATATAAACGCAAAAGGGTTCGTTCCTCTACCTTATAGTAATTCTTAAAAATCTCATCCAAGGTATCCTCAACCTCATTACTGCTGACATCCGCAAGGAAACCCAGCCGGCCGGTATTAATACCTAAAATAGGAATATCCTGTTTATTTACCCGAGCCGCCGTACGAAGGAACGTACCATCCCCTCCCACGCTAAGCGCTATATCCAGATCAAACTCATCACCCTCTAATAACCCACTCACCATAGGCTCGAAACCAAAAGCATCGGTAAGGAATGTATAAAAAGGACTGTCCACATAAATATCAGCCTCTTGTTCACGCAGTTTCTCGAACAGGCGTTTAATCAAATTCTGTCTCTCGATCTGATATTCACTTCCAAATATTCCAACTTTCATTCTACGCTCCTTACTTTACATATTCATATAATGTAATAACTCATTCATCCGCTGCTGCAACATATCATCCACCATCCCCTTCTCCATAAAATGATAAAGAACCGTATAATTGAAACGTTCAAGACTACGGATCACGGGAGAGGCATCTTCCAAATCTATCTTAAGGGTTATAAGCAGACGACCCGTATCATTATCTTGATGAGATAGCAAATTAAGGACATGAGCATTATTCGCCTCTACCAAACGGGCGATATCCGTTAAAGAATAATCCTGTGGCATCATTTCCAATACGATCACGCTTCCGGCGGCCTCTGCGTTGCATAACTCGGATAAAACATCCACCAAACAATCCCGGGTAATCACCCCCAAATAAGTTCCGTCCACAGAAACCACAGGCAACAGACTCAACCCATACCGCGTTATCATTGCCAACGCCTCATGTAAATGTCCGTTTTCCGAAATCACCGGAGCGAATAAAAACGGTTCACCGATCATAGCCGAAAGATCCGGCATCGCCAATAAGTCCTTCTCCGACACTAAACACTCGTATGCGCTATCACTCAATAACGGAAGATGCTTGAGCTTAAAATCCTCCATTAACGCCAACGCATATTCCGCTGTGTCAAAATTTTTTAACACCGGAATTTCCTTTGTTATGAAATCTTTCACCAACATTATTCTGTTAATTCCCTAAATCCTGCTAAATTTGCCGATACTTTTGTGCAAATGTAATGAAAGAAAAAAGATATACGATATACAATGACAAATTTAAGTGTAAACATTAACAAGGTCGCTACTATTCGTAACGCAAGAGGTGGCAATATGCCAAACGTGCTGAAAGTAGCGCAAGACTGTGAATTATTCGGGGCACAAGGAATTACGGTTCATCCCCGTCCGGATGAACGACACATCCGCTATAGCGATGTTTATGGACTAAAACCTCTTATCCGGACAGAATTTAACATAGAAGGCTATCCTTGTGATAAATTCATCGACTTGGTATTGAAGGTAAAACCGACCCAAGTCACATTGGTTCCGGATGCTCCGGATGCCATCACGTCGAACGCCGGTTGGAACGTAAAGGATCATTTCAATTTTCTAAGCGAACTGGCGGACGCCTTTACCTCACAAGGAATCCGTACATCCATCTTCGTCGGAACAGACTTGGCGAATATAGAACTAGCGGCAAAAACAGGTACGGACCGTATCGAATTATATACGGAACCTTATGCGACCTATTATCCGAAAGATCGTGACAAAGCGATCGCTCCTTTTGTAGAGGCCGCTCAATTAGCAAAAAACTTAGGATTAGGCGTAAATGCAGGACACGATTTGAGTCTGGAGAACCTTGCTTTCTTCAACAAAAATATCCCTTGGCTGGAGGAGGTTTCTATCGGCCATGCCTTGATCTGTGACGCACTCTATCATGGTTTGCATGAAACGATCGCTTTATACAAAGCATGCTTAAATAATTGAGAATGGAAAAGAATTGAATATTGAAAATTATAACCTATAATTCGAAACGATGAGTATTTTACTTTCACTACAGGCCGTAGGCTCTCAAGCGGCAGATCAAATGCCGGACTTAACGGCAGTTACCGTTCCCACAGAAACGGAAATCAATGTGATAGACCTTGCCTTTAAGGGAGGTTGGATTATGGTGGTATTGTTACTGCTATCTCTGATGGCTATTTATATTTTTGTTCAACGTCTGATCATCATTCGTCGTGCGGGAAAAGAAGACGAAACGTTCATGAATCGTATCAAAGACTATATTCATGAAGGAAAAGTAGACTCGGCTCTCAATTTATGCAGGAGCACCAACACGCCCTCTGCCCGTATGATCGAGAAAGGTATTACCCGTTTGGGCCGTCCGATGAACGATGTACTTGTAGCGATTGAGAATGTAGGAAATCTAGAGATCGCTAAACTGGAAAAAGGTTTCCCCCTGATCGCAACGACTGCCGCAGGCGCTCCCATGCTCGGTTTCCTTGGAACAGTAACCGGTATGGTACGTGCTTTCTTCGATATGGCAAACGCAGGCACCAATGTTGATGTCTCCCTATTATCCGGTGGTATCTATGAGGCCTTGGTAACAACCGTTGGTGGTCTGGTAGTTGGTATTATTACATTGTTCGCATACAACTATCTGGTATCCCAAGTAGATAATGTCGTGAACAAGATGGAGGCCCGTACGATGGAATTCATGGATTTATTAAATGAACCGGCTGATTAAATATTATGGCTCTAAAAAGAAGAACAAAGGTAAACGAAGCGTTCAGCATGGCCTCTATGACCGATGTCATATTCCTCTTGCTGATCTTCTTCATGGTTACCTCTACCGTCGTAATCCCAAACGCCATCAAGGTCACCTTGCCGCAAGCGCAAAAGCAGACAGCGGCGAAACCTCTTACGAGAGTAACGATAGACGCAAACTTGAATTACTACGTGGCATTTGGAAAGCAAAAAGAGGTGCAGGTTTCATTTGATGAGATCACTCCATTCTTGCAAGACAGTTATGCGAAAGAACCGGAGATGTTCGTCGCTTTATATGCAGACGAGACTGTGCCTTACAAAGAAATCGTAAAGATACTGAATATAGCGAACGAGAATAAATTCAAGATGGTGCTTGCCACCCGTCCGCAGAAATAATAGATATGAGACTGAATAAGGATGACATATACAGTTTGATCGGTACCGTTGCTTTTCACGGTGTCATTCTGCTGATACTTTGGTTTACCGTATTGAAAACCGAGGTACCGGATGATGACGGGGGTGTACTCGTTAATTTCGGGAATGTAGATGCCGCCGCCGGAATGTTCGAGCCCAAGTATACCGGGCAAGAACTTCCTCAGGAAACAACTGCCCCACCTCCTCCCGTGCCGAAGCCGCAAGTGGAAACGCCCAAGCAGGAACTCATCACTCAGGATATCGAGGAAAGCGTAGCCCTTGAAGACGCTAAAAAGAAGAAAGAGGAAGAGAAACGCAAGAAACAAGAGGCCGAGAAGAAACGGAAAGAAGAGGAGGAGAAACAACGTATCCAACGGGAAGAAGCCGAGAAGAAACGTTTGGCTGAGGAGCGCCGCAAGAAGGAACAAGCCATCAGCAACAAAGTGGCCGGAGCTTTTGGCATGGGAAACGCCGAGGGTAACAGCCAAGGTGACGCAGAAAGCGGAACCGGTAACCAAGGAAGTCCGTTCGGCAACTCTGATCACGGAGCGAACGAGGGCGTAGGCGGTTACGGATCATTCAATCTGAATGGTCGTTCCATTGGTGCCGGAGGTCTCCCTCGTCCCGCTTACACGATCCAAGAGGAAGGTCGTATTGTTATCAATATAACCGTAAATCCGAAAGGTAACGTTATATTTGCCGAGGTAGGCCGGGGAACTAATATCGACAACGCCTCCATGCGTAAAAGCGCTTTGGATGCGGCTCGAAAGGCGAAGTTCAACAGTATCAGCGGCGCTAATAACCAAAGTGGTACTATCACTTACGTGTACAAATTTAAATAATTGAATCTTATGAAGAAAGCGATCGTATTCTTAGCGAATGGCTTCGAGGAAATGGAAGCCACGGGAACCGTAGACATTTTGCGTCGCGGAGGTATAGACACGAAAACAGTCTCCATCACAGACGACCGTAAAGTGGTGGGTGCCCATCATATGGAATATATGGCAGATGCCTTACTTTCCGAGACCGACTTCTCTGGTATAGATGCCCTGATCTTACCAGGAGGCATGCCCGGAGCATCCAACCTAAACGAGTCTGAGGCGGTAAAAGAGGCCTTATTGCAACAATATCGCCAAGGAGGTGTCGTAGCCGCTATCTGCGCCGCCCCGATGGTATTGGGTGGTCTTGGCTTATTAAAAGGCCGTAAAGCGACTTGCTACCCCGGGTTCGAACCGAAATTAATTGGTGCCACCGTAACAGGTGAGGCTGTCGAGGTCGATGGAAATGTGGTAACAGGTAGAGGACCGGGCTTGATATTCAATTTTGGCCTAGCTTTAGTATCTATACTAAAAGGTGATGCGGTCGCGGAAGAAGTTGCGGCCGGATTACTATTATAAGATTTAGATTATCAGTCGAAACCCAATAGGATAGGAGGCGTAATCCATTGAGTTATGCTTCTTATTCTATTGGGTTTTATTACCTATCCTATTGACTTACGAGGTATACCCCAAAGAGATCCCGGCTCTATTCTATTTTAATCGTTTCAACTGCTTGTTGCTTTGTACCATCCATAGGTACCGCATGATAACGAACCGTGGAGAAATCAATGGATCGTAAATCGATACTCCGAATAACGCTATTGTACATCGTACGGTAGTAAATCACATGGTTTCGCATATCCGTAGCCGAAGTCCATTGAGTAGCACTCGGTATATCGCAAGGCACTTGCCCTAATGGGAATTCGATTCCTACGGGAATATCAAAATTATTCAATATATGGAAACACTGGAAGACCGTTTCTAACGCGTTTTCTTGTTGTGGAGCCGAAGCTTGGTAAAAAGCCGCACGAACGAAACGCGACGGTGGTGTTACATCGCCCGGCATCCCGAGGAAACCACTTCCCGCACCAAATGAAGACAACTCGATATTTCCCAATTGTTGATCAGGAGCCGTACCCGGTAAAAGATTAACATAATTATTCAAGTTCGTCAGATGCCATTCAAAGCCGGGAGAATTAGTCAAAACTCCTAACGTATTCTCATAGAAGTGTAGCTCACCCTTAATAATCTCAAGAACCAGTTGACGTCCCGACGGCTCGGCAAACCGCCAATGCACAGTAGACGCACGGGGATCGATATTGATAACATGCACTTTCTTAACCGCTTCCTTCACCTCCTCTATATTTGAACATTCCCCCAACAACCAAGACACTAATTGCAGATCAGAGATACTTTTATCCCGGACTGTGGCATTATACTTCTCATACTCTCCATACTTTGGAAAATAAAACAATCCAGCCGATAACCCAACCTCATTGAGTCCTTCGGCGATAAATTCCTTTTGCTCTACAGCCAAGCCCACATATCCATAACGTGCCTTGAAAGTCATACCATCAACTCCATCCGGGGTATACGATTGTTCGGTATATCCTCTTGGAACCACGACATACTGGCTGTTCAAATTACTTCCACCCCACTCTATCGTACGTGCTACAATAGTCGTACTGTCCTTGCTTTTTAAAGTAATACCGGTACAAGCCTCCGTAGCGGAAGGATTAATAAGTAAGCCGGCAATTGCAAATAAAATAAAGAAATGTCTCATAAATATCATTTTTGATATAAACAAACGACAGAAAAAGGATGTTTTCAAAAAAAGAAATTTTAGATAGACAAACTTTTTCATAATAGAGAGTGTTTAAACTATAAATAATAATATATACAATGAATAGATTTAATGGACAAACAGCACTTATTACCGGTGGAGCAAGCGGTATCGGGCATGCTACAGTAGAAAGACTAGCTGCAGAAGGCGCAAATGTAGCCATAGCGGATTATAATTTAGAAGAAGCGGAGAAACTGGCAAAACAGCTTCAAATAAAAGGTTATAATGTCAGAGCCATTTACTACAACGCAACAGATATGAACAGTGGCACTGAAGCAGTAACAAAAACCGTTGATTGGTCAGGAAGTATAGATTGCCTAATAAATAATGTAGGAGGAAGCGACCTAAAGCGTGATCTTGATATCAAGAATCTCGACATGGATTATTTTGATGATGTTTTTCACCTAAACTTGAAAAGCATGTTAGCGACCATACGTGCGGCCTTACCTTCAATGACCGCAAAAGGAAAAGGAAGCATCGTAAACGTAGCCTCCATCGGAGGATTGACAGGAGATTTCCGAGGAACCCTCTATGGCATAAGCAAAGCTGGTGTCATCAATTTAACCCGTTACGTAGCCACGCAGTACGGAAAGAATGGAATACGATGTAATGGCGTAGCTCCGGGGCTTGTACTTACCCCCGCCGCTATCCGTAACCTTCCAGATGCTGTTCAAGACATCTTCCTGAAATATAATACGGTTCCCTATCTCGGACAGGCTGCGGATATAGCCGCTACCATCGCTTTTCTAGCCTCAGACGACGCTCGTTACATTTCTGGACAGACCATCATCGCTGATGGAGGCATGACTTGCCATAATCCAACGATAGAGGATATTTCGCATTGATGAAAATTTCTTATTTACTTTATTAGCAAGAAAGCTATTCCTTCTCTTTATACATTTAGCATATAATGCCACAAAAATAGCAGGGATATTTTAATCCCATGTTATTTCAAGACTTTTTTGTATGTTTGCGGTCATTTTATCAAAAAGTATAATATGAATAATAATCTAAAAGGTTTCGCTTATGGAATAGCGACTTCTGTTACATTCGGTTTAATTCCTTTGTTTACATTGCCCCTTATGGAGAAAGGTATGCGGTTTGATTCGATCTTGTTCTATCGTTTCTTATTCGCGGCCATCGCCTTATCGGGTATGCTTCTAGCGAAAAAGGAATCCTTCAAGACAGAAATGCGAAACCTACCGGTATTGATCGTATTGGGCGCTTTCTATACAGGTTCGGCCATGTTCCTATTTTGGGGATATAATTTTATGGCGGCAGGAATCGCGACAACCCTACATTTCACATATCCCATATTTGTAACCCTTTTCATGCTCTTTGCATTTAAAGAAAGAGTATCATGGATTACGCTTTTGGCGATCGGGCTCGCTATTTGTGGAGTAGCCCGCCTATCAATCGATGGAGGCGAGATGCAATTAAACGGGTTAGGCGTGATCATCGTATTACTCTCTGCGATCGCTTATGCCCTCTATATCGTAACCGTCAATAAATCTAGGGTACATGATATGCCGGGACGAAAACTTACGTTCTATGTATTTATCGTCAGTACCTCTTTATTTTTCATAAAAGCGCAGACTGGAACAGGGATCCAACCCATTCCAGACCTGTCCTCTTTTATCAATCTTGTCTTATTAGCCATCTTGCCAACCGTAGTGTCTAACATTACATTGGTACAAGCCGTACACCATATCGGTTCCACTCTCACTTCCGTACTGGGAGCCACAGAACCCGTGACAGCCGTCTGCGTAGGTGTTTTAGTCTTTGGAGAGCCTTTCACCTCTCACCTCGCTTTGGGAATCTTATTGATTATCGTAGCGGTTACATTGATTATTCTGTCCAAATACATACAGAAAAGTCTCCATGAGACCAAGCGATTGTTCAAAGCACGGCACATCTTAAGAACCAAATAACAATACAACTGAAAGCAATACGGCATAGATAAATACATTCCGTGCCGTATGCCCTAAAGTTCTATTAAGCTCACGGCCTTGATACTGTTTCATCTCCAGCCATGTGGCGGCAAACAGCACGCTAAAAGCCACAAATAAACAAACAAGCCAAGGTGAGGCATCCATCAATAAAGGAAGAGTAATCAAAACGGCCAATATACCGTTCAGCAAATAAGTTACCAACCCGAACGTACGTCCGAATAACACAATCGTAGTCCGTTTACGAGCCGCCTTATCTTGCTCATAATCCCGATAATTATTCACGATCAAAATATTAGCGGACAACAGCCCCAATGACAGCGAAAGCAAGAAAGATAATAAAGAAAATGACAATGCTTGTACATAATACGTAAAGCAAACCGGAATAATCCCGTAAAATAACACGACACACACATCCCCCAGCCCGTTATAAGCTAAAGGATACGGCCCCGCCGAATAAGCCAAGACACAAATAGCGATAGCAACTCCAACAGCAATGAGCTCCCATCCGGCAAAGAACAACAAGAAACAGCCACATAGACAAGAGAGCCCCAACGTGATAAAAGTCCCCCATAGCATTGCCTTAGGAGTTATCCAACCGGAAGCCACCGCGCGCTCCGGACCTAACCGGTCCTCCTTATCCGCCCCCTTCTTAAAATCAAAATAGTCATTGGCAAAATTACTGGCTATCTGGGCAAGTAAAGCCACCAAAACACAAAGGATCGTCGGAGCCAATTTAAATACACCATCCCTGTAAGCCAGCGCACATCCAACTAGTACCGGACTAAATGATGCCGGCAACGTCTTCGGACGGGCCGCCTCTAACCAAGCATGAATTCTCGATTTGTTATTTTCCATTCTATTGTTTTATTCTTAAAATATCCACAAAAATAAAAAACAAATAACATATACTATTGTTATTATCTAAAGAAATACTTGTATATTTGCGCCATGAAGAATTTTTTATTCATATTAGGTCTGTTGATTAGCTTCATGCTGTTTGCCTCCGAAGAAGGGACAGAGAGTATGGATGAAGTTATGTCCGCAACTAAAGAGGCCGTTATGAAAGAAAAAAACACGGCAGATGCCCAACGTCATTTCGAAGTATTAAGCAATGAACTGAAAAGTAGCAATTGCTTAACTCCCCGCAGGATTTCGCAAACGGCAAACAACCCTATCGAAATACGAATATGGAAAAATATGGAGAAATCTCTTCAAGACATGCGTTTGAGAGGAGTAAATCAACTTCATAGAGTATCTCAACATATATCCACTTATCAGATCGTAAATCTATCCACACTTCTGTGCCGTATGGGAGAGCATATCTTTACCCTTCGGAAACTCATTATTTAGTTTTTAATTGTTTCATATTTGCATCTTTCGACAAGTCTTTAGTATGTCTTGTCTGTAGGAATATTGTGTTTATTAAATCAATATTCCCGGGGAATTATACCCTATTTACATTATTATAAACAATTAAAAATTACAATTATGGCAACTAATAAATCAGGTAAAATACGTATATATCTTTATGTTCTTCTAACAATCGCAGGTTGTGTATTCGCATGCAGCTCCATCATCCCTAACGACTATATTAAATTAGTAGTAGTTATGGGCACTTTATGTGTTGGTCTATATGGCATAATGAAAGGACTGAGTAGTACCGGGACGTCATCGGAAGAAGAAGTCTTGGAAAAAGAATAATAAATACAACAATTATCGAACCCTAAAAAATCAAGAAGATCATGAAAATAAATAAAGACTTGGTAGATGCGGTCATGATGGTTTCATTTATCGTATTGGTATTAGTAGGAACCACGACATTTGACAATGAGGTTGCTAAAGATGTAACCATGGGATCCCTTGGTGTGATTACGGTAGCGATGTTAGTTCTTCGCGTCATAGGATCACGCCAAAAGGAAGAAGAAGAAGCCTTTTAGTAATTAAGTCCATGGTTTCCTGTTGTTGTCCCGGGGTGACCCGGGATTATCTGAGATACGTTTTTCTACCTACATTATAATAACTTGCTGTTTGCTTGGGTATAGCGTTTTTACGCTTGACAACAGGAAACCGGACTTATATATCTTACACTTTTCGACTGAACTTTTTCTCTTTAACAAGACAAACCGCAGCGGCGGCGAAAAACAAGAAAATACCACCCGTCAACAAAGCGAATACGGCATGCCCATGATAAACATTACGTACAATCCATCCATGAATGATTCCATTCGTAATTTGAGGAATTGTTATAAAGAAATTAAATATACCCATGTAAGTACCCATCTTATCAGCGGGAAGACTATCGGAAAGAATAGCATAAGGCATCGCCAATATACTTGCCCACGCTATACCGATGCCAATCATAGAAAAGACCATCATTCCTGTATTATTCAACAAATAGAGAGAAACCAACCCTGCCCCTCCTAGGCATAAACAGAGGGCATGAGTCATTTTCCGACCGAAATGACGGGCTATCGGAATCAACAATAAAGCGAATAACATCGCCACAAAATTATAGATACTAAATAACTCACCTACCTTATCGCCAGCCATCGCATATTCGGCAGAAGCAGGATCGGTCGTCCCGTATACATGTTCAGCGATAGCAGGCGTAGAATAGACCCACATGGAATACAAGGCAAACCAAGCGAAAAACTGACATAAACCTAACTGTAACATTATTTTAGGCATATGAAAGATATCATGCATGATCTCCATAAAGCCATTACTATCCCGCCTTTTTTCGATGACCTCGCCACCGGAAAGCCGAAACTCAGCCATCTCTTCCGGGGAATATTCCTTTGTCCTAAAGATCGTCCATAATACGCTCGCTAATAAAATCGCCGCACCTGCATAAAAGGCAAATTTAACATTATCGGCAACTTCACCGGCAACCGCCGTATTAGATAAGCCAAATACCTTATTCATAATACTCGGCAACAAGGAGCCAACGACAGCACCGATACCGATCAAGAAAGTCTGGATCGAGAACCCGGTCGTATGCTGCTCATCGGGTAGCATATCCCCTACCAAGGCACGGAAAGGCTCCATCGTTACATTGATGGAAGCATCCATGATCATCAACATACCCGCACCAATCAATACGGGAGATAAAATAGCGGTCTCTGTGCCGGGTGACAAGAACAATCCCGCATTCGGCATCAATATCAAGGCGATGGTCGTTAAGATAGCTCCTACCAGAAAAAACGGACGCCGACGTCCTAAATGACACCAAGTTTGGTCGGAATAATGGCCAATGATAGATTGTATGATCATACCTGTCAGCGGAGCCGCTAACCAAAATAAGGATAGTTGCTCTACATCCGCTCCATAGGTTTGAAGTATTCTACTTGAATTTGCGTTCTGAAGGGCGAAACCGAATTGAATGCCCAAGAAACCGAAAGTTAGATTCCAAATTTGCCAAAAGCTCAAAAATGGTTTTGTTTTCATGAGAATTATGTTTTTTAAGGTATTTATTTTTTTGGAGACAAACATACGGAATTATTCCGAAACAGGACGTCATCCCGATTCAAATTCACGCGAAGAAGTAAAGCAAACGTTTTCGGAAGCAGCTTTTTTTAACGGGTAGTCTGTCTCACCACCAGATTTGTCTTGATAATCTTACTCACGATACGGTCCCCGTCACGCACGCCGTTCAAACGTTCTATCAGTAAACGCATAGCGATAGCTCCCAACTCATAACCATGTTGATCCACAGAGGTCAGCAGGGGATCACTAACTTCCGCCAAGCTATTATTCGTAAATCCACAAATCGAAACCTCATCGGGAATCCTCAATCCCTTGGCCTTGACAACATTCAGCACCCCTATAGCGGTCTCATCATTTACGGCGAAGAACGCATCCGGACGATTGGGCGATGACAATAATTCCGGGGTCAACCGAAGCGCCTCGGTATAATTATCACAAATCTTGATTAACTCTTTATCTACCGGTAATCCATTTTTACGCAAAGCATCCTCATACCCCATCCTACGATTATTAGAGATCGCTAAATGAGAAGGAGATCCGAAAAAGGCGATTCGCCGACAACCGGTACGAATCAGGTACTCAACAGCGGAGCAAACCCCGGCATAATCATCAACGACCACCCGGTCTGTCAAGATCCCCGTGCATATACGATCGAAAAACACCATGGGTATACCGCTATCGATTAGTTCTTGGAAATGGTTGTAGATCGTCGTTGTTTTCGCGACAGAAGCCAAGACACCGCAAACACGTGCTTCCAATAAAGCTCGCGCACCTTTTACTTCTTTCTCATAATTCTCATTACTTTGACAAATAATAACACGATACCCTCCCTTTTCCGCCTCATCCTCTATACCGGATAAAACGGAAGAAAAGAAATAATGTACGATCTGCGGTAAAATAACACCGATTGTTTTCGTATTATTTGTCCGTAAACTCAAGGCTAAGGCATTGGGTTTATATTTATGTTCACGAGCGTAAGCATTCACTATATTCTTGGTCTCTTGACTGATATCCGGATGATCAGCCAAAGAACGAGAGACTGTTGACGGAGAAATATGCAAGGCCTTCGCTATATCCTTTATCGTGATTGGACGCTTTTTCATGGTTATCTTTTTTATAAAATCAAAGATATATATTTACATCATACAATGCAAACGTTTGCGAGAACGTTTGGAGGACGATTATTGATAAAAGCGATACTTACACGGATGAAACATGTTCCAAAAGATATGTTTTAGAGCATACTTTTGTTAAATCACGTTAAGTATATGAGATTTCCAAACTATTTATTATGCTATATAACATAATATATCTACATTTGCACTGTGTTTTTCATGGTATTAGATTTAAGGTTAACAATTAAGATTGGCTGTCCGTGATGGATAGCCTTTTTTGTTTCCTCTTTCCTACGATTAGTAGTCATATGTAAAGCTCGCCCTTAAATTTTACGGAATCAATATCCATTCTTTCGTTTCTATGTTCTATTTTTATTATCTTGAATAATAAGTATTTATTAATTCCTATATTTGAGACGAATTACCGATTAGATATGGAAAAGGAAATGCTCACATTCGATATCACGAACGATTTTATCGTCGGAGATCGTATCACAAAAGAGACGCTAAACAAATACAGCAAGCTGCCTCATAAAATAAAGGCAGGATTGTTTCTCCTTTGTGTAGAAGGTTCCGTGCAAGCTTCTATCAATCTAGCGAAGTATACGATTAACAAATATGATTTCGTGACCTTAGTGCCCAGTAATTTTATCCAGTTCCATGAAATATCGGACGACGCACGTTTCTATTTCGCCGGATTCTCTTCGGAGTTTATGACAAACATCAATTTTATTAAATCAACCATGAGCTTTCTTCCCGTTATCACGGAACATCCGATCATGCCACTCGAAGAATCTGTAGCTCAGTTATATATTGACGGATACCGTTTATTGATACGTGCGCAATCCTTATCCCCGTCTTATTCCATGGTAAATAAAAACCTAGTCATCGCTTATCTCACGATATTCATGCAAGGGACGGCTGAGTTATATAAAAATCATAGCCATTGGACAAATGGAATCCGTACGCGTACCAATGAGATTTACCGTAAGTTTATCCAACTTGTCGTAGAGCATTATACCACCGAGCACAGCGTTTCTTTTTACTCCGCTCAATTAAATTTGTCGTTACCTCATTTCTGCACGACTATTAAGAAAGCGATCGGACTTACTCCCTTAGAAATCATTTCCTCCATTATCACGATGGATGCCAAGGCACAATTAAGATCGACAGACTTAACCGTAAAAGAGATCGCTTTCTCTTTAGGCTTTAACAACCTGTCTTTTTTCAACAAATATTTCAGGCAGCATACGGGAATGACACCTCAAGAATACAGAAGGATGAAAATACCCTCAAGCACCTAAAAAAAAGGAAGTATGCTTTTTCACACAACATACTTCCCTCATTTATATAAAACCTGTATTCGGATTACCAAATAACTACCCGATCCGCCGGAGCCATAAACATCGGATCACCCTCTTTAATGTCAAAAGCGGCATAGAACGGGGCAATATTACGCAAGGCGGCGTTCACACGCCATTTTCCCAATGAGTGCGGGTCGATCTTGGTAAGACGGCGGATTTCCTCGGGACGGATATTTTGTCCCCACAACGTCGCATATCCCAAGAAGAAACGTTGCTCATTCGTAAAGCCATCGATCGGGGCCGGAGTCTCTTTACCCTTCAAGCTATTCAAATAAGCTTGGTGAGCGACCAGCAAACCTCCGTGGTCGGCGATATTCTCACCCAACGTAAAGCGTCCGTTGGCATGAAGCGTATCTATTACGATAATCTGGTCATATTGATCCACCAATTTATCAGCACGCTCCGTGAAACGGACAGCATCCTCGGCAGTCCACCAATCGATCAAATTACCATCCTTATCGTAGTTACGTCCCTGATCATCGAATCCATGCGTCATCTCATGGCCGATTACCACACCGATAGCGCCATAGTTCACCGCATCATCGGCATCCGGATTAAAGAATGGAGGCTGAAGGATCGCGGCCGGGAAACAGATCTCATTGGTTGTCGGATTGTAATAAGCGTTCACGGTCTGCGGATTCATATGCCAACGAGACTTATCGACCGGCTTGCCCACGTCCGCCAATTGATAGTCCATATCGAAGATGTTAGAACGGCGGACATTCGCCCAATAAGAATCGTCCTTGATCTCCAAGCCACTATAATCACGCCATTTGTCCGGATAACCTATTTTCACCGTAAAAGCGGCCAATTTCTCCTGCGCTTTCGCCTTAGTCGTATCGCTCATCCATTCCAAGCCGTTGATCCGCTCACTCAAAGCAGTCTGCAAATTCCCCACCAGCGTCAACATCTTTTCCTTGGAAGAAGCCGGGAAGTATTTCTCTACATACATTTCGCCGACAGCCTCGCCCAACGCACCGTTTACCGTATTCAACGAACGCTTCCAACGAGGTTGTTGCTCCTGCTTTCCGGACATTACCTTTCCATAGAACTCAAAATCAGCGTCTACAAAATCATCACTTAGGTATGGAGCCGCCGCGCTCAATAAATTAAACGCCAAATAATATTTCTGCTCATCGACCGTCGTATTCCGCAAAGCCTCACTCATATCCTTATAGAAGTTGATTTGCTTTGCGTCCAACTCTTTCAGCCCGGCTAATCCCATGGACTCAAAATACACATCCCAATCCAACGGGGATTCTATTTTCTTGAAATCCTCGTAAGCCAATTTATTATAGTTCTTCTGGGAGTCACGCAAATCCTCACGACCATAAGAGATCTCAGCGATAGCTTTCTCTACTTTCATCACGGCATCCACCGCCGCATCCGCTTGCTCCGGACTTGAGCCGGCCAATGTAAATAATTTATTTATATAAGCCCTGTAAGCGTCACGCATCTTAGCGGAACCTTCATCTTCCAATAAATAATAATCCCGATCGCCCATTCCGATACCAGCCTGATACAGCTGGACGATATTCATGGCACTATTCTTCTCGTCAGCGCCCACGAACAAAGCGAAGAACGGAGCCATACCTTCCTTATGAAGCGTAGCTACCATCTTAGAGACATCCGATTTCGTCGCCAGCGCATTGATAGCGGCCAGTTCCTCCTTGATAGGAGCCACTCCATCGGCATTCAACTTCGTGCTATCCAATCCCATCGCATACAAAGCGCCGATCTTCCCGGCGACACTACCCGCCTCATGGGGCGTAGCGCTAAGTTCCTCGATCAATACCCGGAGCTGCTCTTGGTTATTCTCCAGTAGTTGGTCGAAAGTTCCGAAACGAGCGTATTCCGGTTTCAATGGATTATTCTTTATCCATCCACCACAAGCGTATTCATAAAAATCCGAGCCTGCGGCAACCGTGGTATCCATATTCGCAGGATTAATAGCAGCGATCTTCACTACCTCTTTCTGAGGAGTGTTACAACTCGCTAAAGCGACTATCCCAGCCGCTAAAAACGGAAACATTTTTCTCTTTCTCATTTTGTTTAGTCTTTTGCCTTAAAACCTTACAAAGATACGATAAATACGCAAAAGAAAAACATGTACGTGTTTTTTATAAAGTATGTACGACTTTTTCCGAAAACACGCACGTATTTTTCGAACGATAAAGGGAAAGTTAAGCGTCAGCCTGCCTCCCATGTCGATCGTCGTATTAGAATATTGTATAAAAAGACAGACAATAACATGGCAATGTTTCTATAATTATTAACTTTGCCCGAAGAATTAAAAAACACATAAAAGAAACGCATTATGAAACCTACATTATTTGTATTGGCAGCCGGAATGGGTAGTCGTTATGGAGGATTAAAACAATTGGACGGCCTAGGTCCCAATGGCGAGACCATCATGGATTATTCTATTTTCGACGCTATCCGTGGCGGGTTCGGTAAACTTGTATTCGTTATCCGCAAATCTTTCGAGAAAGACTTCCGCGAGAAAATCATATCCAAATATGAGAACCATATCCCGGTCGAAGTCGTATTCCAAGATTTGAACGATCTTCCGGAGGGCTTCACCTGCCCGGAGGGACGTGAGAAACCGTGGGGAACCAACCATGCCGTATTGATGGGCAAGAAGGTTATCAACGAGCCTTTCGCCGTAATCAACGCCGATGATTTCTACGGACGTGATAGCTTCGCCGTATTAGGCAAGCAATTGTCTGAGATGGATGGAAAGAAGAATGATTATTGCATGGTAGGCTACCGTGTAGGTAATACGTTGAGCGAGAGCGGTTCCGTGGCACGTGGTGTTTGCGCCACGAACGAGGAAAGTTATCTGACAGGCGTCGTGGAGCGTACCGCTATCGAACGGATCGACGGAGATATCCAGTTTGTAGACGAGAACGGAAAGAAGGTCGTATTGGAAGAAAACACGCCGGTCTCCATGAATATGTGGGGCTTCACTCCCGATTACTTCGAGTATTCCGAGGAATATTTCAAGGAGTTCCTAAAAGCCAATATGGGTAATTTAAAGAGCGAGTATTTCATCCCGTTGATGGTAAATAAATTGATCACGGAAGGAACAGCCCGTGTGAAAGTATTGGATACGACCTCTAAATGGTTTGGCGTAACTTACGCGGCGGATCGTCAAGGCGTAGTGGATAAGATCCAAGCCTTAGTAGACGCAGGCGAGTATCCAAGCAAATTATTCTGATCATAAGGCCCTTGTAGCTGATACCTCAGCCGGAAGTAACAGCCGTGACCTAAGACTTTTATCGTATCACCCTTATGAAGCGATCTTTTCACCTCTGTGAAATGATCTTTTCACGGGGGTGATACGATCTTTTCACAGAGGTGAAAAGATCAATACCTCCTTACCCTAGCGATATTTTAGACGTATCTTTCAACTAAAAGCCCCGGACAAGCATTCTAATCAGCATACTCCTCATCCGTCACAGCCCGTAGTTGTTCGGCATGATTCTCGATCGCATGCTCCGTAACGGTCATACACACGATAGAGCTACCCGGTGTCGCCCCATTCCAATGCCGTACATTAGGAGGTGTCACGATCACATCGCCTTTCCGGATCACACGTTTCTCTCCTCCTTCCTCTTGATAATATCCTTCTCCATCAAGCACCAACAAGGTTTGTTCGGCATCCGGATGGTAATGCCAGAAATTACGGCTGTTAGGTTCGAATATAAAATGCGCGATCATCGTATTACCAGACTCCTTCAACAAGGAAACATAGACATCCCCCGTGTTATACTCCGACGAAGCCTTTGCGTCAGCAGGGAAAATCAAGGTTTCGGCCACTTTTACGCCTTGCTCCTTTTTCCCCTCCAAGCACGAGCTAAAAGAGAATAACACAACAGACATCACGATCACGAAACCAAAGAACCGGCTATAGGATTTATCATTCATACCATTACTTAAATTTGCCTCCATCATTTTACTTTTTTATTTATGTGACAAAGTTACTTATAGATACCATAGCTTCTGTATATATATTACAGATGTTTGTAACGCTATTACGGTTTCCTACCAAAGAAATCATGTTTAGACCTATTCCTTTGATCATAGATATCGATATTTATTCTTATTTTTGTCCATCTAAAACTAATAGAAATAAATATGAGACGGATTCTTACGATGTTGTTTGTTTCGGTATTTATGCTTTCGCTATGCCCGCTGCATGCGCAAGAGACTGAGACATTGGTGCTGATTGATACGGATATGGGTAAGATTAAGGTGAAACTGTTCAATGACACGCCGTTGCACAGGGATAATTTTATCAAGAACGTAAAAGAACACCGTTACGATGGATTATTGTTCCACCGGGTTATCAAGCAATTCATGATACAAGGAGGCGATATCAACTCGAAAGACGCTCCCTTGGACACGCATTTGGGCGACGGAGATCCAGGTTACACCATCCCCGCCGAGTTCGTGTATCCGAAATATTTCCATAAGCGGGGAATGCTCTGTGCCGCACGTACCCCGGATGAGGAAAATCCCGAGAAGGCCTCATCTGCGACTCAATTCTATATCGTGACCGGAAAGTTCTTTACGGAGATGGAGCTAGATAAGATGACCAAGGAGAAAAGCATCAAGTTTACGCCGGAGCAAAAAGAAGCCTACATGCTGGAAGGCGGAACGCCTCATCTGGACGGGAACTATACGGTGTTCGGGGAGGTTATACAAGGCATGAAAGTCGTGGATAAGATACAGTTCGTCGAGACGAACGCCGAAGACAGGCCCACGAAGAACATAAAGATCAAGTCAATGAAACTCATAGAAAAATAAGTATAAAATGGAAAATCAAACAACTGAGACAAGGGTGCTTATGCACACCAGCAAAGGAGATATAAAGCTGAAATTATATAACGACACGCCATTACATCGTGATAACTTTATCAAGTTGGTAAAAGAAGGGCAATATAACGGCTTGCTGTTCCACCGTGTGATCAAGGATTTCATGATACAAGGAGGTGACGTAACTTCCAAGGATGCCCCGATGAACAAGCAACTGGGAGCGGGCGATCTGGGCTATACCGTTCCCGCCGAATTCCGTTACCCGAAATATTTCCATAAGAAAGGAGCCCTTTGCGCCGCACGTACCGGAGACGAGGTGAACCCGGAAAAGGCCTCTTCCGCCTCACAATTCTATATCGTAACGGGCAAAAAGTATTCGGAACAAGAGTTGAACCAGATGGAAAAACAATTGGAAGGCCGTCTGAAACAAGAGATATTCGCCCGCCTGCAAAACGAGAACAAGCCTAAGATCATGGAATTCTATCGCAGTGGAAACAAGGAAGAACTGGCGATCCTCCGTGATACCTTGATCGGCAAGACCGAGCTGGAGGCCGAGAAGCGGAAAGACGAGGTAAAGTTAAGCCCGGAACTCCGTGAGGCTTACAAGAATGTAGGTGGCGTACCGTTCCTCGACAATCAGTACACGGTTTACGGCGAAGTGGTAGAAGGCATGGATATCGTAGAGGCCATACAGTCCTCCAAGACCAACAAGCAAGATCGTCCGACCGAGAATATCGTCATCAATTCCGTAGAGATCTTATAATGCGGCTATCGGCTTCATAAACCGACGAAGGGGCTTATCGCGAATAGCAGTAATAAAAGAGCTATCTTGAGAAAGATCATACATATCGATATGGATGCCTTTTATGCCTCGGTGGAACAACGAGACCATCCGGAGTTGCGAGGAAAGCCCCTAGCGGTCGGGCATGCGGAGCAGCGAGGCGTAGTAGCCGCCGCCAGCTACGAGGCACGGAAATATGGGGTACGTTCCGCCATGGCGTCTCAAAAAGCCAAACGTTTATGCCCGGACCTGATATTCGTACACGGAAGGATGGACGTATATAAATCCGTCTCACGCCAGATCCACGAGATCTTCCACGATTATACGGATATCATAGAACCCCTTTCCTTGGATGAAGCCTTCTTGGATGTCACCGATAACAAACAAGGCATCTCTCTCGCTGTAGATATCGCCAAGGAGATCAAGAAACGGATCTGGGAAAACTTGAACCTGATAGCGTCAGCGGGAGTCTCCTACAACAAATTTCTAGCGAAAATAGCCTCGGATTATCGGAAGCCCAATGGCTTATGTACCATTCACCCAAGCCAAGCTCTCGATTTCATAGCACGTCTTCCCATTGAGTCCTTTTGGGGAGTAGGCCCCGTAACAGCCCGAAAAATGCATACACTCGGTATCCACAACGGGCTGCAATTACGGGAATGCTCGGGGGAGATGCTTACCCGCCAGTTCGGAAAGGCGGGAATGCTTTATTATGAGTTTGCCAGAGGTATAGACAACCGTCCCGTAGAAGCGGTACGAATCCGGAAGTCGGTAGGTTGCGAGCATACGCTAGAAAAAGATATCTCCCGCAAATCCTCTGTTATCATCGAGCTTTATCACGTAGCGACCGAACTTATCGGCAGGCTGGAACGTTCCGGATTCAAGGGAAATACACTGACCTTAAAGGTCAAGTTCCACGATTTCAACCAGATCACGAGAAGCCTCACCCGTCCGGAAGAGTTAACAACCTTAGATAAGGTCCTTCCCCTGGCCAAGGAATTACTGAAAGAAGTGGAATACACCGAGCATCCCATCCGACTGATCGGCCTATCCGTATCAAACCCCGTAAAAGAGGAGCCTCATACGAAAGACCGTTGGGAACAATTGAGCTTTGAGTTCAGCGACTGGAAATAACACTTGCCCTAGAAGGATAGCTTCATCATAAATCGTATACCTTTTGTCTGGATACCCGGATGATCCTTATAAGTCAAACGCCATACATAATCCAAACGCAAGAACTTAAAGATATTCTCGATACCGACACCCGCCTCCATATAAGGAGTAGACGGGTCCATCAGGTAAGAGCCCTGCGGGAATAAGAACAAGCCCTCATTCTGCTCACTGATATACGGATTATTCTTATCCGTCAAGTGTCCGAACATACCTCGGAAAGAAAAGACCTCTCTCCATTTTAACTTCTTGATAAGCGGAATACGGTTCAATAAGGCTCCGTTCATGAAATAAGTAATATCCCACGAAGCGTACTCATCGTTGATGAACTCCATCGCGTTCATATTCGTATAAGATTCCGGTTGCACCAAATACGACAAGTTTGCGTTCGGCAAGATCAACAAAGGATAAGGGGCCTTTGTCCAAACTTTACCTGCTTTAGCGAGAATATCCACATAACCGAAAGCAGAGAACCAGAAGCGTTTCTGGATACCGAGCTCCGTCTTCTGATAATCATACGAACTACCTAATACGTCTTGGAAAGCCATCGTATGGTTCAAGGTGAATACCGGTGCGTCAAGCGTAATCGGATAACGGTAATTACGAGTCTGGTAGAATTTCTCATTCGGGGCAAAACGGAACTTAAACTCCACTTCCGACATCCGGTAGGAATCGGTAGCCGTGATCTGGCCATCCGGACCGATACGGTCGAACGCGGCGTAACCGGTTGAGTATTCCTTAAAATTCCGAAGTACCGCTCCATAAGCCCAGCCGTTATAATGTTCACGGTAATAGGTCAGTTCCATATTCCTTAAATAGGTGGCACGTGTATCCTTCTGCCGCTTCAAGGCCAAGAACATATTATCCTTGTTGGTATACATATACTGCTGGCCTAACTGGTTGATATCATATAGGTACTCGAAGCGAATAGAATGCACGGGAAATTCTTTCCG
Source organism: Parabacteroides distasonis (assembly GCF_004793765.1). Lineage (GTDB taxonomy): Bacteria > Bacteroidota > Bacteroidia > Bacteroidales > Tannerellaceae > Parabacteroides > Parabacteroides distasonis_A. The sequence goes on along the minus strand of NZ_SRYM01000020.1, from coordinate 22,906 downwards.
ATAATCCTTCTTATCGATAAAGGAATATTCTACGATACCATCATATTTCAACTTGCGGTCTTTCGATCCATAAGCCAGATAACCATCCAAGAAAAGACGCTTACTGAATGCCGTTGTCGTGGTTCCACCGACACGGAAGCGGGCCCCCTCAATCGCGTTACCACTGATATAGGTGTTCATCGGACCAAACTCGAACTTGCTCTTCTCCTTCACCTTATTCGTCTGGATATAGCCGGATGTCAAGATAGACACCACCTTCTCTGTCACATAGAAAATAGGGACGGAACGCAGTTTCGCCATCAGCAACTCCACGTTATTTTGCTTGCGGGTTCCCACCTCGGAAGGACGATTATCGGCCCAATATTCGGCCGAACGGCGATATGCCTCTACCGGAACGATGACAGGAGCGCTCTCCTCAAATACCTGAGGATCGTCCGGCTCCTTAAACGCTTGATTCGAATAGATATTCAAACGGCGGGCATACATTCCTTTCGATTTCTCCGTCAATTTGAAATCCACATGAATATCGTCCTTGGTTATCATCCGGGTCCCGTCCGGGGCGCGGTCGAAGGTTTGCTCGATAGACATCCCTCCCACGAAATTCAAATTGATCTTCTTCGGGACATTCAACTTAACCTTTTGCACGAAATAAGTAGAATCCAACGTGATAAAAAGATGTCCCGTAAAGCCGAATGTCTCCGGAGTAAACGGAGCGAAACCCAAATCCACGCACTTCTGTCCGGCGACCTCCACCGTGTCCAGTAAATAATATTTATAGAAGTTAGGTCCCATCGTAGACATAGGGCTAACGAAACGGTTCAAGAACAAAGGAATATCATTCTGGAAGATATTCACTTCCCGGAATACCTCATTCAAGAACTGTTGCATACCGTCTCGTGAGAAGACCTCATCCACACCAGCCGCTTTCGTAGCCTGAACGACCCTCTTTTCCGTCTTCGGGTCTTTACGGTAATAAACGGTCTGGATTTTCTCACGTTCGGACACCGGCAAGATCGTCTTTCCCACCTCCAACGTATCGATAAACTCAGTCAAGAAGTCAAACTTTCCCGCCTTTCCATCCTTTTTCGGTTTCGGTTGGTAATCGTTCATAGCGAAGACCATCTTCTCGTATTGATCATACCGAAAATAATCATGGTTACGAGGATCGTTGCTCTCCCGACGTGCGATAGCGTTTTTGATAAAGGTAACCGCAGGATTATCCTTCTTCCGATATCTTTCCTTTCCCGGCTTGATGATCACCTCCGACAAATTAATACTTGTCGGAGCCAGCTGAATCTTCAAATGTTCCGCTTTACCCGGAACGAATTTCAATTCTTTCTCCGTATAACCCAGATAAGAGACCTGTAAAGTACGTACCTTAGATGAGGAGGAGAGCGTAAAAGCCCCGTCCAGATCGGTCGTAGCACCTATCGTAGTTCCCTTCAAAATCACAGCCACATAAGGCAAAGGTTCTCCCGTAATGGAATCTGTCACGATTCCTTTTATCATGTAGTTCTGGCTCTTCGCTACCCAAGCGAACGCCAATAAAAGCCATATAAAAACAATTCTCTTCCCCATCAGACCTGGCACCTCATTAAACTCCGCAAAAGTACAACAGGATCATTTATATAAATGTTCCAAAACACATACAATATATTCCAATTAGCAACAAAACAGGCAAAAATACGCACGTATATACGCGACGCCTCTCAGCAGTATAGGCATAGGCCTGTATCTATACCAGCGTAAGCCAACGCCTATACTGGCGTGTGCCCTCGCCTATACCGGCGTGGCACGAACCTACGAACGACTAATCTGAAGCCCCTTATTCGACAAGCTCATCTCCACGAACCGGGCGTTCGAATTGGGCGGAGAAAGAGTCAATATCTTTCGGATTTGCAGGGCCGCACCCGGGTCTTTCGCTACGATATATAAGTAACCACCACCGCCTGCTCCCGGAAGTTTATATCCCAAGGCATAAGCCTGTATCTTGGAGATAATAGCTTCCACCGCCGCCGGATTCGTTCCGGAATCGAGTGCCTTATTTTGCTCCCAAGTCTTTCCGACCAATTTACCATAAGTCACAAAGTCTCCGCGTTGGATCGCCTCGTACATATCAAGCGCATGGGCTTTCATCTCAGACAAAAGACCTAAATGCGCCTCGCTATTCAAAAACATACCTCGTACGATTTCCGACAAAATATCTTTCGCCGTACGAGTAATTCCCGTATAATAAAGAAGATGACAAGGCCGGTATTCCGGATCAGTAAACAAGTATTCCGGCAGCCAACGTACCAAAGGACTCTGATTAAAACCCTCGTTCGTTTGCAAGAGTTTCAAACCGTGCAATACGCCACCGTATTGATCTTGCCATCCCCCGCCGGTAGTCAGTAATTGTTCTAAGATCAAGGTGCGGTTTCCGATCTCATCCTTATCCCAAGCCAAGCCACAAAAATCAGAGATAGCGCCCAGCACGGTAGCCGCGAGGATCGAGCTAGTGCCTAAACCGGAACCCGCCGGTATCGCCGCCAACAAGGTAATCTCCAGCCCGCTACCAAAAGCTTCCAACTGGGCTTCTAAAGAAGCATAAGCCTCCACCGAGAATTCCGGGATAAATCCCGCCAAGGCCAAAGCCGCTTTCGGGATGGAAAACGGTGATCCTACCTTATTATAATCACGAAGCTCGTCCCATGAAGAGATAACCTCCATCGCTCCCAGATCGATCGAGCGAAGGATAATCTTACGGGTATCGGAAGGCTTGATATAGACTTGTAGCGGTGGTTGCCCGTTTAACTCGATCGCCACGTTCACCACGTTTCCACCCGCATATAAGCAATAGGGCGGCGTATCTGTCCATCCACCTGCCAAATCGATACGTACCGGACTACGTCCCCATACGATCTGGTCCCGATAGACATTCAAACACGGCTGCTGCTTACTTCCGAGGACGGAACCGACCAGCCCCTCCCGCAACAAAGCGAAAGCCTTTTGCTCCTCCTCCTTATACGTTTCCCCCAAGATCTTCATCACCTGAGAGCGGAACATATGATTATGTATCCTTTTCATCAACGGATTATCCTCGGAAAGAGCTTTCGGTAAGACAATCTTGTCTTTGGCGAAGCTTTCCGCCGCATCCGAAAGATCCAATTGATAGAATACACTTTTCTCATGATTAGCGGCCAATAATGACCAGTCTTTTTTACGGAAAACTTCTCGCTGAGCTACCAAACGGCATAAATTCGCCTGATCGGACAAATCATTCGCCGATAATTTTCGGGCGGAAAGCCAAATATGCTTTCCCTCTTCCCTATCCGGCTCCGTAATCATCCAGCGCAGCATTTTTCCCAGCTCATCCACTGTTTGGCAAACAGGGAACAAAGGTGCGTTTTGTATATCCTCGTCCCCACTCAAGGTGATCCCTCGCTCCATCGCCCAAGCCAAGATAGGTTTTCCCATAAACAAGGTAGACGTATCAGACAAGGCCCCTTTAAACAAGTCATTAAAACCATAAGGTCTTGTAGCCCAATTGGTTTCCCCTATCGGGACAACATCTACACAGATACCTTCCGGAAGAGATAAGTTCCAATTATTCTCCGGAACACCCGTTATAATTTGCTGGCTACGCAACGTCCAATTCTCACCGATATAACTATTCTCTATCCATAATTCCGAATTCTCTGCGGTCAATTTCTGGTGTAACACCGCATTCTGCACGAACATGGCGGGATGCGGTTTCACCTTACGCTGCATGATCGCACGTTGATCCCTAACCAAGTTCTGTACTGCCAATGTAGAGGAAATCAACTCACGGCTGGTTCCATAATGATAGAATTCCCCACCCGGAAGTGGCAAAATCGCTACAGAAAGCTGATTCAACTCCGAGTCCGTGATACGTGGATTCTTCCCCAAGGCCAACCCGAACTCTGCATATAAATCATATGCCTTCATCGCCTCGCCGTCTTCGGTATAGGAATGTTTCCTTAATAACCGCACCGCCTTGTCGCTTAACAGCCAGATACCGATATCCATCAAGAATAAATGACTACCCGCCAATTCCCCCAAAGTTTCCAACGAAGGCTTCTGTAGCATGAAGTCCAGAATGTCCGGAGATTTACGACTTGATACAAAAACCCCGTGATTCTTAGCCAACGAAGGCTCGACCCATAAACCGTAACAAACCACGTCTACCTCAGGAATCTCCTGCAAAGGCTGGTTTGCACGGATATATACGTCACCGCTAGCGATCAAGGTATGAAGCGACTCCGGTGCCTTTTGCATGATCCGTTCATAAAGAGGTAACTGCAAGGACAATAAATTCTGGGATAGCCTCTGCCCTCTTGCCCAGCGAAACACAGGGATCGGAGTCAAGATTTTCCCGGATGGCGCATATCCGGGCAAACGACGGCTTTGTCCTCCGGCATGCAACAAGATACGCTTTTCCTGTCCCAGCCACTCCTCCATGGATACACCAGGGGCCTCATTTCGTCGGGAGGCTTCCAACAACCACGTCGTTCCTCCCCCGGACCCCAAGCGGGCACCTACCGGATCTGAGGCGCAAAAAAATTCCTCTGCACTTACATGCTCTATCGCATGAAAACTATCTACCAAATTTGGAGGTAAAGACAATAACTTTTTCATACCCATGATCATTACTAAGATCCCATCTTATTTTTCGAAAGCAAAAGTAACTTAAATTTTCTATACAGGCATCCATTAACCCTTTTTATTACAATTTGTATGAAGTTCAAAAACACCGAACTTCTTTAACACACCCATAAAAAAGTTTGTTTTTACTAAAACGCACTATCAATCAACTCGTTTCCAGTATCTTGGTTGTTGTTTAATTAAATATTAAGACATATGGTATACGGTTATGTAAGAGTCAGTACAGACAAACAAACTACTGAAAACCAGCGATTCGAGATTGAGAAATTCACAAAATCGAGGAACATGAGAATCGACAGGTGGGTAGATGAGACGATCAGCGGGACAAAAGTAATCGCCGATCGCCAACTTGGTAAACTATTAAAGCAAATACGTAAAGGAGACATCCTGATCACGACGGAACTGTCACGTCTCGGACGTAATCTTATGCAGGTTATGAGCTTCCTTCATCAATGTATGGAAAGAGACATCATTGTATTTACGGTAAAGGAGGGTTACGAACTCGGAAATAACATAAACAGTAAAATATTGGCATTCGCATTTAGCCTAAGCGCCGAAATTGAACGTAACCTGATTTCGCAACGAACGAAAGAGGCGTTGGCTCGGAAAAAAGTACAAGGTGCCAAATTGGGTCGCCCGAAAGGAGATCGACCGGAAGCCTGTAAGTTGAAAGGTAAGGAAGAGATGATCTTGCAGTATATTAAAGAACATAAGACTAAAGTATATATTAGCAAGAAACTAGGTGTAAACCGGCAGACCTTGAGGGAATTCCTCAAGACCCATCCGGAAATTCCACGGAAATGGAAAAGAATACAGAAGGATTAACAACTCAAACAATAATTAACGTGTGTTAAATTAGCTTAGTTTAGCAGACTTATCGCCCATTTATTTGTTTATTCCCATTAACTTGCGAAGTCATAAGATAGAAATATACTTGAAACGTCCTAAAAAACATTTCAACCGATATTCATCTATCATTCATAAAACGCCGCAAGGTTAACATATATTCAAGACATCAAACATTTGTTTAATCTTTTAATATAAATCTTATGGAAAAAACATTGGTTATTTTAAAGCCTTGTACCGTTCAGCGAGGACTGATCGGTGAAATCGTAACCCGTTTCGAGAAAAAGGGGCTCCGTCTGGCCGGCATGAAGATGGTTTGGCTGACAGACGAGATCTTGAGTGAGCACTACGCCCACCTGAAAGAAAAGCCTTTCTTCCAACGAATCAAGGACGCGATGAGTGTATGCCCGGTGATCGTGTGTTGCTGGGAAGGGGTAGATGCCATACATGTAGTAAGAACCTTGGCCGGCGCTACTAATGGCAGAAACGCCGCTCCCGGTACGATACGGGGAGATTATAGTATGAGCGTACAAGAGAATATCGTACACGCATCAGACTCACCGGAGACAGCCGAGATCGAATTGAAACGCTTCTTCAAGGATGACGAGATATTCGATTATGAGCTGAAAAACCTATTGAGTCTTTACGCCAATGACGAGTTTTAAATAAAAAAGAATAGCCGGAAACGAGAGAAATCATTCTCACCTTTCCGGCTTTCATATTTATAAACCAACATCCTATTCTCCCGAACTGAATGAACAACCTAATTACTAATCTAAAAATCTAATACCATGAAAAACACACTACTATATCTATAACAGAGCATCCCGGCAAAATGTTTTAGAGATTTCATCCTGAAATTAGAAAGTTGATAAAAAACGTTTGTACGTCTCCAGCTGTCTTTCAAAACAGAAAGTTGTCTGAGATACTCTTAAACAGTTCGCTTTTAGTTGTTGATACTCCTCATCCGGTAAGTTGCTCATGGTTTGTATATTTTTAGAAAGTCGCTCATAATCTCCGGGAACCGAGACAAGGCCCAGCTGATTTTCTTTTACAATCTCCTCGCCCTCACCGCCTCCGCAAAACAAGATAGGAACACCTAACGGCAACAAATCAAATAATTTAGAAGGGACGGCCCCTCTTATACGAACCGTCAACGGGATAATGGAGGCATGGTAACGTATAAGCTCCTCACGCATCCGTTCTTTGGGTAGAGAGCCATGATAAAAGACCCCTTTATCATGCGTCCTCACATAATCCTCTATCTCCAAGGCTTGATTGCCCCCTCCAAATAAATGAAGCTCCGCTTCCATCCCTTTAAAATCGACACGCTCTATCAACTCCAGTATATTCTGTGCCACGCCCAGCAAACCGGCATAGACGATCTTGAAAGGCTTCCGAGAAGAAGAGGGGTGATTCGGTAAAACAAAACGATGTTGTAAATTCCGATACAAGAACAAGGCCTTGCCCGGTTCATACTGTTTTATATAATCCACGATCTCCTTACTCTGCCCTTGGCAGGCCGTGGCCTTACGATAAAGGAACCGCTCGATACGCCCCATCACCCTATGATAAATACCCCCCTCTTTCATGGCTCCCAGCTCCACGGCCGACAATGGCCAAAGGTCTGAGACGTTCAGTACCACCTTTTTCCGGTAGCAACAACGAAAAAGCAACATGGCCGAGGCCGCCGCCAAAACAGGAGGGGTCTGGATAATCACCTTATCATAAGATTTTATGCGCTTACGCTTGAGAGCGAAACACCAAAGGGTCGTAGCGAAAGCGCACATACTCACAAGACGGACCAACGGTTTCTTCGAGATCGAGGCATACGTCCAGTACCTGAACACCGTTATCCCGTTCACATCCTCTTTCTTGGAAAAAGTCCCCCTATATCCATCAAAGATACGTCCCTTGGGATAATTGGGTAAACAAGTCAACACATCCACTTTTATCCCTAAGCCAGACAGTCCCTCCGCCATGTTCGTAATGCGTGAGGGTGCCGCACCGATCTCTGGAAGATAAGAGGGAGAAACGATCAAGACTCTCATTCCTTTCGGTTCAAAAATTCCACGATCCTTCCGCAAGCCAATCCATCACCATAGGGATTAACCGCTTGGCTCATCGTATCGTAATAAACCGCATCATCAAGTAACGCCGATACCTCGTTCACGATCTTATCATAATCCGTACCGACCAGTTTCACCGTTCCTGCCGCAAGAGCCTCCGGACGCTCGGTCGTATCACGCATCACCAACACGGGTTTGCCCAAGCCGGGGGCCTCCTCTTGGATACCGCCGCTATCGGTCAGCACTATCGTTGATTTCTCCATCAGATAAACAAATGACAGATATTCCAATGGCTCAATGAAGAACATATTACCCAGATCCGATAGATCCTCGCCGAATACCTCATGAATCGGCTTGCGCACATTGGGATTCAAATGCATCGGATAGACAAAATCCACGCCGGGATACTTCTTCGTCAAGTCCTTGATAGCGGTACACATATGGATGAATCCATCACCAAAGTTCTCCCGGCGATGCCCCGTGATCAACACCAGTCTCTTGCCTCCAGCCAGACGGTTCACGTCATACCCCGAACGTAAAAGCACGCCTTCCAGCTCCTTGTCCAGCTCAGCGTCCGTCTTTATCTTAGTCACCACTTGACGCAAGGCGTCTATCACCGTATTGCCGGTAACCAAGATTGAGTCCGGGTTCACGCTCTCCCTCATCAAGTTCTGTTTGCTCAACCGCGTGGGTGCGAAATTATACGTGGCGATACGCCCCGTGACCTGCCGGTTCATCTCCTCCGGCCACGGGCTATAAATATTGTGGGTACGAAGGCCGGCCTCTATATGACCTACAGGTATCTGTTGGTAGAAAGCGGCCAAGGCGGCTGCCGTGCTCGTGGTGGTATCCCCATGCACCAGCACGACATCGGGTGTCGCCTCACGCAACACGTCACGCATACCGGTAAGGACACGGGCAGTCACGTCATATAAGTCCTGACCCTGCCTCATGATATTCAAATCATAATCCGGCGTGATCTCGAACAATTTTAACACTTGATCCAACATTTCCCGATGCTGTCCGGTAACGCACACGATGGTCTCGAACGACTCCGGATGTTTTTGGAACTCCTTCACCAGCGGAGCCATCTTGATCGCCTCGGGACGGGTCCCGAAGACTAACATTATTTTCCTCATTACAGCGTATTCTTCTATTTAACGAACGATTATTTCTTGAATGTCCCGCAAAAGTCCAGCACCTCCACGTCATCCCGATAATTCAACTCCGCAAACTCCCTATGATTCACCAAGAAAACCACGATATCGGCTTTCGCATAGGCCTCCTTATAAGGAGTCAACTTAAACAACTTATGCTCCGAAACGTTCGGCTCCACCACCATGATGTCAGCATTGTTGCACGATTGCAACACCTTCGTCGTTATTCCCTTGGCCGGAGACTCGCGCAAGTCATCGATATTAGGCTTGAAAGCCAAGCCCATCATTGCCACCGCCGGCTTACGCCCATGCTTCAACTCAAACCGCAGCATGGCGTTCTTCACTTTCTCCGCACACCAAAATGCCTTGTAATTATTCGTCTCACGAGCCGTCGAGATCATACGGCTCTCCATAGGAAACTCCGCCGTGATGAAGTAAGGGTCCACCGCTATGCAATGACCACCAACACCGCAACCCGGCTGTAAGATATTCACACGGGGATGCCTGTTCGCCAAATCGATCAGCTCCCACACATTGATTCCCGCTTTATCGCAGATAAACGACAGTTCATTGGCGAAAGCGATCTGTACGTCCCGGCTTGAGTTCTCGGTCAATTTACACATCTCAGCCGTCTTGCTATTCGTTGGGTGAAGCGTACCCTTCACGAACTGGCCGTAGAACTCCATCGCCTTACAGGTAGAAGCCTCGTCCATGCCGCCGATGACCCGGTCGTTATGCACCAACTCATAGATCACGTTACCCGGAAGCACCCGCTCCGGACAATAAGCGATATAGATCTTGCCCTCCAGCTCCGGCCGTTCGGAGAAAATCAAACTAGCCATCCGCTCGGTCGTTCCCACCGGCGATGTAGACTCGATCACGTACAAATCCCCCTCTTTCAACAAAGGAAGCACCATACGGGTAGCCGACTCCACGAACGATACGTCCGGCTCATGATCCCCCTTGAAAGGAGTGGGTACCACCATGAAATAAGCGTCGCTCACCTGAGGCTCGGTGTACGCCTTGAAATGTCCGGAGGCCAGTACCTCCCGCAACATCTCCTCCATACCCGGCTCGATGATATGCAATTTCCCTTGGTTGGTAACCTCCACCACCTGAGCGTTGATATCCACGCCGGCGATCTCCACCCCGTGCTTTGCGGCAATAATAGCCGTGGGCAGGCCAATATAGCCCAACCCCATGAAACATGCTTTCATAAGAAATATGTGTTAATATGATTATGTGTTATTTTCGAGATTCGGTCATTTCAAGATTCAGACCGATAAGAATAAAAAGAAGTATAGTTCTGGTAATATGCAACAAGGCTAGAAAACCGAAAGAAATGTTTGCAAATATTCTCCTCAATTTTCTATTTCATTTCTTGATAGAGAACAAATTTCCTAAGTCATTTATTAACATTGATACACAAATTTGATAAAATTATCACTTCATGTTCTCCTGTATTCTTCATAAAGTACCTATCACTTTTACCTGCACTTTTTTTTATATTTTCATATATATCTTTCAAACAAAACGAATCTAGTTCTTCATTTGAAATAAAACCCACTCCATCAACATTATCAAAAACCTCATGACATACAGGTATATCCGAAGTGATCAACGGCATCCCAAAAGCAACCATTTCACACATCATAACCCCTTGTGCGTCAGTCCGGGTTGGCATCAATGCACATTTAGCAGAATTAAGTATTGCTATCATTTCTTCATGATTCAATCTACAATCCAACCATGTCAGATTATCTGCTTTTTCATAGTATTTAAAAAATTCACCTTTTCCTATTAACAAAAAACTCAAATCAGGATTCCGTTTTGCTAATTCATTTACAATATCCACACAATATTTCGATCCATCCAAATTAGCCCTAATTGTCACAAAATCATATTGCTTTTGAGAAGAAACATCATATTCTCCTTTCTCAAACATACTCCCAACACAATTGTATGTTACAAAGTTACGACCCTCCAAACACTTTATACTTGGGTGCACCCAATAGAGAAACTCCTCCTTCATCCATCTACTCACAAAAACAAATGCTAATTTCTTATAATTTTTCTCTATATATCTACGCCATACAAAAAATTTGCATTCATCATACAAATCCCGAACATTCTCTAACAATTTATTACGTTTTACAAACGGATAAGGCACAGAATAAACCTTATTAACCTTCAACACTTCATGCCCATGAAAGAAAAGGATGATCTTTTTAAAGTAACAATCATATTTTTCAATAAAAAAATAGTGATTTCTAATATTAGGAGCATGACAAATAAGTAAATCATACTTATTTTCATTTATTATTTTATCAAAATTTTTCAAGCAAAAGACATGAATACCATCAATACTATAATCTTCATTTGCTGAAAAATTAAGTACTTCAACCTCCATACCACGTTCTTTATAATAGACATTCCTTGTTCGCACATAAGCCAAAGCCAAACCTCCTTGCAAATTTGGATAGTCAGTCACAACTACTAATACTTTCATATATATTTATAAATTCACTATTAACAAAAATAAAAGAAATTATTTATAGTAGAATAAAATTAATTTACAAAAATCACATCGAATTGTAATTAATAATACGCAAATTACGCTGTTGGAAATTTACAAGATATTTCTATTTCACCATATATAAAGATATCAATTCTTTTATTCTAAATAATATCTTTCATACAGTAACGATGTATGAAAGATATCAAATTGTTTAAATGTCTCCATACACTTTTGTCTCATACGATGAATGGTTTCATCATCAATTTCCAATGATCTTTTCAATGCTATATAATAATCCTCTTCATTACATGTTCTAGATAAAAAACCATTTACCCCATCTGTCACAGCTTCTGGAATACCTCCAACCGGAGTACATACAGGGATGCATCCAACCGACAAAGATTCCAATAAAGACATAGGCATTCCCTCCCAAATCGAAGACAGGCAAAAAATATCACTTGCACTTAAGAGATCAAGCACATCATTTCTCTCTCCTAAATACTTTATCCTATCACTAAAATATCTTTGTAAATCTGTATATATCGTCTCTTTTTGTTTCTCTCCAGCTAATAACAACACGATATCATATCCCTCCTGTTGTAATCGATAGCATACATTACAAAGCATCTGTTGATTTTTTGCTTCTGTTATTCGCCCAGGATGAAATAAGATTTTCGTATTCGATGTAATACGATATTTATCCATAGAAAAAGGCTTGACACTCGGCTTTGAAGTACCATTATAAATCAAATTACTAGGTACTCCATAAAGATCAGTAAAAGATCTTTGAGACTCTTTTGAAATCGTAATAGGTTTAATCCATCCCTTTTTAAAAAAATAACGCTTCAGTTTAAAAAGTTTCCTATCCCAACGCCCATTCTCCATCCTTGCATCAGAATGAACCGTGTAAAAGAATCTAGTCTTATTGTGTAATAAACAGATCGCTATCAGATAATAATATAAATAACCATGCATGTTTACTACATCATAATTACCTTTTACTATTACACGATAAACTTTCCATAAATATTTCAAATTTACTCCAGGCGATTTTTTATGAGTGGAACAAGTTAATACACGACTATCTAAACGATGAAAAAAGATATCTTCCTCACGAGGTTCATAAATGGAGCAAAAAGACACCTTATGTCTCTTTACCATCTCATTAGAAAGCCCCACTACAACAGCTTCTATTCCCCCACTTCTCAATGCCATATGTATTTGTAATATATTCATATATTTAATATAACAATTTATCAATTAACATAACAATAGAACTATCATACAAAAAATCAAAATCTAAGACATTCGAATAATGCATTACAAGACGTTTCCACAGCAAATAAAAAGATGCGACAATTAAATACATATATATAAACGACTTATATTTATATAATCCAAAAACTCTAAACCATAACAACGGTAATAAGATTTCAACAAAACCTAGATAACGAATTCCTAAATGCGGAACAACCAGTGTAAAATTAGCAAATGAATACACTACTAATATGAAAGCAAGCAAATATCTGTCCTGTCTCTCTAATATCATATACTTGTGCTTTATAATCCAACAAGTCATCACTAAATAATAAGTATTCAGAATTATATCAAACATTTCAGACACCCAAAACCAACCTGTTCCTTGTCGATTAAACTCCTCTATATGATCCTCGCCCATATAAGACAGAGCGACCCTCTCTAAGGATGTAGGAAGTATATCCATTCCAATCACATCTGAGACAAAAGACATCGACAAATAAGAAAAAGGATAAGACAGAAAAAATATTATCACAAGCAGTTTTTCACTCAATCTAGCGACAAAAGTTAGTGTTACTAAAAACACATAAATCCAGTATGTTACATGAATGAAAGGGGTCAATAGCAATATCAAGAAATACTTATAATTATTGTGAATAAATATTTGCAAGGAACAAAAAATAGCAAGCCATCCTGCTGTCCAAAATCTTAAACCTGTCACCGAAAATATAGGTTGAGGCATTGTAAACATTAGTACTATCATAAATCCCATAAAGCAGGATTTAAAACGCTTATCATCAAGAATAAAAGACAGTGATTTTAAATAAAAAAACGCATAGATCATCGAAGCTATCATCCAAAACACATGTTCATTGGACGAAATCTGATTCACACACCAATATAAAATATGTTCGTATAAATCTCTAAATCCAACTCCATTTATAGAATCCATTATTATTCCTTTCAACTCTACAAAACTCATATTTTTATACGAAAGGAAATTATCCGCAATGCGACTCATATCCAACTCTTCATTCTTACATTCAATACACAAGCCAAAAGCTATACAAATCAAGAAGAAGATTACCCGAGAACTTTTTGACTGAATATTTCTTAACGAATAAATAAAGGCACCAAAAGGCCAAAAGAAAAAAAGCAGATATTTGATTTTTCTATCTCTATCACTATTATTGACAAAAAAGCTCTTGTACATCATTCAAACAATTAAAAATTAACTCAACATACAAAACTTTTTTATCTTTAAATAAGCAAGTACTATTTTACCGGCCATTCTCATTCCCAAGAAGGATGAGAAGCATAAAATCCGTAAAGAGTTCATATTCAAATTTCTAATTTCAACTTTCGCTTCACGATAAACAGAATCGAGGATACCTGCTTGCCCATTGTTAAGAAGTAACAACTCGACATAAAAATTAGTGATCATCCTATCAACCTGTGGCTTAAACAATCGATTGCGTTTTCCGAATTCAAGCAAAGCCCTTGAAGACTTTACCATATCCTCCTCACAAGAATTATGAGTAGCACTAGCCAAATTCTGAAAATAGTTATAATAAATTTCTTTTGTCTGAGCAATGCGGGTAGATAAACTCATCACCCTCATAATAAAAAGCTGATCTTCTGCCAGATGAAGAGCCTCATCAAAACGTAATCGATAGGTTTTGACAATTGAAGATCGAATAAAATTCCCCCCCACACACACGATATAATGGTCTGTCCGGACAAACTCTCTCCATCCCAAGGGAACACATTCATAATTGCGCACACTAATCACGCAACCATCTTGTTCACGGATCATTTTATAAGAATATTGTAAAATATCAAGGTCATCCCTGTCCATAATACAAACGCCATTCTCAAAGCAATCCACATCAATCCAATCATCCGCATCAATAAACGTGAGAATATTACCTCTAACATTCTCCAATCCTAGGTTACGAGCACTCGATACGCCACCATTTTCTTTATGAAAAACACGTATACGAGTGTCTTTACAAGCGTATTCATCGCATATATCACCAGATTTATCTGGACTCCCATCATCAATTAACAGTAGCTCAAAATCCACAAAAGTTTGCGCCAATATACTATCTATACAGCGTACCAAATATTTCTCAACTTTATAAACAGGTACTATTACCGACAATTTAGGGTTATAATTACTTTCTTCTGTTATTACTTTCTTTAATGTAGTCATATATTTTATCTACAATCTCTGATTTACCCGAATTAAATTTCCTAGCGAATATATTATTAGACTTTTTCAAATATTCAAAATCTCCATTATCCCAGATATATGGATTGCCCCGATCCCAATCAATTTCACGCACACACATATTATGTTCCCCTGCTTCTTTGGGAATATATAAACAGTCCTTAAATCCAGAATTATACAGTAATGTTTGAATAAACATCTCATCCGCACAATAGGTATAGCAAAACATTTGCTTTATTATTTCCCGATTACTTAATATATATTCCACAAAGCTCTGTGTAACACTCACCCAATTAGCCCCTTTCTTAAAAATCACATCCTTATTCCTATTAATTCCTACCATTTTTTGAAATTTAACAGAGATTTTATTCAGCCAAACGATAAAACGCCCCCACTTGCGTCTCTCGTAGCGTACAAAGAAATAATAGTAACAGACCCTTTTATAGCATATAAAACAAGATTGCTCATCCATTATTCCAACAAACTCTTTTCCCTTGTTTTGATCAAAAAAATCATGGATATAATCATTCGATTTCAAAGGGAGATCAACCCCCGATAACAAATGATAGTAATCAAACGGCCCCTTTTTATAAGCCTCATTGAACAAGAACATTTCACATTCTATCTGACTATCCTCTCCCCAGCCTACATCCACCTTCTTAAACACATGTATATTTGAATATTTTAACTCAATAGGGGGGGTAATTTGCATTTTTTATCATAATGGATAAATATATCATTACGTTCATCATCAAGGAGCAATAACAATTTATTTAAAATATCGTACTCATTATGAGCCATAATTAAAAACGCATGTTTGGACATATTTAAAACAATTTTATATTAACCTTACGAATCAAACCAAAAACTTGACTCTTTTCTTGATCATTCATATTTATAATAAAATTTATCAATACATAAATCGCAGAGAACGCCAATATGCTGACACACAAATCAAACACAGAAATAATAGAAATATAAAATTTCAAACAAAAACAAAACGCAATTACAAACAAGGGAAACAAAGACATCCTCATCACCTGTTTCCAATACATAACAACATCAATTTCAGCTATTTTATAAAAAACAAAGTTAGAAACTAAAACATTCGACACAAAAATTGAGATAGATATTGCACATGCACATCCATAGATTCCAAAATAATTGGCAAATGGAAAAGTCAACATCAAACCTATTAATGAAATCATAATCATAGGAGCAGACCTGTATTTTAATTTATCTTTCGCCTGCAACACTACAATTCCCACATTACTAATCAAATCAAAGAAAAATGGTATCATTATGATTAGAGTAATGTAATAAGTTTGTACATAATCTTCTCCTCCCCAAAGTATAATGAATTCCTTCCCAAAAGTGATAAAACCAACAAGTATAAATGACATCACAAAATATTGCAAACGCCCCACCCGAATAAACAAATCAGAGATCTCATTTTCCGTCCCTTCTCGTGCAGCCAACGCAGTAACTTTGGGCAACAGAACACTGTTTAATGCCGTCGAGAAAGAAGTAAACAGAGACTTCAACTGAATGGCCAGCGCATAAATAGCCACTGTTGTCGCACCTCTGTAAATACCCAACACGATCTGTCCTACGCTGCTATAAAAATGAGAAACGATAGAATCCAAAAAAATCCAAAACGAATAAACTGATATTTCCCGCAAGAATCCCCAACGAAAATGTCCGAAACAAACCTTGATCCTAATCCTATAAAAACAATACCAAGCATTCACGCTTAATGTCAGCACATTGAACAAAGTAGTAACAACCACCATTGCAACAGCTTTATACCCTACGCTTAGCAATACTACCATCACTAGGGGATTCAACACTATACGAACTATATTGACCAATTTCTGAAAAACAAAATTCTCATAAGCGGTGATAACGGCTCCCCAAATACTCATCGGAAAAGTAAAAGCCAAATTAAAACACATCAACAGCATCATCACACGGATCTTCTCCAAATCCTCCGCTGTCATAGACATATCAAACAAGTGGTCTACATTGGCATAGATTCCTAATCCTATGGAAAAAGCAACAATCCCAATAAAAGAATAAAGGACAAGAAACATTCCAAACATCTCATATTGTTCCTTAACCTTCCCATCAGCCCTAAATTTAGCGGTATAACGAACAATCGCGTTTGCGAAACCTAAATCCAATATCGTCAGATAAGCGACTACGGATGCTACTAGAGAATACAAGCCATACTCATTTTGCCCCAACATCCGTAACATATATGGAGTATAAAGCAAGCCGACTATATTGTTCAGCCCAATAGAAATATAAGATAAAAAAGCTCCCGCTTTAAGTTGATTTATTGCCATAAAGGTAGTACACAAAACACTTCCATCCCGCCGACAAACCACAGGACAAAAAACGAGTGTCTTTATTTAAAATGAGTTTAAACTATATTTATCGTGATAAATTACCAAGACAAATCGCTCAGCATAATACAAATAGTAAAGTACGAATTTAAAAACTCGTATAATTTCACGTGCTTAGCTTATCAAAACACCTACCCCTCCCCCAGCACATACTTCACGATCGCCCGCCGGATATTGCGCAAGCTCTTGCCTTGCTTGAAGGGGAGCAGGGGGATGATGGCGTTGATGAATTCCTTGCTCTTGATAAGCTTGGCCGGTTCTACGCAGTCGCAAAAGACCTCGTTGAAAAGGTCGGTCAGCACCGTTTGGCAGAGGGTGGCCACATCCGGGCATTGGGCGATCCGCTTTACGAAGTCGTGACGCACCTCCTCGTCTTGGATATAGGAGGCTAATAAATCACACGGCTCAGGATCCGGCCTCACGTCTTTTTCCGAAACGACCTCCGGCTTTTCTCCCGGGTCCAAGCAAATATATTGAATGGCAAACATGGCGTTGGGCAACACCTGTATGTTCTCGCCATGGATGTGCAGCACACACGGGCTCGCTTTCTCTTCACTCATATCTTCTTCTTTTTCCTGTCACCGAATTACTTTTATGCGCAAATAACTTACCGATAGGTGCAAATAACTTACCGATAGGTGCAAATAACTTACCGGACCGTTTTTTCTCACTCTTTTACCTTTCCTTTACCAGCCTGAACTTTAAATCAAACGAGTTAATGAAAGAATGTATCATGTCCTTTTTCAACGCCCCCATCTCCAATCAAGTGCCGAGCGGCGTGACCAGTGTCAAACAGTTGCATACCTATATCACCTCCAACGAGTGGCTGAAAAAACGGACGCTCAGCGTACAGGACGCTTTGAGCGACGAGAAACGGTTCCGCAAACTGAAGCAAAACTTACTGCCATACGTCACACCGGCCGGGGTCTTCTCCTATCGCAAGGAAGACCGCCTGTTATTCCTCTCCGGAGAGTTTGTCATCGATATCGACCATCTCCCTTCACCGGAGGAGACCCTCCACTGGCGAGACACCTTGTTCGCCGATAATAAACTGAGACCGGACCTGGCTTTCGTCAGCCCAAGCACCACGGGCGTGAAACTGCTCGTCCCCTACCGGATCTCACCCAAGGCTCCCCTAGAGGAATCTTTTGATAAGGCACGGCTATCGGCATGGGAATACCTGAAATGGAAATACGGATTGAACGCGGATGCCTCAAACGCCGATCTCTCACGGGCGTGCTTCCTCTGCCATGACCCCTCCGCCAAGCTGCGGAACGGTTGAGTTGACAGTAGACAGTTGACAGTTATAATTTATAATTCATAATTCATAATTTATCATGAACCCATTAGCAGATCTAGAGCGGCTTGTCGCCGCCATCGAACACCAAGGGGCGAACATCGCTCCCACTTACCAAGAGTATATGCCGATCGCCTTCGCCACCGCCAACGATTGCGGGGAGGCGGGAAGGACGTTCTTCCATCGCATCTGCCGCCTGTCCGAGAAATACGTCTACGAAGAAGCGGACAAGCTATACGACCACGCCCTCAAAGCGGGCAACGGACGCAACGGATTAGGCTCCGTCTTTCATTGGGCCGAGATTGCCGGCGTAAAAACAGACAAGCAACTGGCCGACACCTTCCGCCAATATCCGAGGGAGAACAAACTTGCGTCTTCCAAGGAGGCGGCAAAAGAACCGGTTCCCTCATTTCCCTCAAATCCTTCAAACCTTCAAGGGGCTCTCACACCCACACACGCGCATACGTACGCACGAGAGAACTTGCCACCCGCTTTCCCGGATTATCCGTGGCCCCCGTTCATCAAGCAGATGATCGACTGCGGGAACTCCATCGCCCAGCGCGACATACTCCTGCTGGGAGTATTCACCGTACTCGGGGCCACCTTGAACAAGCGGGTACGGGTGTCATACGGACAAAAATACATGTATCCATGCCTACAAACCTTCATCGTGGCGCCTCCCGCCTCCGGAAAAGGAGCCTTGACATGGGTCAGGCGCCTAGCCGAGCCCATTCACGAGGAGATGATGGGCCACTACAAAGAGCGGATGAAGAACTACAAGGAGGAGAAGAACCGCTGGGACTCCCTCGGCAAGAAACGCTCCGAGACCCCCGAGCCGGAACAACCGCCCCTCAAGATGTTCCTTATAACCGGCGATAACTCGGGTACCGGTATCTTGGAGAACCTCATAGAGGCCGACGGCGTGGGGCTGATCTGCGAGACCGAGGCGGATACCGTGAGTACCGCCATCGGAGCGGATCACGGCCATTGGAGCGATACCTTGCGCAAATGCCACGACCATGAGCGACTGGCTTTCAACCGGCGTACCAATCATGAGTACCGGGAATGCGACGAATCCTATCTCAGCGTATTGCTGAGCGGAACCCCGGCCCAAGTGAAACCGCTGATCCCCTCGGCGGAGAACGGCCTGTTCTCTCGCCAGTTATTCTATTTCATGCCACCCATCGACGAGTGGATGGACCAATTCGATTCGGACAACGAGGATTACGGCGTACGCTTCGCCACATGGGGAACACAATGGAAACAAGTGCTGGACATGATCAACAGCTCGGTCCAAACGATCCAGCTAAAGCTATCCGATAAGCAAAAAGAGCTGTTCAACCAACGGTTCGCCCAGTTATTCTCCCACGCCGGTTACGCCTATGGAGGTTCCATGCGGAGCGCCGTGGCCCGTATCGCCATCAATACCTGCCGGATCTTGAGCATAGTAGCCCTGCTGAGAGCATTGGGGGAACTCCTCTCGCCCCAACAAAAATTTTTCAATTCTCAATTTTCCGTTTTCAATTCCCCCGGTCTCTCCCCCGCCCCGGAGATCCCCGCCGAGAACGTCAAGGACGGTATCATCCCAAAACTGGACCTACGGGTTACCGACGAGGACTTCCAAGCCGTACTCACGCTCATCGAGCCTCTATACCGCCATTCGAGCTACGTGCTGGGCTTCCTTCCGCCCATCGAGGCCCAACTCCTACAGACCACCCCCGAGCAGGCGCTTTTCAACGCTCTCCCCATGACATTCAGCCGACGGCAAGCCGTGGAGGAGGCGGCGAAGAACGGTATACCCGAGAAAACCATCGACTCCTCGCTCAAACGGATGCTGGAGAAGGGGACGCTGGTCAAGATCGCACGCGGAGAGTACGCTTTCTCCTCACGCGTGTGTGTGCGTGAGAAAGGCCCGAAGGAATGAAGGAATGAAGGAAACGCCTATACTGCCATCGCCCGTAAGCACTACCGCCGTTGCCCCGCGCCAGTATCGGCGCGGCCCGATGGCAGTACAGGCATCGCCAAACGGCTATATCGACACGGGGCGGCATCTCCTGTCAAGGACGGCCCAGATAGCGGAAGATCAGCTCCACTTGCAGCGAGGTAAAGACGCGTTGCCTCGGCCGGTAGCCTGTATTAGCAAGCTCACGGAGTAGCCTGTCGTTATATCGCATCCACTCCGCTAGCCGGTTCAGGGCCGAGACGGGGCTGATATCGGGAGCGTAGGCCACGGCCAGTTCCCGTTTGGAATAGGGCCGCACGGGCCACTCGTCGATTCGTCTGTCTTCTGTTTGCATATCGTTCGCTATTTTATTTTATCTTATTGGTATAAAGATACTTAAAATACACGAGACGAGCAACTATACATACGCTTATTATTCCGTATATTTCCTCTTTTATCACCCTTATTCATTCACCGTCGGCGGTATTCATTTCGAAAGAAACCGAATGTCGTACATTCGTTATCGAAAACAGATCGATCTCACTTTCAATTTTCAATTATCAATTTTTAATTATCAAATTTATGGCTTTAAATTACAGCGTGTCCCTTCGGACCAACCCTATCAAGAAAGACGAGCCGGCGAAAGCGTACGCCACGGCACAGATCAATGGCGAACTGTCACTCAAGCAACTGAGCCGCCGGGTATCCATGCAAACCACCGTCAGCCGCGCGGATGTGGTGGCGGTATTGATCTCCACCGTCGAGAACCTGCTCGATGCCCTCCAAGAAGGGAAACAGGTGGATTTCGGCGAGTTGGGCAAGTTCCGGCTCCAAATTCTCTCGGAAGCGGCGGAGTCGCTTGATAAATTCACATCCACCAACATCACCGGGGTCAATATCCAGTATATACCGGGCGAGGACCTGAAGAATGTCTTCGCCGGGCTGGAGTTCCAGCCCGTGGCTACCCGCAAGGCGCAGCAAGCGGTGCTACGTGCGGAGAAGGCGGGGGAGACTACCGTGGATATCTCGAAGAAGCCGGCTGCCGGGGGCGGGGATTCGGAGTCGCCTGATGAGATCTGACGTGTTACTTTTGGCTTGACCCAAATCGGTATGTCACTTTTGGCTTGACCCAAAAGTAACCAAAAGGTCAAGGCTGACGCTGACGGGCTACTTCGAGACCTACGCTCGCTGTCGCATCCCAACTCGCTGCGCTCAGACAGGGATGCTCCGGACGCTCGCTACGGTCTCTCCGCTTGACGCCCGTCCGCTGAGGCCGTCCGAAGGAAAGCGAAGCTTTCCTCTTATATCAGCCGGGATATTTTCATGTCCCAACTTATTAAATCATAATTCATAAATCTAAAATCATAAATCAATGAAAAAGTCCGTATGGAGTACCATTATCAAAGTGATCATCGCAGTAGCTACCGCCATCGCGGGGGCACTTGGCATCCAATCCTGTATTCTCTAATTTTCAATTATCAATCTTCAATCATCATGGGTAAGGCTTATTGTTTCTACCAGAATTACAGGGAGGTTCGCCTCCTTGTAATTCATTGCTCGGCTACACGCTATGACAGGGATTTTCCTGTGGAGGCGCTCCGTTCATCGCACAAGGCACGGGGATTCGCCGATATCGGGTATCATTTCTATATCACACGGGACGGGGAGCTACATCGTTGCCGACCGGTCAACCAGATCGGGGCGCACGCGGCCGGATGGAACGACCACAGTGTCGGAATCTGCTACGAGGGAGGGCTCGACGAACAGGGCCGGCCGGCAGATACCCGGACCTACGCCCAGCGGTGTACCTTGATGGACCTGTTACGGCAATTACGAAGGGATTACCCGGAGGCACGCATACTAGGGCATTACCAGCTTAGCCCCTATATCCTGAAGGCTTGCCCAGGCTTTGACGCCGGGGAGGAGTATAGGGAGCTATAATTGATGTACGATAACATCCCTGACTCCCATCACATTTTTCCAAGGTATCTCAGGGTAATTAGAGAGAAATTCTCGCTTAGTTATCTTATCCAAATTCTTTACGCTCTCGCCGACAGCCGATAATTTCATGCAAATGCTGTCCAGCAAGATCACCCCCTCATTCGAGGAGAGGAAGTCATCCGCAAACCGTATCCTCTCGCTTCGCTGGATGATTTCCTCCAACGATTCTTTCAGCAATTCGAGTATATGATAAGCTATTAGTCGTTCAAACATAGATTCCTTCACTTAATATGCGATCCTTGAAAAAGGTATCCATTCTTTCCCGTAGACGGACAATGTCAACCGGACATCCCAAGAGCTCTTCCAAATCAGCCTTTATTCCAGACAACGCAAAGAAACCATGGAGATTTCCCTCCACGTAAACATCGATATCACTCTGCTCCGTGTTCTCACCACGGGCGACAGAGCCAAATATAAGCTTTATTTGTCATCCTTACAAGAAAACAGGTAAAGAGCTGTCAGAATTTCTTACCGGACGCTTCCTCCCTCTCTCTCCGCTCCCGATTCCGGGAG
>NZ_SRYM01000001.1 GCF_004793765.1 Parabacteroides distasonis | reverse complement strand
GCCGCCTCACCGGTTCTCGTTCCACTCAAAAAAGGAAATAAATAAAGGGATTCCTTTTCCGTATAAGCGGACAACTCCTCCAGCGGCTGCAACGCCCCGGAGGGAATCTTCTCCATACCGCAGAAACACTTGAACGAGTTCAAGGCATCTTGATAACTCTTCGCCGTGGAATACCGTTTTTTTCACGCAGACAAGCCATGTAGATGGACAAGTCCATAACAAAATCTTCTTCTTTTTTCATATCCTCTCCTTAATAACAAGGCCAAAAATACTACCTTTGTACACTGTGTAAATAAAATCTATACAGATGAAGCAACACCTACGACCAATTATGTTTGTCGGAACCTGCTCTGATGCGGGTAAAAGCATTATTAATGCGGCGTTTTGCCGTATTTTCAAGCAAGATGGCTATCAACCGGCACCGTTCAAGGCGCAAAATATGTCCCTCAATTCCTACTCTACCCCGGAAGGTGGCGAGATGGGCCGGGCACAAGTCGTACAAGCGGAAGCCTGCGGTATTTCCCCACATACGGATATGAACCCGGTATTGTTGAAGCCGACAAATGATAAAAACTCACAAGTCGTATTAAACGGAAAGCCTCTTGGCAATATGTCCGCCAAAGATTATTTCGGGATACAAAACCAAAAGGAGGAGCTATTTAAGAAAGCCATCGAAGCCTTCAAGCGTCTGGAAGTTCGCTATAACCCGATTGTATTGGAAGGAGCCGGAAGCATCTCCGAACTAAACCTGCGAGACCGGGATATCACCAATATGCGTATGGCGATCGCTGCCGGAGCCTCTACCTACTTAGTAGCAGATATAGACCGGGGCGGCGTATTCGGCTCCGTATATGGAACGATCGCTTTATTACGACCGGAGGAACGAGCGTTAATGAAAGGGGTTATCATCAATAAGTTCCGTGGAGATGCCTCTTTATTCGAAGAAGGACGAAACCTGTTAAAGGAATTGACCGGGATTCCCGTGGTAGGCGTAATCCCATGGTTTCAGGATATCAAGATAGAGGAAGAGGATTCCGTAGCGTTGGATATGAAAAATAACACTTATAAAGACGGGAAAATCAATGTAGCTATCATCCTGCTGAAACGGATGTCTAATTTCACGGATTTTGATGTATTGGAGATAGACCCCCGTTTCAATCCGTATTACACCAACAATATCGATGAGATAGAGAAAGCCGACATCATCCTGCTCCCCGGCTCAAAGAATACGTTATCGGACTTACAAAGCCTGCGGGCCAATGGGATAGCGATAGCGATTATCCGGGCGCATAAAGCGGGTAAAAAGGTGATCGGTATTTGCGGTGGCTATCAAATGATGGGAGTCCGCTTGGAAGATCCGGAAGGTATCGAGGGAAATATCCGGGCGATTTCCGGTCTCGGTCTCCTGCCCCAATGCACGGTCATTGAGCAGGAGAAGATCACGAGACAAAGCGACTTTGCTTTCCTTCCCTCCTCAGAGAATAAAGATTGTAAAGGATACGAAATACATATGGGACGAACCACCCTATTGGGTGACGCCCCCGAACAGCCCGTAGCCCGACTGGAAGACGGACGAACGGACGGATATTACCTCAACAACCGATGCTGGGGAAGTTATATGCATGGTATCCTTGACAATCCGGTCGTATTGGACAACCTAGCCGAGGGCTTTAGCACGGAAGCGGCTACGGCTCCTTTCGATTATGCCGCTTTTAAGGAAGAGCAGTATGATAAACTCGCTACCCTCGTAAGGGAGCATGTGGATATGGAATATATTTATAACAGTATTAAAAACTAATATCATGAACAGACGTACTTTTATGCAAAAAACCGGACTTATCATGTCCGGACTTACTTTATCACCGCTTATCGGTAAATCGTATTCCTCCATATACGGACAGACCGCCCCTAGCAACAAAGTAAAAGTAGCCCTCATCGGATGCCGTAGCATGGGATATGGGGATTTGAATACTTTTCTTGATTACCCGGAGACGGAATGCGTGGCACTTTGCGATGTCGATGACGAATGGCTGAACAAACGGGCTGCCGACGTTGAGAAGAAAACCAAGAAAAAAGTACCTCATTTATATAAGGACTGGCGACGAGTCATTGATAATAAAGACGTAGATGTAGTCATTATCGGTACGCCGGACCATTGGCATTGCCTTCCGACGGTCTGGGCTTGCCAAGCGGGAAAAGACGTATATGTAGAGAAGCCGCTCTCCAATACGATCGAGGAATGTAACCTGATGGAAAAAGCCGCCCGTAAATATAACCGGATCGTACAGGTAGGCCAATGGCAACGTAGCGACCCGCATTGGGACGAGGCGGCTAATTTCTTGAAAGCCGGAAATATCGGACGAATCCGTACGGTCAAGGTATGGGCTTACCAAGATGGCAAACCGACACTTCCAGTCAAACCGAATTGCGACGCTCCCGCTGGTGTGGATTACGATATGTGGCTAGGCCCGGCTCCTAAACGTCCGTTCAATCCTTATCGCTTTCATTATAATTTTCGTTTCTTTTGGGACTATGCCGGAGGCTTGATGTCGGACTGGGGCGTACATTTACTGGATTATGCCCTAGAAGGTATGAACGCAGGTCTTCCCACCCGTGTATTCTCAGGCGGTGGCAAGTTCGCCTATCCGGATGACGCAATGGAGACGCCCGACACTTTAATGGCGACTTATGCCTACGATGATTTTAATATCATCTGGGATCACGCTTGCGGGATCAATCACGGACTCTATAGCCGTAAGGAAGGATTAGCGTTCTATGGGGAGAATGGTACGATGGTACTCGACAGGGCCGGTTGGGAAGTCATACCGGTCGTATCCAATAACGTAGCCCGCATGGAAGCCGTTCCTTTCAAGAAAGGAGAAGGCAAAGGACTTTATAATCATGTGGGAAACATGTTGAGTTGCATCAGAAGTCGTGAACTTCCGAACGCCGATGTCGCTATCGGTGCCCGTGTAGCGAAGATGGCTCATTTGGCGAATATCTCCTGCCGGGTTCAACGGGAAGTCCATTGGGATGACAAAAACAATTTGTTTGTCGGCGATAACGAGGCTACCGCTTTGTCGAAAGCCTATTACCGAGCACCTTGGGAATTGCCTAAATTGTAACAATCGCAGCATAACGTTAAAATTTTGACGAACAATAAACAATGCCCTAGTGAGCTTGTTAGAACTATAAAAACAGACAACACGTTATAATTCTAATTAATACAGCTATGGCAAAAGAAAGCGTCAAAATTTTAAGAGGAAAATTGGATGTCGACAATTTATTATCTCAACTAAACGCCGCATTAGCGGAAGAATGGCTAGCATACTATCAATATTGGGTAGGAGCCTTGGTCGTAGAAGGAGCAATGCGTTCCGACGTACAAGGTGAATTCGAGGAACATGCCGAGGAAGAAAGGCATCACGCCCAATTATTGGCAAACCGAATCATCGAATTGGAAGGAGTTCCGGTACTTGATCCGAAACAATGGTTTGAATTAGCCCGATGCAAATATGATTCACCGACAGACTTTGACGTAGTAAGCCTTCTGAACCAGAATGTCGCTTCCGAGCGTTGCGCCATCTTACGTTATCAAGAGATCGCTAAATTTACGGACGGCATCGACTTCACGACTTGTGATATCGCTAAGCATATCTTAGCCGAGGAAGAAGAACACGAGCAAGATCTGCAAGACTATTTGACAGATATCGCACGTATGAAAAAATCTTTCCAGAAATAATTCAGGAAAGGGAAACTTCTCTACAACAAAAATCCCTTGAGAGAATGTCTTAGAGGCATTCTCTCAAGGGATTTTTTGATTTCAACAAATTACTAATATTTTGACACAAAAGTATGGCGTTATCCAAAATAAAAGATACATTTGCAATCTAGTTTCATGAATTAAACACACTCTAATTGAAAAAACGATGATGTATTGGCAGAATGAAATAGAAACCATGGATCGTAAAGATCTGGTAAAACTTCAACTGGAACGACTGAAACAAACCATAGAGCTAGCGGGCAACTCTCCTTTTTACAATAAGATATTCAAAGAGAAAAGAATTACCCCAGACAGTTTTCAGTCCTTAGAGGATATACAAAAGCTTCCGTTTACAACGAAAGACGATCTTAGAAACAACTATCCGTTCGGATTGGCAGCCATCCCATTACAGAAATGCGTACGTATCCACTCATCTAGTGGAACGACCGGTAATCCTACTGTTGTCTTACATTCCGCCAAAGATCTGGACCAATGGGCAAACCAAGTAGCCCGTTGTATGTATATGGTGGGGCTAAGGGATACGGACGTATTCCAAAATACATCCGGTTACGGTATGTTTACCGGTGGCCTCGGTTTTCAATATGGAGCAGAAAAACTAGGTGCGTTAACAGTGCCAGCGGCAGCCGGTAATACCAAACGGCAGATTAAATTCATCACCGACTTCGGCACGACCTGCTTACATATCATACCGAGCTACGCTACCCGTTTGGCCGAGGTTATGTATGAGGAAGGAATAGACCCAAGAAAGAATACCAAACTACACACCGTATGTATTGGTGCCGAGCCTCACTCGGAAGAACAACGTAAACGCATCGAACAGCTTCTGGGTGTCAAAGCTTACAACTGTTTCGGTATGTCGGAGATGAACGGACCGGGCGTAGCGTTCGAATGTACGGAGCAAAACGGCCTGCACATCTGGGAAGACAACGTGATCGTAGAAATCGTAGACCCGGTTACCTTGCAACCGGTGCCCGAGGGAGAGGTCGGAGAATTGGTATTAACGACCATCAACCGGGAGGCGATGCCTTTACTCCGTTATCGTACCCGTGACCTTACTTGTATCTTACCGGGCGATTGCCCTTGCGGACGTACCCATAAACGCCTTGCCCGTTTCAAAGGACGTAGCGACGATATGATAATTTTGAAGGGCGTGAACCTATTCCCCATCCAAATCGAAAAGATATTGATGCAATTCAAAGAATTGGGCAGCAATTACATGATCACCCTAGAAACGATCGGCAACAGCGATGAGATGTTGATCGAGGTCGAGTTGAGCGACCTATTCACCGATGATTATTCAGCCTTGCAGCGTTTGACGAAAGGGATCACCCGTCAGTTGAAGGACGA
Organism: Parabacteroides distasonis; assembly: GCF_004793765.1. Lineage (GTDB taxonomy): Bacteria > Bacteroidota > Bacteroidia > Bacteroidales > Tannerellaceae > Parabacteroides > Parabacteroides distasonis_A. The sequence goes on along the minus strand of NZ_SRYM01000001.1, from coordinate 184,074 downwards.
ATTATTACTTACGCCGCGTATCAAGCTGGTAGCCAAGGGATCTTTGCCAACCACAGATGGTAAGGCGGTACGAGTGAAAGATCATCGCAAGCTTTGTTAAATAAATAATTAAAATAACACCTTATGACAGTCAATCAAATTTCTATTTTCCTAGAAAACAAGTACGGGAAATTAAGCGAGATATTAGCGTTATTGGCGGAAGAGCGCATCCGCATCATCGCGGCTACCGTAGCCGACACTTCCGAGTATGGAATCCTTCGTATCATCGTAAGCGATCCCCAGAAGGCTTATAAAATATTAAAAGAGAACAATGTCAGCGCAAACCTGACCGACGTATTAGCAATAGTAACCAGCTCATGCGCCGGGAGTTTTGCCAATACATTATCTTATTTCACGAAAGCGGGCATCAGCATAGAATATATGTATTGCTTCTCCATCCGTGAAAAAGCGATCTTGATCTTGCGTACGAACAACCGGGAAAGTGCCCGTGAAGTAATCCGCCGTCAGAATCTCGAGTATATCCGTGAAAGTGATCTAATAAAACTTTAATTGGCACAGATATATGTTCGGAATCAGCGACCCCGGTATTTGGCTGGCTTACCTTCTAGCGTTCGCTTGCCTCCTATTTTCTATTTGGTTCGGGATAACCACTTGGAATAAAGAAGACGACGAGAAAATAAACCCAACTAAAGAATCACGAAAATGAGTACGTTAACATTAGGCATTATTGTCATCGTTTACATGTTTGTAATCGCTTGGTTAGGGTATCTCGGATACAGGCAGACGAAAAACGCCAGTGATTATTTATTAGGCGGACGAAAAGTAAATCCTATTATCATGGCCCTGTCTTACGGGGCGACCTTTATCTCGGCATCGGCGATCGTTGGTTTCGGAGGCGTAGCCGCCACGTTCGGCATGGGTATTCAATGGCTTTGTTTATTGAATATGTTCATGGGTGTAGTGATAGCCTTTATCTTTTTCGGACGAAGGACCCGGAAGTTAGGCGAGACACATAACGCACGGACTTTCCCGCAATTATTGGGATTGCACTATAAGTCCCGGTCTATACAGATCTTCATCGCTTCGATCATATTCATCGGCATGCCTCTATACGCCGCCGTGGTGATGAAGGGAGGAGCCGTCTTCATCGAACAGATGTTTCATATCGACCTTCATCTAGCCTTGTTGATCTTCACCTTGATCGTAGCGGCCTACGTGATTACGGGCGGCATTAAGGGAGTACTTTATACGGATGCGTTGCAAGCGGTTATCATGTTCGCTTGCATGCTTTTCCTGCTATTTTGGTTTTATCATATCATGGACATGGGCTTTATCGAGGCAAACCAGAAGTTGACGGATATCGCCCCCATGGTGCCCGAACGCTTCAAGGCCTTGGGACATCAAGGATGGACAGCTATGCCCATCTCAGGTTCTCCACAATGGTATACATTGGTTACCTCATTGATCCTTGGCGTAGGAATCGGTTGCTTAGCGCAGCCCCAACTAGTCGTACGCTTCATGATGGTAGAAAGTACCAAGCAACTCAATAGGGGCGTATTGATCGGCTGCGTGTTCTTGATTGTCACGGTAGGGGCGATTTATCACGTGGGAGCCTTGTCTAATTTGTTTTTCCTCAAGACGGAAGGTGTAGTCGCCTCGGAGGCGGTAAAAGATATGGATAAGATCATCCCCCTATTTATCAATAAAGCGATGCCGGAGTGGTTTGGGGCGGTTTTCATGCTTTGTATCCTCTCTGCCAGCATGTCTACCCTTAGCGCACAGTTCCACACCATGGGAGCGGCTTTCGGGGCAGACGCATTCCCCCAACTAGGACGTAGCAAGCAGCCGAACTCTACATTAGGTGTACGTATCGGCGTGCTATGCTCTATCTTGGTTAGTTACATTATCTGCTATACGCTAAGCGCAAGTATTATCGCACGAGGCACCGCCTTGTTCATGGGTATTTGCGCAGCTACATTCCTACCTACCTATTTCTGCTCGCTATATTGGAAAAGGGCTACCCGGCAAGGGGCCTTGGCCAGCTTATGGGTAGGAGGCTTGGCCAGTTTATTCGCCATGTTGTTCCTTCATAAGGCGGAAGCGGCTCCGGTAGGACTTTGCAAGGCTTTATTCGGACAAGACGTCTTGATCGATGTATATCCGTGGCATGCGATAGATCCGATCTTATTTGCTTTGCCATTATCGGCGATAACGATTGTTTTGGTTAGCCTAGCGACTCAAAAGAAGGTCTTTTAGCTTTTCTTATGGATTTCAAAACACTAATTAGCACTTATTCTATTGACAGATATATAGAAAGCAGTACATTTGCACTGTGGTTTTTTCATAATAGTATTAGATTTAAGGTTAACAAAGTTGGTTAGGGATTGCCGGGAGGCAATCCTTAATTGTTTTATAGAGGTTTAGATATGATTAAATACATTTTTCTACTATTCATATTTTGTTGCATCGATTGCCGACATGCACAAACGGAAGATCCCGTAATCAAGGTTTCGGTGCTTCGTGGTCCATCCGTTATCGCATTCGCCGATTGGCTTGAGAATCCCCCGATCATAGATAATAAGAAGGTACAAGTAAAAGTGGTAGACTCGCCCGATCTGGCGCAGGCCTCACTGATCAAGCAGGAGACCGATATAGCCGTACTCCCCATGATCAATGCAGCGAACTTATACAATAAAGGGATCAAGATAAAACTAGCGGGATGCCCGATCTGGGGAACCCTTTACCTCATTGAGAAAACTCCCTTGAAAGAACCGGCATTGTACGTATTCGGCAACGGTACGACTCCCGATATCCTTACCCGGTATTATCTCAGTCGCCAGCAATTAGATTATCCATTGAATTACGCCTTCAATACTGCCGGGGAAATCACCCAAGGTATCTTTGCCGGAAAAGTAAATCGTGCCGTACTCGGGGAACCGTTTCTAAGCATCGCTTTACGACGAGACAGCAGCTTACGAATAACCGCCGATTTGAATCATTTCACAGACAACGATACCATTGGATTCGCCCAAACAGCAGTAGTATACACCCCAACGATGGAGAAATATCGTACGGCCTTTGAGGATGCCTTACGAGCCTCCTGCGAAAAAGCCATACGATACCCGAAAGAGACCATCCATTCCTTAGAAGAGCATGGTATCTTCGTCCAAGGCGCCTTAACCCCTGAGAGTATCGAGCGGTGTAAAATCCATTATTTATCGGCTATCGAGGCGAAAAACGCCGTCATGGATTTCCTTCGTCTCATCGAACAATATGAACCTAAGGCTGTCGGCGGGAAACTTCCCGATGCCGGATTTATATCCCAAGAACAATGAGATTACGAAAAACGATCATTACGATAGTCGCTACCGTTATCCTGTTGGCGGGATGGCAACTATTCGCCGTTATAGCCAACCAACCGGAGCTGATACCTTCACTTCCACGACTCGTACGGACACTTTGTGAATGGCTCGTCTCCGGTAGTTTCTATCAGTCAGTCGGAGCGACCATATTTAGGGGAATTTTAGGTATGTCGATCTCATTCGTTTGCGCGATAGGAATGGCCGGGGCATTCGCCCGCTTTGAGTGGGTGTATGAATTATTCAGGCCTCTGCTTGCCATCATGCGTTCGATCCCGGTCATATCCTTCATACTTTTAGCGCTTATATTTCTAAATCCGGAAAGTATCCCCTTGATAATAGCCTTTCTCACCATGTTCCCGTTATTAACAGAGAATCTGACACGGGGAATCCTCGACTTGCGTCCGGGTTTATCCACTATGGCACGTCAGTTCCATATCAAACGTCCCAATGTCTTATTCCAGATTATCTATCCGCAGCTGAAGCCATTCTTATATAGCGGGCTTGCCTCTGCCGCCGGATTCGGCTGGCGTGCGATCATTATGGGAGAAGTCCTGTCGCAATGCGCATTCGGAATCGGAAGTGAAATGAAAAGGGCGCAAAACTTTATCGCCGTCCCTGAGCTGCTCGCTTGGACCATCGTGGCGGTATTCATCAGTTTCCTTTTTGACAAAGGGATTAGCAAGGTTGCAGATATCACCCCTAAAATATCCTTCGCCAGTGAAGATAAGACTATCCCGAACCCTACATTATCGGTATTAGACACAAAAAATATAAGTTACCAATACGGTATAAAGTGCTTCTCCTACTCCTTTCAAAAAGGAATTATCTATGGAATTAGCGCACCTTCAGGCAAAGGAAAAACAACGTTATTAAACTTGATCGGAGGTATCTTATTGCCTACGGAAGGCGAGATATATCCCACAAGGCACTTTGGAATCGCCACCGTATTCCAACAGCCACAACTCCTGCCCCATTTAACCGCGGAAGAAAATATCATGCTTCCCCTCTCCTCTTTTCTCTCGAAGGAGAAAGCCCGGCGAATCGCCCAAAAACATTTACAGGAAATGGAAATGGAACCTTTCGGGAACCGATACCCAAAAGAGCTTAGTTACGGACAGCAACAACGTATCGCCATAGCGAGGGCATTGGCATACCCTTCCCCTCTCCTTTTAATGGACGAGCCATTCAAGGGTTTGGATGAAGCCTTAAGCCATTGTATTATAAAACGAATACGAGAAATGCAAATGAAAGAAGAGCGGGTCATTCTTTTCACGTCGCATAATCCGGACGAGATTAGATTGTTGGCGGATGAGGTGATTTACCTATAAGTTCCAATTGCAGATAGAAAACCTTAATCTTGTTCCAAAGTTTTGTTCTCCGTAGTATTAACTTCCATGTTGTTTTTTTAATCAAAGGCTTGAATATTCCAACCGTGAAATTCTCGAAAAATAATGATAGAAACAAATAATAAACCTAAGAGGTGAACATTACGACTAAAAATATAAGCAAAACCGTATATTTGTACCTGAATTCTAAGAACACTAGATATGACAAACGTATTTCACACGCTTATAGCCCGTTTTCTGCAAATTCCGGAAGGACAAGTGGAACGGACAATCGGACTCTTGAACGAAGGCGCTACCATACCTTTTATAAGTCGTTACCGGAAAGAGGTGACCGGAGGATTAGACGAGGTGCAAATCGGTGCCGTCAAAGCTCAACTGGATAAACTGACGGAACTGCGCAAACGAAAGGAAACGATCCTCGCCACGATAGAAGAGCAAGGGAAACTTACTCCCGAACTCCGGAAACGCATCGAGGAATCTTGGGATAGTACCGAGATCGAGGACTTATATCTCCCGTACAAACCGAAACGGGTCACTAAGGCGGAAATCGCACGCCGGAAAGGACTGGAACCCTTGGCTAAGATCGTTATGATGCAAAACGAGAATAACCTATCCGCACGTATCAAGAGCTTTATCAAGGGGGAAGTGAAAAACGTCGAAGAAGCCTTGCAAGGAGCACGGGATATTATCGCCGAATGGATTAACGAGAACGAATCGGCACGTAACACCGTACGTAACTCATTCGCTCATACCGCCATGATCACATCCAAAGTGATCAAGGGGAAAGAAGAGGAAGGCGCTAAATACCGGGATTACTTTGATTTCAGCGAGCCTTTGAACCGGGCCAGTTCCCATCGCTTATTGGCTCTCCGACGGGGAGAGGCGGAAGGCATCCTTCGTGTAAGTATCTCTCCCGATACGGAATCTTGTCTGGATCGCTTGAACCGGCGTTTCGTAAAAGGTCGTGGAGAGGTTTCCGAGCAGGTGGCTACAGCCGTTGACGATTCTTTCAAACGCCTGCTGAAACCCTCGATCGAGACGGAGTTCTCCAACCAGAGCAAGGCGAAAGCCGATGAGGAGGCGATCCGGGTATTTGCCGAGAACCTCCGGCAATTGCTGCTCGCTCCCCCTTTGGGACAAAAACGGGTATTAGGCGTAGACCCCGGCTACCGTACCGGATGTAAGTTGGTCTGTCTGGACGCACAGGGGAATTTATTGCATAACGAGGCGATTTTCCCGCATCCACCCCAGAATGAGAAAGGCAAAGCCGCCGCTAAGGTCTCCCAATTGGTAGCCACTTACGCCATAGATGCCATCGCCATCGGTAATGGTACGGCTAGCCGTGAGACCGAGCAGTTCATCACGAATATACGATACGACCGCAAGGTACAAGTGTTCGTGGTCAGCGAGAACGGGGCCTCCATCTATTCGGCGTCTAAGATCGCTAGGGAGGAGTTTCCCGAATACGACGTCACGGTACGCGGAGCCGTCAGCATCGGTCGCCGTCTGATGGACCCTTTGGCAGAGTTGGTCAAGATCGACCCGAAGAGTATCGGTGTCGGCCAATACCAGCACGACGTAGAGCAAAACGCCTTGAAAAAGAGTCTGGATCAAACCGTGGAGAGTTGCGTGAATTTGGTGGGTGTAAACGTGAATACGGCGAGCAAGCATTTGTTGACTTACATCTCGGGATTAGGCCCCACGTTAGCGCAAAACATCGTGAATTACCGGGCAGAGCACGGACCGTTCACTTCCCGGAAAGAACTGATGAAAGTCCCCCGTATGGGAGAGAAGGCTTTCGAGCAAAGCGCCGGATTCCTACGGATACCCGACGGAAAGAACCCGTTGGACAACTCGGCCGTACATCCCGAGAGCTACCCGATCGTCGAACGGATGGCCAAGGACCTAAAATGCTCCGTAGCCGATCTGATCACCGACAAAGCGCTTAAAAAGAAACTAAAACTAACGGACTACCTTACGGATAAGGTCGGGATGCCTACCCTGCTTGATATCATGGAGGAACTGGATAAACCGGGCCGTGATCCCCGCCAAACGATCCAAGTATTCGCGTTCGATCCTACGGTGAAAACGATCGAGGATTTGAAAGAAGGGCAAGTATTGCCCGGTATCGTGACCAACATCACCAACTTCGGTTGTTTCGTCGATGTAGGGATCAAGGAAAACGGGCTTGTCCATATCTCCGAGCTGGCGGATCGTTTCGTAAGCGATCCTACCCAAGTGGTCTCCATCCATCAGCATGTCAAGGTGAGGGTTCTAAGCGTAGACCTATCCAGAAAACGTGTTCAATTATCCATGAAAGGGATCTAAACGATGAAAGAGAAGATTAATAAGACAAACGTGGCACGCCTGCTGGACAAGGCCAAGATCGCCTACCAGCTCGTACCTTATGAAGTAGACGAGAATGACCTGAGCGCTACGCATGTAGCGGAGCAGCTAGGGGAAGATATCGCCCAAGTATTCAAGACCTTGATCTTGCATGGCGATAAGAGCGGTTATTTCGTATGCGTGATCCCCGGAGCAGACGAGGTGGACTTGAAAAAGGCGGCCAAGGTATCCGGGAACAAGAAATGTGAGATGATCCCCGTGAAAGAGTTGTTGCCGCTTACCGGTTATATCCGGGGAGGCTGCTCGCCTATCGGCATGAAAAAGCATTTCCCTACATATATCCATCCTACGGCATCCGGCTTCGATAAGATCTATGTAAGCGCCGGACAACGAGGCTTGCAGATACAGATAGCCCCCGCCGATTTAATCAAGGTGGCACAAGCTATAGAAGCGGACTTGATCGCATGATCTAACATCGCTGAGAGTACTTCGCAAGAAGTACTCCAGTACTCCGCAAAGAGTATCGCAGTACTTCCCAGGGAGTACTGGAGTACTCCTTATGAGGGACTCAGATCAAACAGCACATGATATCTTAGAATTTCTTAAACGTATACGTTCTTCCTTCGCAGCTCATTACCAGATTCGTCACAGATGACTGCTCGATCGTGAAAGTCTGTTTAGGTGAGGTCCAATCCGTATAACGCATGAATTGTTCCAAAGGCGTACCTCCATAGTTGACCAACTCCAGATCCAGTCTCGTATCTCCCTCCAACGTCTTATAACCGAAATTCGTACGATATACGTCCTTTGCCGGGTCATATAATTGGTACTCGAACAAAGAGGTCTGGAAGTTATACCAAACCGTATCCACCGTCCGGACCACCCCATTCGCCTCTACGGTTTTCAATTGCCATTTCCCTTCCAGCTTATGTTCCACCTTATTACAAGACACCAACGCTACGACAAAACAAGTTATCGCTATCAAATTTTTCATCATAATCCTCGTACTTATATACCTATATTGACTTTGAAACATCAAAGAAAAGAATTAATTTCCAAAAGACAAAGTTTTTAAGGATATCCTAGTTACAAATACCTAGAACTTTTTCTTCCGTCCTTTTGTTTATTGGGTAATTACAATACAAATATTATCCAATATGAAAACATTTATTGATAAAATGGATTACGCGGTCAAGAATTGGTGGTTATCACTATTGGTCGGACTGCTTTACATCATCGTCGCTATTTATTTAATGTTCGCGCCATTAGCGAGCTACGTAGCACTTAGTATCTTATTCAGCGTCTCTATGTTCGTAAGCGGCTTGTTCGAGATCGCTTTCGCCTTGGCGAACAAAAAGGGTATCAACAGCTGGGGATGGTATTTGGCTGGAGGTATTATCGACTTGATCTTAGGTATATTCTTGATGGCAAGCCCGAGACTTAGCATGGAGGTGCTTCCGTTTATCTTGGCATTCTGGCTTATGTTCAGAGGCTTCTCGGCTACCGGTTATTCGATGGACCTGAAACGATACGGTACACGGAACTGGGGATGGTACATGGTATTCGGTATCTTGGCAATCCTTTGCTCCATCGGCATTATCTGGCAACCCGCTTTGGGAGCCTTCACATTGGTCTACATGGTCGCTTATGCCTTATTAATAATAGGAATATTCCGTATCATGTTATCCTTCGAACTGAAAAGCTTACATAAACGGAATAAAGAAGCACAAGCGGAATAAGCCTGATTCAAGGATTAATAAAATAGCGGATGAACGCAAACTAACGGTACGCAGGCGTGTCTCCACAGAAATACAGAAACAGTTAAGATAAAATTTAAATGTAACAGAAAAAAAATATCACTTTTTGCTTGTAGTTTCCAAAAAAGCGTTACTTTTGCTGCGTATTTAAAAACAAAGAGACAATGAATCGATTTAGCTTTACATATTACTTTTATTACTTTTACTTTAGCGGAGTAAGGGCAGGAGTTTGTATGTAAAGCGTTGATGATTGAATATAAATATCAATAAAATATAAAGTCCTGCCGATTTCGGTGGGACTTTTTTTGTTTGTAACAGTTTAGAGTAAAAATAGAGAAACAAGATGAAAAAGAAAGTAGCAATACAGGGAATAGCCGGTTCGTATCACGACATCGCCGCCCGTAATTATCATGAAGGTGAAGAAATAGAAATCATCCCTTGCAATACGTTTCGGGATGTTATCACGACGATCAAGAAAGACCCGTCCGTACTAGGCATGATGGCCATCGAGAATACGATAGCGGGAAGCCTCCTTCAAAACCATGAGCTGATCCGTGAAAGCGGGCTGAGCGTCACCGGCGAGTATAAGCTACGTATCTCCCATTCCTTGGTAGCTCTTCCGGGAACCTCTATACATGATATAACGGAGGTCAACTCCCACCCGATCGCATTGATGCAATGTACCGATTACTTGGATACCCTGCCCAACGCCAAGGTGGTAGAGAAAGAGGATACCGCCATGAGTGCCCGGTGGATCTCGGAGAACCAATTGAAAGGACATGCGGCGATATGCGGAAAACTGGCCGCCCGGATCTATAACATGGAAGTCCTTGCCGAGGGGATCGAGACAAACAAACGGAATTTCACCCGCTTCCTCGCTATAGCGGACCGCTGGACAGCGGATGAGATGCTTCGAGGAACCGATAAAAACAAATCCTCTCTCGTATTCGCCCTTCCCCACACTTCCGGCAGCCTTTCCAAAGTCCTCTCCGTTCTCTCTTTTTACGACATGAATCTCTCTAAAATACAATCCTTGCCTATTATCGGGCGTGAATGGGAATACTTGTTCTACATTAATCTTACTTTCACGGATTTCACCCGTTACAAACAAGCGTTGGACGCTATCAGACCATTAACAAAAGACTTAAAAATATTAGGCGAATATGCAGAAGGAAAACAAAGCGTGTAATATTACACCCGCTAACCGTGTAGGTAGCGTACAGGAATACTACTTCTCCAAGAAACTGAAGGAAGTAGCCGAGATGAACGCCGCAGGCAAGAACGTCATTAACCTTGGTGTAGGCAGCCCCGACCTTCCACCTTCGGAACAGACCATCGAGACGTTGTGTGAACATGCCCGCAAAGCGAACGAACACGGTTATCAGCCGTACGTCGGCATACCGGAACTGCGTAAAGGATTCGCCGATTGGTACAAGACGTGGTATAACGTAGACTTGGACCCGAAAACAGAGATCCAACCACTCATCGGCTCCAAAGAAGGAATCTTGCATATCTCGCTGGCATTCCTGAATCCGGGGGATGGCGTACTGGTTCCGAATCCGGGATATCCGACGTATAGTTCCGTCAGCAAACTGGTAGAGGCCCGTTTGATCCCTTACGAGCTGAAAGAGGAATTGGGATGGCAACCGGATTTCGAGGAACTGGAGAAAATGGATCTCTCCAACGTAAAGCTGATGTGGACCAATTACCCGAATATGCCCACAGGGGCGAACGCTAGCGTAGAGCTATACGAGAAACTGGTGGCCTTCGGCCGGAAGCACGGTATTATTATATGTAATGATAACCCCTATAGCTTCATCTTGAACGAGCATCCGCTAAGTATCTTAAGCATACCGGGAGCCAAAGAGATCTGTATCGAGATGAACTCCATGAGCAAGGCTCATAATATGCCGGGTTGGCGTATGGCGATGCTGGCTTCCAACGCCCAATTCGTCCAATGGATACTGAAGGTAAAAAGCAATATCGACTCCGGACAGTTCAAGCCGATGCAATATGCGGCGGTAGAAGCCCTGAGCGCAAAGAAAGAATGGTACGATAACATGAATCGTGTCTACCGTAGCCGCCGGGACCTTGCCGGACAAATCATGCGTACCTTGGGATGCGAGTACGACGAGAACCAAGTAGGTATGTTCCTTTGGGGACATATCCCAGACTCCGCCGAGAGCGGCGAAGCAATCGCCAACAAGGTGCTATACGAGGCAAACGTATTCCTTACGCCGGGATTTATCTTCGGTAGTCGTGGCGAGCGTTATATCCGTATATCCCTTTGCTGCAAGAACGAGACTTTAGAAGAAGCCTTGAAGAGAATTGAGAATTTATAACTGAAAATTGAAAATTAAAATATAGATCACAAAGATGGAAATGAAGATTGAACCGTTAGCATTACCGGGAGTTGATACACAACGTCCTATCGTAATCGCAGGCCCTTGTAGCGCCGAGACAGAAGAGCAAGTGTTAGAAACAGCCCAAGGATTAGCCTCCAGAGGCGTTAAGATATTCCGTGCGGGTATTTGGAAGCCTCGTACGAAACCGGGTGGATTCGAGGGCATCGGAGCCGAGGGATTGGCTTGGTTGAAGAAAGTGAAAAAAGAGACCGGCATGCTGGTATCTACCGAGGTAGCGACTAAAGATCATGTATTCGAGGCATTGAAAGCCGGTATCGATATCCTTTGGATCGGAGCACGTACGACAGTAAACCCATTCGCTGTCCAAGAGATCGCCGACGCATTGAAAGGGGTTGATGTACCTGTATTGATCAAGAACCCGGTTAACCCGGACCTGGAGTTATGGATCGGAGCGTTCGAACGTTTGTATCGGGCGGGTATCCGTCGTTTAGGCGCTATCCATAGAGGTTTCAGCTCATACGACAAGAAGATCTACCGTAACCTTCCGTTGTGGCATATTCCTATCGAGCTTCGCCGCCGTATGCCGGATCTGCCTATTTTCTGTGATCCTAGTCACATCGGTGGTAAGCGTGAGCTGGTAGCCCCACTTTGCCAGCAAGCGATGGACTTGAGTTTCGACGGATTGATCGTAGAGTCTCACTGTAACCCGGATTGCGCATGGAGCGACGCTTCCCAGCAAATCACCCCGGATGTATTGGACTACGTATTGAACCTATTGGTGATCCGTGACGTAAACCAGACTACCGAGAACCTGACCGCTCTTCGCCGCCAGATCGATGGTATCGACGAGCAATTATTGGAGCTTTTAGCTAAACGTATGCGTATCTCCAAAGAGATCGGCGTTTATAAGAAAGAGCACAATATGCCGATCTTGCAGTCTCCCCGCTACAGCGAGATCTTAGAGAAACGCTCCAACATGGGTGAACAAATGGACTTGAGCCCAGACTTTGTAAAGGAGATCTTGAAGGAGATCCATGAGGAATCCGTGCGCCAGCAAATGATTATCATGAACGAACAATAATTTATAAGATGAAAATATTGATTTTAGGCGCAGGAAAGATGGGTTCTTTCTTCACCGACCTGCTTAGTTTTGATCATGAGGTAGCCGTATTGGAGAAAGATCCGAAACGTATGCGTTTTATCTATAACGCCCTTCGCCTACAAAGCCCGGAAGAGGTTAAGGATTTCAATCCCGAGTTGGTCATCAACTGCGTGACGTTAAGTTACACGATAGAGGCTTTCAAGGCCGTGATGCCTTACTTGCAACCGTATTGTATCATTTCCGATATCGCTTCCGTGAAGACTTATTTGAAGGAGTTTTATGAGACATGCGGTTTCCCGTATGTTTCCACTCACCCGATGTTCGGACCGACATTCGCCAATCTGGGGCAACTGGAGAAAGAGAATACGATTATTATCTCCGAGGGCGATCATCTGGGCAAGATATTCTTCAAGGATATTTATTCCAGCCTCCGCCTGCATATCTGCGAATACACGTTCGAGGAGCACGATAAAGTGGTAGCCTACTCACTAGGTATCCCTTTCGCCTCCACTATGGTATTTGCCGCTACGATGAAGCATCAGGACGCTCCGGGTACGACGTTCAAACGCCATATGAAAATCGCCCGCGGCCTTTTGTCCGAGGACGATTTTCTATTGACCGAGATCCTTTTCAACCCCCGTACCCCTCGCCAAATCGAGCGGATACAAGAGGAATTGCATATCTTGCAAGAAATCATCAAGGATAAGGATTCCGAGAAGATGAAAGAGTATCTGACGAAGATACGGAAGAATATCGAGTGATAGGACGTACCGACTCTAGGTTCTGGAGATAAGGGGGGCGCATAGAAACATAGCTCCCCCTTATCCATAAAATTCACATCTATTCAGCGGCCTTTCTCACTCCTCCAACTTATCCAAAATCGCCTTTGCCTTCTCCGCATAAAAGCCATCCGTTTCCACGATCCTCTTTAAAGAGGAAAGTGCATTCTCCTTTTGGTGACTTTTTAAATAGGCCATGGACAAATACCATTCTGCCGGTTGAAAATAAAGGCATTTATCCCCCATCTCCACCAATGGTAGTAATCTGGCTATCGCATTCTCTGGATCATTTAGCTCTAAATAACAAATGGCCGAGAAAAAAGAGATCTCTTCGGTGAGAGTAGGCGCAGACTCAAATCCACGTAACGCAGCGATGTAATTCCCTTTCTTATACTCAACGAAGGCTTCCCGCAAAAGCTTATCCGGTTCATCGGAAACACTACCCCTAGAAACCAATGCCTCGTATCCGACAGGTTCATAATACATCAGATACAAACCTTCCATACTTTTAGACGGCGGCAGTAACAGGATCCGTGTCACGACCGCTACCAGCAATATAGCGGCCGCTACCCAAGACGCCCGATTCAAGAAACGCCGTCCGGAACGCTTTTCCTTCATGAACGCCTTCATCTCCTCCTCACTTGTCATCCGGAAAGCTTCCATCAACTCTCGATCCGCCGCGACATCTCGGATAGACTCCGCGATTAAAAGCGTCTCCTCATACTGATGAGACAAGAAGTCATCTTTTTCCAGATCCCGTTCGAAAGCCTGCATCTCACCCTCCGGCATCTCCCCTCTTATATATCGATCTATTCGATCTTGCCTATCCAAACTCATATTGATTTCTTTTTCTCACCTGTGATACCCATTTGTCTCAACACATCCGCGACTTTCCTCACGCATCTGTACTTTTGCGATTTAGCCACCGTAGCATCCTTATAGGACATCCGGGTAGCGATCTCGTCCATGCTAAACTTATCCCAATAAAAAGCGAAAAGAATATCCTTACAAGGAGATTCCATCGCGGCAACTATAGAATATATCCGGTCTTGCCACTCCGATAACATACCTTCCTCAGTTTCCCTCATGCTACGCTCATCCAGATCAACCGTCTCCCGCCTAGACTTGAAATAAGTAAGCGTCTTATGAAACCCTATCTGGAATAAATAAGTCTTGAGAGAACAAGAAGAACGTTCCTCATACTTTCCGTTTCGTATATTCTCATGCATGGCTATAAAAGCCTCTTGGTACAAATCCCGCAGATCCTCCATCGGCAACTCACCACATTGCTTACGGATAAAAGCGAAAAAATCCTCCTTGCAAGCATCATAAAACCAAGCGATCTTTCGCTCATATCCTATTTTATCATTTATATTCACGTCTATCCTCATTTTGTTATCTCAAACACAGGAGTTTGAAAAGGAGACATACGTCTCACTCTCTTGTCCACTTCCCGCAAGAACCGATCCGTATCCTCAGCCCAATCCGGCAAACGATCCAAAGCCTTACCGATCGAATACGATAAAACCCCATACCAACGCCCATCCACCTTACACTCACAGTTATCTTGGTACGACTTACAAGCGCTTAATACAATGATCGAAGCCCAATCTTCTTTTTGTTCCAACGGTGTATCCACATACCCATTACCGGGGACATCGGGAGGCATAAAGCCCAAATTAGCGGAGAAAATCAAGTTCGTTCCCCGGATCCATCGTCCTTCCACCTCATCCCCTCTAGTAGCCGAGGCACTATGACAAGCGTCCAAGGAAACCCAAAGCTTTCCTCTACCACCTAATCGTTTACGGATCTCCGTTAAATACGTATGAAGCTCATCATCCCTCAAATGAGATTCTCCCTCATATACGCCTTTCTCGTAATACATCTGGGCATCATAAGGGATCAAAGCCTCATCCAATCCGTCCGGCTCATCCCCATCCAAGTCCTCCATCTGCTGTCCATGGCAAGAAAAGTGAATCCAAACGGTATCTCCCGGATTCACGCTCTCCCGCAACCCTCTTAGGGCGGTCGTTATTCCTTGGTAAGTAGCCTCCTTATCTTTACATAACCGAATATCCGAAAAGCCCTGCCGCAAAAAACTCATACGTAGCAAACTCCAATCGTTATCCGCATGCAAAGAAGACCAACCCGAATGAGGCGGATACTCAGCGATCATCACACCCAGAACCCTGCGGGTTTGCGCCATACCGGAAAGTACCAACCACCATCCCATTCCCAGCAATACAACCGACCTGCCTATTCTCATCCAAATATCCAACTAAAGATCAAATACAATACATACAGAGAAACAAAGCCTAGAAACAGCTGGAAAATCATCCCGGCACACCCCAAGCTTCCCATCAGGAAACCACTCCAAAAGGCCTCTTTTTTATCTTCTTTCCGATCCTCAATCCGATACAGATAGACCGCATACAGCAGCCCCACCAAACAAATCACTCCGGCAATGCCCCACCAATTCATAATAATTTGTACTTTTACACAAAAGTATGAAATCGTATCCAACTTCTCGATATGGGTGTAAAGAAAAATATACAAGAAATGCTTGCCGCCATTCTCTATTTGTCAGGACACCTTTTCATGTACCTACTTGGTTTGCTGACTATCGGAACGATCTGCGTATGCGCCGTCCGTTTCTTTCTTCCGGATATCACGCATGCCTTTAATCAAGAACTAACAGAAAAGTCGGTCAAGCAATTGCTGGATAAAAATTATTTCAATCAAGTTCTTTGGCTATTACAAACCAAGCGAAGCACGATCGAGCGAATGCCCTCCGAAAAACAAGCTTTCTATCTATACGTAGAAGCAGAGGCCTACTCCGGTATCGGGGAGTTTCGCTTGGCGGAACAGCGTTATCTGCGCATGGTAGATCAAGCCCGCCTTACGGCAGGAAAAGACAGTGCGGGATATATGGCAAGTATTTTATCACTCGGCATGTTCTATCATCGTCTGGGTGACCGCCCTAAAGCGGAACAACTAGCCGGACAAGTTGTCCGTTTCAACCAAGCACATACCGATAAAATACCCGAAAGTTTCCGGATAGCAGCCCTTTGCCTGCAAAAAGGATCGGTATCCGAGCCATCGCTCCCACCTTTAAATAGGGAAGAAACCCACCAACTCACCCAAGCCACCCGTAAAGATTATGGGGAAGAACATCCTTTTTACGTGAATGCCCTGAAAAAAGAGAGCTTCTTTGCCGCGGCAGATCGAGATACGGCACGACTTAGGGAGCTCATCGGCGAACAAAACCGAGTCATCCGCACCATCTTGAACCGGAACTTCCTGTTCATGTCCACGCACCAGCAAACCTATCTATACCAAATGTACCAAAAAGACCTTATACAAACCTACCAACTCCAACACATCGCCCCGGATAAGGACTGGGCCGGCCATTGCTACGACAATGCCCTTTTCATCAAGGGGCTTTTGCTACGTTCCGGTCACCGCCTGCGTAATACGCTGGATAGCCAAAGCGACACGACCCTACTACAGGCTTACGATCAATGGCTCGCATGTAAACGAAAAATCTCTTATCTCGCCACCCAAAACAGCATGATCGCTAAAATAAAGCGCATGCTGGAAGAGGAAAAGGCCGAGAAACAAGAGAAAGAACTAGCCGCTCGAACACTCAACTGGCAAGAGGCGATCTCATTGGATCCCTTCAACTGGATGGATATACGGAAAGCCCTCTCTACAGATGAAGCTTGCGTCGAATATATCACCTACCCGAATAAGGGGGAAAATCATTACGCCGCCTTGCTTCTACGGTCGGACTTCGATAGGCCGCTCTTTATCCCGTTGTTCGAGGAAAAAGAGATAAGCCCCCTATTCCCGGCAGACACCTTGCCTATCCAAAATCAAATCCATACATTATATAATAAGGAGAATCTCTATCAAAAGATATGGCAGCCGATATCCGAATATGTACACGATATCAAACGAATCTATTACAGCCCTTCCGGAATCCTGCATAAAATCTCCTTTTCCGCTACCCTAGCCGGACACTTCCCGCAAAAAAAAGCCCCCTATGAGCTTTACAGGGTAAGTAGCACAAGGGAAATCATAAAGTTCAAGGAAGAGAGTAAATACCTTCCTCTCAACGCCACTCTTTTCGGAGCCTTACGTTATGACGCCCCAGAAAGCGCCTTACAGAAAGCGGCACAAGAGGCGACAACCCGAGAACGGCTCTCCCGACATCCTTGGGGTCCTCTTCGATACTCAGGTAGTGAGATCTACCAAATCAAGGCATTACTAGACAGCCTCCATATCCAAACAACCGCATACACCGGCCTGTCGGGAAATGAGGAAGCCTTCAAGTCGCTCGATCGATCCGATGCCCATATCCTTCATATCTCCACCCACGGTTATTTCTTGGAAGATGACAGCCTGCGAGTAAACCCCATGCTCCGATCCGGCTTGATTCTTTCCGGAGCGAACCGGGCTTGGCTACAGAAAGACATCATCGAGGGTATAGAAGACGGACTGCTCACGGCCGATGAGATCTCCCTGCTCCGTTTGGATCATCTTCGGCTCGCCGTTCTTTCCGCCTGTAATACGGCTCTAGGCTCGATCAATAACAGCGAGGGTGTCTTCGGCCTCCAACGAGCCTTCAAGCTAGCCGGAGCGCAAACCCTTATCATCAGCCTATGGCCCGTAGACGACCGAGCGACGGCTGAATTTATGATCACCTTTTACCAAGCTTGGCTAACTGGCAAAGATATGCGCACCGCCTTCACGGAAACCCAACACGCTTTCAGCGAGAGGTATGAGAATCCGTATTATTGGGCGGGGTTTGTGATGGTTGATTAAAAACTTTTCCAATTCGATTTTTTATCATACCTTAGCGAAACTATTCAAGCAAAAGGATACGGCTATGGAAGCAATCAGAAAATATCCGGTAGGAATCCAAACGTTCTCCGAGATCCGTACACGCAACTACGTGTACGTGGACAAGACGCAATACATCGTAGATCTCGTACAAAACGGAGCAAAATACATCTTTCTGAGTCGCCCCCGGCGATTCGGCAAATCACTCTTTGCCTCTACCTTACAAGCCTATTATGAAGGCAGGAAAGAACTTTTCGACGGACTTGCCATCGCCGCATATGAGACAGAATGGACCAAGCATCCTGTAATGCACTTCGACATGAGCGGAGCCAAGCATTATGACGCAAACTCGCTTGAAAACTATCTCAACCTGCAACTCATCCCCTATGAGAGACTTTACGGGAGAGACGAACAGGAGATCCATCCAAACGAACGACTGAGAGGCATCGTGGAGAGAGCTCATGAACTGACCGGGCAAAAGGCCGTGGTGATCATTGACGAGTATGACGCACCCTTACTGGATGTGGCACATGAGGAAAAGAACCTTCCCATGCTAAGACGTATCATGCAGAACTTCTACAGTCCGTTGAAGATGCTCGACCCTCATTTGGAATTCGTATTCCTGACCGGAATCACGAAATTCTCACAGTTAAGTATTTTCAGCGAGCTAAATAATATCAACAATATCAGTATGCTCGATCAATTCTCGGCCATTTGTGGTATCAGCAAGACCGAGCTACTTGATCATATGCGACCGGACATCCAAGCATTGGCAAACGCGCTTGATCAAAGCTTCGATAAGACCCTGAAGGAACTGACAGAATATTATGACGGGTATCACTTCAGTAAACAATCGGAAGACATATTCAATCCATTCAGCATGATCAAGGCATTAGCGAACAAGGATATCGCTCCCTATTGGTTCGGATCAGGAACCCCCTCCTACATCATCCAGACTTTGCAAAAGTATCATGTGAACGTGATGGATTTAGAAGGTAATGACGCATCAGTAGATGATTTTGATGTATCACCGGAACGCATGACATCCGCATTACCCTTACTCTACCAAAGCGGTTACCTAACCATCAAGGAATACAATAAACTAATAGGAGTGTACACTTTAGGGTATCCCAACAAAGAGGTACGCATAGGTATGCTCAAGTCTTTGGCGCCCAATTATCTTTCACCCATTACAACAGACAATAGCGGTTTCGTCTTCAAGTTCATGAAATGCTTGTATGCGGATAACATCGAAGGTGCGCTCATGGAGTTGCAAGCCTACTTAGCCTCTCTGTCAAACCGCCTATCCAATAAAAGCGAGAAGGATGTACAGACTATCTTTTACTTGATATTCAGTCTTCTTGGCCAATTCATCCAAGTCGAGGTAGAAAGTGCGATCGGCCGTGCTGACATCGTATTACGTATGCCGGAAACCCTCTATGTATTCGAGTTGAAGTTTGACAAGAGCACAGAGGAGGCGTTACGCCAAATCGATGAGAAAGGTTACCTGATTCCTTATACCACCAACGGACTGCGCTTGATAAAGGTAGGAATCAATTACGATAGCTCACAAAGGACGATCACGGAATGGAGGATCATAAATGGTTAATCTATCAACTTTTTTCAGGAAAGCTCACATGATACATATTATCGGTGTAAGATGTATCATCTTATTCATGTAAGATGTGTCATGTGAATCATATAAGATGTATCATCTGATATGGAATTCATCCAAGACAGGCAACTTGCATTGCTTTGAATTATATCGAACAGACGTTAAAATAAAAAAAGCTCCTTCCCTTGTTTACCTTTCGCCCCTCATCGCTATTCATAGTCAAAGAATATTTAATCAGATAGCGAATATGGAAAAGACACAAGTACACAACGTAATCATCCTCGACCGCAACGGTTCGATGAGTAGTATCCGGCAAGCGGCCATAGACAGTTTTAACGAGACATTGGCGGGAATCAGGAAAGCGCAACAGAAATTCGCCGATACCCAAGAGCATTTCATATCACTCGTGACCTTTTGTGGTTGCGAGATGAGAAATGTCCTTGACAAGACACCGATTTGCGAGGCTCACCCCTTACGATTGGAAGACTATGAGCCTTGTTGTTGCACACCCCTTTACGATGCGATGGGATTCACTTTTACGAACATACGTAAGTATGTCAAACCTATAAAAAACGCGGTAGTAGTAGTGACTATCATCACAGACGGGATGGAGAACGCCTCAGAAGAATACACAGGATCAAGTATCAAGCGACTTGTCGAGACACTCCGTACCGAAGGATGGACTTTCACCTATATGGGTGCCAATCAAAACTCGGTAGAGGTAGCCATGGAAATGGCCATCCATAACACCCGCGATTTCGCATACAGCGAGAAAGGCATCAACGCATGTATGCGGAAAGACGCAAATACCCGGATGAACTTCTTTTCCCGGCTAGCACAAATGAAGAAAAAGGAAGGTCTACGCTGTTATTGTTTGTCCGCCGAAGCCCTCCACTCTCACTACGCAACGCTGTTCGAGGAAGCGTTCGAGGAAGAAGAGAACAAGGAAGAATAAAACCGCAAAGCACATGTTTTCTCATTAACTTTCCTTATCTTTCTCGAAGAAAATTATACCGCTTCCTCAACGTCATCCCGGATTCACCAAATCGCCAAATTTCGGATAGACCACTACGGAGTGACAGAGAGGGGCGGTAGTACTTACTTAGCCAGAGAAGTAGTACTCCATTGGCAAAGTAATATATACTTCGTTGACAAAGTAAGTATATATTCTCCACGGAAATGAATTTACCAACAGTATAAGGCTTGCGCAAGAATCAAAGAAAAACATTTTCCAATAGAGACACAAATTTAATGTAATCTATTATGTAATAGCTTCTTATACAATACAGCAAGCCATAGGAACAATGCCTGTCAAATGAATAACTAATCATTTCCCAAATGAATAACTTACGACTACCCCTAGCCGTAAGTTATTCACTTGAGAAGCCATTAGTTATTCACTTAACAAGGCTTTAATTGGATCAATTCCAAGCCCCTCTGTGGGAATTTTCAGTATCTTAGGTGCATCGGTCTATGAAGCTAAGATACTTCGCCAATGAAGCTAAGATACTTTGACGATGAACCTAAGATACTAACATCGCCGTACGCCTAATTCATTCTTGAAAAAATCCACCACAATTGTTTACCTTTCGTACATCATTCTTATTCATAGACAAGAAACAGCCGCTCCTCAAAGCCTCCTAGGATTCACCCAATCGCCAAATTCGGACAGACCGTTACAAGGAGACTGAAGCAGAGTGGTATTTTTCAGATTAGGTACAATCTTAGTCAGGTTACTTAGAATACCTTTCGCAAAAGTTGATAGTCAATAAAACAATTACTACATTTGCGAAAATAACAAATCGAATTGCGAATGAATAAACAACAGAAGAAGAAAGACATAATAACATATTAGATAAAGCGTAAGCTTAGACTTGTAACGTTCAGAAAATCGCCAATTTAATGAATGCCAGTACAAGGGAATAAGTTGACGCTCATGTTCTATATACATGATGTATAGGCGTGAGCTTCCTTGTTGTACTGGTGGGTGTTTGGCGATACCTCTGAATCTAGCAAGGCGGTTATCACGCCTTTCTTTGTATATAAACATTAACAAATCATAATATGGAAGAGCAAAATTTATATTTAGAGTATTTAGAGAATCACCCTAAATGGAAGACTAAAGAAGGTTGGTTGGATCGAGAATATGACTCAAACCAAAATATCACTGAGTATATCGCCTATTTCTATGTGCTCAAATATGAAAACACATATATAGGCATATTAGAATCTACCCGTCCTAACGCAGCGACATACATATACTCATTCCCGGATACGTATATCCAGTTACGAACTTTTCTATATAAGACGCACCTTACCGAACCTTATATCAAAAGGGAGTTTTCCACAGAAGATAAAGAGGAAATTAAACGGATAGTGGCCGCATTGAACGATAAAGACTTCATAGAATGTTCAGACGAGGAAGAAGAACTCGATAACGAGTTAACATTCATCTTATCCTATAAACCTATTAAATACAGACACTATTTTATCGATGAAATAGAGCATGGAGACATAACGAAATGGAAAGCCCAATTAGAAAATACAATTAACAACTATTTAAAGGAGGGTAAACAAAACAAACAGAAAATTGAAGGACTATATAATGATGACGATGACGATGTAAGTAAAATTACTTCTGTCATGCGTGAATATATGTATGATGGAGGAATAATAAGCTCAATCGTATCAGAAATCATTAAGCCTTATGAAGAGAAGGAAAATTAGGAGTATGAGACAAATAGTAACAGCAAGTATGATCCTAACAATTTTTGTTTGTTAATCTTCTGGGAAATAGAAAGTAAGAATTTATCTTTTTAATTTGACTATACGATTATGAATACAATAACTGAATGGATAAATAACGACACAACAACTGTTGTTTTTTGTATTATTATCTTAAGTGTTTTCTTTTTCTTTCTTTTGCAAGCAATAGGATTGCAAAGGCTTTCTTTTCTTATAATAAAGATAAATAGCAAAGATGATATATTACAATCATTAGAAAACACAAAGCTAAATAATTTAAAACAGCAGTTTGAACAAACGATTAACATAAAAACCCCGAAAGGGAATAAAACAAATACACCCTCTTCCATATATTTTGATGAGTTTCATCTATGTAAAGCTTTTGATTTTAACCTGAGATTGTTGGATACAGCTGCCGGTACACTTGTCGGCTTAGGTTTGTTGGGAACATTCTTAGGCTTGACATTAGGTGTAAGAGGCATTGATATTACTGATTCCTCGAAAATATCAGAAAGTATAAAACAATTGTTAGGAGGAATGGGTACTGCATTTATGACTTCCTTATTCGGTATGGCTTTATCTTTGATCTATACGTTTGTAGATAAACAATGCAAACATAGTTTGGCTAAATCTCTTTCTGATTTTACAGAGCGATTGGATGATTTATATTATATTGACGATACCCGGTTAGCACAGTTGCAACAAGAAGAAATGATGACCAATTTCTATGGGAATGTAAGACTATTGATTGAAAAACAATCTACTGAAATTGTTAGGGAATTGAAAGGGACGCTTATTTATGACGATGCCAATGGAAATAAAGTTCCTGTCTGTAACGCAATTCGTGATATCCTTTTGGAAAACAACGAACAGTCTAAAGCCCTAAAATCATTCTCTACGGATCTTGCTATTGAAATGAATGATAGACTTGATGAAACAATGTCACGACAAATGCAAGAAAATATCATTCCACTGATGGGAGACCTTAATAAAACAGCGGGAGATATTGTTAAACATATTGACCTGTTATCAAAGGATATCGCATCACCAGCCACAGATATCATCGAGAAAGTGGTTGAAGAATTGAAAAAAAGCATTGATGTGGTCTTGAATGAGTTTAAAAGTAGTTTGTCCGGATCTGCTACAAAAGAACTTGAAAGACTGGCTTTACAATTGGGTTCAGCAACAGATGCCATGGCGAAATTCCCTCAGAATATGGAAGATATATCCTTAACGCTTCAAGCAACTATCAAAGATGTTCAAAGTGTTGTTTCTGAAATATCAAAGACATCGGCAACGGCTAACTCCGAAGCAATGCAAGAAATGCAAAAACAAACCACATTGGCGACCAATGCTATCCGTGATGCTATCAATGATCTCAAATCAGTAATGACTGATGTTTCTAATTCTACGCAGTTGCATAGTGAGCAAACGATTAACAAAATGTCGGACGCCACCCAGCAAATGACAGCGTTGGTTCAACAAACGGTTCAAAACATTTCCGGTGGCTTGTCTGATCAACAATTAAGCATATTATCCTTGCATGAAGGAGTAATCAATGAAATAAAGAATCTTCTAAAGACATTTGAAGTTGGATTGAACCATTTGGAAAAAGTGAACGGTTTACTTTTTCAAACAATGGGACAGTTTGGAGAGGCTCAAAATAGCATAACCGATACAACGATAAATCTAAAGGCAATATCCGGTAATATGGATGTCTCTACTAAGAAATTTTCAGATATTGTTATGGAGCATTCCAACAAAATCGGAGTCATACAGCAAGATACAGAACGAGGAATTGCCGCTGTAAAAGATATTTTACATAACGCAGATGAATTATCGGAAGGATATGTGAAGAAATTCGGAATCATAGAAGGCGGATTGCAGGGAATTTTCTCTCAAATCCAAAACGGATTGACAGAATATAGCCATATAGTCATAGCCTCTAATCAAAAATATTTAGAAAGTTATAGTGCAAGTTTGACACAAACAGCAGATGCTCTTTCTAATGCCATACAACAATTAAATGAAGTTGTAGAGATGTTAGTCGAATCTATTAATACGCGTAAGCAATGAAGAAAACAAATATACCATACGAAGAACGGGAAGAAAACGCATTTTCGCTTTCTACAGGGGATTTAATGGCCGGTTTACTTTTTATCTTTGTATTGTTGCTGATGAGTACTTTATTAAGGGTTGTCGAAACGGAAGAAAAACGCACAGGCATTGTTAATGAATATAATAATGTAAGAGATAGTTTGTATATTGATTTACAGAAAGAGTTTGAAAACGACTTAGTTGCTTGGAAAGCAGAAATAGACTCTTCTTTGGTTATTCGTTTTAAAGAACCTTCTACATTGTTTGATTACGACAAGTCTGTTCTTAAACCGGAATTTAAGAAGATATTAAATAACTTTTTCCTTCGATATATCAAAGTTCTTAGAGAGCCGAAATTTAAAGATCATATTACGGAAATAAGAATAGAGGGACATACCGATAGTAAAGGAGAATATTTCTATAACATGGAATTGTCACAAAACAGAACTCGAGCTGTATTGCAGTTTTGTTTCAACTTAATAGAGGAAGAAGAGATAAAAGAATGGGCAAAAAAACTAATTACGGCAAATGGATTATCTTCCAGTCGATTGATATTAAATGAAAATCGCGCAGTGAATGATAGTCTATCAAGAAGAGTGGAATTTTGTGTCAGGACGGATGCCGAAAGGCAATTGGAAAAAATCATGAAAAGTAATTTAGATTCAATACCCAAGAAATGAATGGCATATATAACATCCTAAATATAGACTTTAATTCGCTTTGTGATTATCCAAAGCTGGCCAATCTATCTGTTAATTACCAATTAGAAAAAAAGATTGAAGCCAATATCCGTAAATTGGGAGAAATAGAAAATTCTATTCAAATAGCGGATAATGTACCTTCTCCTTTAGACATTGATAAAATATTGAACAAAGTCCGTTGGTATGCACGGCAAGAGGAAAAAGTGGGTTTCTCAATGAGAGAGTTGAGAATCGTTTCCTTTTATATGGTCAAATTGCAGGGAGATACTATCTCTTACGATTATGCGATTGACTTATTAAGAAACAATTGGAAAAGTCTTTATTTTAGGGGACTGGTCTATTATGCTTTAAATTCTTGGAACACTTTATATAAAGAATATCGGATCAAAGTTTGTGAATTGATTCGTAAAAAACTATCTGAATACCAGGACCATAATAAAAGGTATCTCTTGCTAAAAGACCATGCTAATTATTTTGAAGAAGAAGGACCTTTAAGAATGTCTAAGTTGGTAACAATAAAAGAGATGAATTTATTTGATGCACCCCAAATCATTGGCTATAAATCATCTTCATTCACCCTTTCTTTCTATTCAGATGTAATCTTGTACTATTTGAAAGAAAAAGAGTATGACTTGACACTCATAGAAAAGATTCTTGAAAAACATGAATTAGACAGAACTAAAAAATTAATATTTTCCAATCTCGTCAGGATTGCAGATGAACTGGGAGATGAATTTTACCAAACACGTATCTGTAAACTTGCCAATCGATTTTTAGGTGATATTACTGTTTCACAAACCTGGATGCCTTTTATCGGTGCTACAGAAAAGGAGGTGGAAGAGTTACGTGAGGCAAAGGAGCTGGTTAATTTATGGTTTACTAAAAAAATCATTGAAACATTTTTTGAGGTCTGTGTACAAGATAAAACTCGGAAAAACTTCTGGTTAAAATATGTAAATTGGGTAAATGATTTTAAGGTGTTTGGATCGGCATTGATTGAATCCAAATTGAAAGCAGACAACCGTATAGGGAATATGTTGGGCCGCTTTTTTATGAAAACAAAATCTCGAAATTCACAAAATGCGGCATTGGCCTTATGTATCAGAGGAAAAGTACTAATAGAGTTTTCCGATGTGGGCAGATTGTATGTGTATGATGCACATCATCCGATAGTCAGAAAGATAAAAAGTTCAAGATCAATAGACTCATTAGAAGATTTAAAACGCCCGGAAATGAATAAACTTATTAATCTTATTAATTTTCAACGAAACAATTGGGGTCAGTTTAATAATTACGAATTTGAAGATGAAGGACATCTGAATCACCGTGGCGAATGGGAAATTCGTTTGGAAGGATGGATGAACGATAAGCTGAGAAATGACAACTTCGTATTCGTAGAATTTACTTCTCAAAAAGACAATGAAGTCTTTGTAGAAAAACCTATTCCTATTGAAGAGGTAGAAATAAGAAATCCAGAGGAGGAGACAACCGATTTAATAATTGAAAAATCAATTAAAACAAGGTTTCAAAGTCAATGGATATTTGGAGAAGAAAAATGCCGAGTTGTTACAAGCAAAAAAGGGTTCTATATTTTCGTTAAGGAAAGAGATGAATATATTTTTATTAAATCATTTGAATCCAGTGAACATCCCATAGGATATATTACGTTAACAAAATCAAGTTCTACTGATTTCCAAGGAATCATACATATTGATTCAAAAAAAACATACAAAGTAGGATATATTAAAAAAGACGATAATCAGCTAATTTTCAAAGAAGAAATAGAAGACAAAAAAGAGATAAAAATTAAAATTTATTGATATGCTAAGATTAGACATAAACAGTGACGGTTTTAATTTTACAGCCAGTCAAGGCGAATATTATATAGATTTTGCTGAATGGATAAATACGGATGACTGTATCTATTATTTCCCATTATCGACATTAAAAGATAATGGTTTTGCGACTATTCAGGAACAAACTTGCGTTGTTCCATTCGATAATATTTATCGGTTAGAACAAACAGACAGGGATTTGTTGGGCATTCCGAAGTATTACAACAAGGCAATGCGGTTAAGAGGGGAAGGAACGCTTAATCTTTCTGATTTCAACTATCAATTGGAATATTTGACACCTAAAGGAGAGCTAATTGAGCATAATCGATTAAAGAATATATTGATTACGTCTAATCAAAAATACCTTTTGCCAAAAACACAATATAGACTTGCTGAGTTAGTCAGTCGTTATAATCAAGCAAACAGCAATGAAAAAACATTTGACTATAACCTGCGGTGCTTTTCAGAAATAAAATCGTTAGCGATTGAATCCGGTTGTGAATTGGACAGTTATCTGCTCAATGAGAATGTATTTGTCCCAGAAAAGATAGCAATCCATATTGATGTGGATGATGAAGGTATCAAAGTTGAACCTTCGATAGATATTGAAGAAAAAGAGAAGTTTACAAGTACCTTCGGAAGAATGCGAAAAGTGCTCAGTGTTTATCCTCTATCGAAAGATAATGGAGAACGTGTACGAGTGGTCTTAAATCATCAACAAAAAGAAGATCTTGAAACGCTAAAGAAATCGGGAAGTAAATATAAATCAAAAGAGTTTGTGAAAGATCTTATAGAGCATCCAACAGCCTATTTTGATCCAAATGTATTCGACTTGTCTAATTTGTATAGTGACAGAGTGATTGATATCGGAGTCTATAAACCGAAGTTTTATCCTTTTATCTGTCCGTATAAAACAGAATGGATTGTTGTAGCAAAAATTACGACCTCTACTGGTGGAACCAATTATTTGGCAATCAAAACGAGAGAAGATTTAGAAGAATTATATGTCGCAATAAATAAAACCAAAGAACACAAAAAAGAGATAGTCAATTTTAGAAATAACCTAATAGCATTGGAAGACGCTGAATTGCTCGCTAAAAAGGCAGAAAAGCAATTGGAAAATCAGACTTCTCCGAATGGTGATTCACCGGTTGTTAAAGAAACACCTCCAGTTCTTCTTATTGAGGAGAATATTGAGAATGAAATATATATATGGGATAATATTCGGTTAAGACATGAAGATAAATATACCTTATATCCGAATCCCAATCTTCAAAAGAATATAACGCTGAAGACACATCAAGAGGAAGGTGTTGCATGGTTGCAACATCTGTATATGAATAATGCCGGTGGTTGTTTGTTGGCCGATGATATGGGGTTGGGTAAGACGTTACAAATTTTATATTTCATTGATTGGCATTCGCACGAACATCAGCAACACAAACCCTATTTGATAGTCGTTCCTCCTTCGTTGTTAGAAAATTGGGAGAATGAATACAAGCGTTTTTTTACCTCTCCGCATTTAAAAGTCAAGCGTCTTTCTACAAAAGAGGTCCCTCGCCAATTTGATGAAAAGGAGATAGAGAAAATGCAGAATATGGATATTATTCTGACCAATTATGAAACATTGCGTAACGCACAACTCAATTTTTGTGCCGTTGAATTTGATATTGTTGTTTTGGATGAAGCACAAAAGGTGAAAACACCGGGTACATTGGTGACAAATGCCGTGAAGGCATTAAAAAGTAATTTTAGAATAGCCATGACCGGTACACCTGTCGAGAATACATTAGTCGATTTGTGGTGTATCATGGACTTTTGTGTTCCTGGTTTGTTGGGTAATGCCAAAGAATTTGCAGCAAAATATCAAACTCCATTAAAGAACGAAGATACGGATATTGAAGAATTGGGCAATGAGATTCATAAACGCTTGGGTGTTTATTTGATGCGACGTATGAAAAAGGATGTGGCGAAAGACTTACCTGTTAAATATGAATTGAAACAAGAAATAGAAATGCCGGCAAAGCAGGAAGAAATTTATGAATCTGTTGTGGATGAATTTAATAATGAAGAAGATGGTAATATGCTGGAGACTATTTTGCGTATCCGGGAAATATCTGAACATCCGTATCTTTACGAGCATACGATAGGCCAACATGATGTACCGGAACTGATAAATGTTTCAGCACGTCTTCGTGCTACCATTCCGTTTTTGGATACAATAAGAGATAAGAATGAAAAGGTTATCCTTTTTGCGGAAAGAAAAGAAACACAAAGAATGTTGCAAAGAATATCTTTTGAACGTTATGGGATAGAAGCTAAAATTATTAATGGGGATATGCCTGCGAATGTATCGAACAGTAAATCAAGTAATAAAGTTTCACGTCAGAAAGCAATAGATGAATTCCAAAAAAAGGAAGGTTTCAATATAATTATAATGTCACCTATTGCGGCTGGCATGGGACTGAATGTAACAGCAGCCAATCATGTCATACATTATAGTAGGCATTGGAATCCCGCAAAAGAAAGTCAGGCAACAGACCGTGTCTATCGTATCGGTCAAACTAAGGATGTCTATATTTATTATCCAATGGCAGTGAGTCGTAGTTTTAAATCATTTGATAAAACACTGGACGAGTTGCTAAATAATAAAACAGCATTAGCGAATTCGACCATATTTCCCACTGAACAGATCGAAGTGAAACAAGCAGAAATTGGGAATACGTTATTTGGGAATGTGAAATAAAATAAGGTGTATTATGAATACAAAAAATTCGTTTATTTTATTAGTGAGTTTTATGGTGTTTTTTGTTCTTGTTATAATGTTTTATAAATCAATTGGTAGGGATAAAAATGATGGTAAAGATAATGGTATTGTTACATCAGAAGTTCCTAAAGGATTTGAAGAGTTTAATAGTAGTTGGTTTGTAAAATGTCAATATCGTGTTTTTGCGACATACGCTGATAGTCTTTATCATTTCAAAATTAAGGCGATGATGATTGGTTATCTGAATGAGAAAAATTCAACAATTGATGCGAAGACTATATTTATTTTCAAACATTCTTCTGGAGATTCTATTAAATCTCGAATGATGGATTTTCCATTGCTTTCTTATGAGAGTTTCAAGTCTTTTTATGATTCCAATTATAAACCACATAATGATACAATTATTAATTTGAATTATGAATGTGTGATTCATCCAGAAAAGTCATATAATATAAATAAATTACAATGTGAGCCATTTGCTTTTTTGGATGTGAATTTTAATGATGCTCCAGCACTGCTTGTAAATCGGTCTGATTTTAGTACACCTTGTCAATATTTTGATGTATATGGATATAATAATAACGGAGTGTATAAAGTAGAATTTGCTCCATTTGACGCATTTAAGACACAAACGAATAGTTGGTGTTTGGGATACGGGACAAACATTGATTATGAGAAAAAAGAGATTATAGTTCCCTCTCTTTCCCCTAACTCTTGTTCTGATTTTGGGATTATGATCAATGATCACTATATTTTAGATGAGAATGAACAACAATTCAAACATAAAAGAATAACTGAAAAGTATGATTTTTGTGAATAGCCTAAATCCCAACATCATGAACACACGCTAAAAGAAGAACACGTAATAAAGTCTTAGAATATGCTACCAAAGGATCTCTTTTCTGATTTTAATAGATCTGTGTGTTTACCTTTTAAGCCGAATTTCTATTAATAGTAAAATAAAATACAATACAGTATGATATTAAAAAATCTATTTAGCTGGAATAAGAAGAAAGAAGAGAATGCGTATAATCCCCAGAAAACCTTTGGGAATTGTCAAGAGTATCCAAACTGTAACGGAATCAAGCAACTTCAGACAAGAGAATCCGCACGGCAGATTCTTTCTGAAGACTTCCCCAAACATACTTGGCCTATCAGTGGCGGATGGGGATATACTCAAGAAGATGCGGTCGTCTTAGAAGTGGATAATGAAGGCGATGGTGTTGCTTTGGAATACAAATTTTTAGAATATCGCTCTTATGAGGAAGGTATTATATTTCGCCCGAAGGGATATAAACTTGAGGGTTTTAGGTTTAAAATGGGGAAACAGGCTTTATACAAGAAAAATGGGAAAAGCTATGACTGGGTTACCATGACTGTTTCCGCATATACCGAGGAAGATTTCAAGCTCCTCAAGAACGATTTTGAGGGAAACAATGGATATATAAATGATCCAGGGGGGCTTAAAAGACCCCAAGAACTTTCCCAATCCAAAAGAATCAGTTATGAGGTTACAGGTTGGTTTGATATAACTCGATTTTCCAGAAAATAAATACAATTTATAAATGAAACAGTTTCTATCAATTCTCACCTTCTTATCCTTTCTTGTATGCAGTACAAATGCACAAGAAATTCAGCGTCCCGAATCATACAATTACAAACAAGGAGTCGAGGCTTTGCAAAATAATGATCTGGAAAAAGCACTGGAGTATCTAAACAAAGAACTACAGGAACATAAAGATAACGGATATGCCTTTGTATGGCTCGCTGTCATCAGGAACTATTTAGAAGAGTATGGAAAAGCTTTGACAGCTGCGAACTCATCAATCAGGTATATCCCCAAAGAGGATTCTGTATTCAGAGCCTTGGCTTTCAGTACCAGGGGTGATGTCTTTTTAGCTTTGGAAGAAAAAGAGAAAGCACTGGCAGACTATTCCTCTACCATAGAAATATTACCCAATGCAGCTGGCGGTTATGAAAAACGAGCTGAGTTCTATTTTACAGAGAAAAAATATAATCTCTCAGACAAAGATTACCAGCGAATAATCGCACTAGATCCGGGAAGAACAATGGGATATATGGGACTAGGAAGAAACGCTAAAAAGCAGGAAAAATACGAAGAGGCCATTAGCCAATTCAATTATGTCATTAAATTAGCCCCAGACTATGCGCAGGGATATTCTTTTCGGGCTGAAAGCTATATGTTTTTGAAAAAATATAACGAAGCGATGGATGACGTGATCACGGCATTGGATATAGATAGGGATAAAAAGGCATTCTATTTGCTGCAAGACTTAGCGGATTCCGCACAGACAATCGTCACCGCTAAACTCAAAGTACAAATAAACAAACATCCGAATGATTATTATTGGCCTTATTGCCTAGGAATCATCCATGAAAGATCCGGTCAATACCCTATTGCCATAAAATATTACAAAACAAGTTTATCAAAAGAGATAAGTGATGTTATATGCGAACGAATCGCCGATTGCTTAAATGAAGCCGGAGATTATAAACAGGCTTTGGCATATATAAACCAAGCCATCCAACTGGATTCTACCTATAACTACTATCTCATGCAAAAAGCGAATATAGAATATAATGCCGGTATGACTAAAGAAGCGATCGCTGATTTAGACAGGTATATATCAAACGAACCGGATCATTATTCCGGCTATTATCGCAGAGGATGGTTCAAAGATAATACAGAAGATATGGATGGAGCTATCGAAGATTATACAATGTCTATAGTCTTAGAGCCTGCATATGCGTACGCATACATGAACAGGGGTATCTTATATTGGAAGAAAAATAACAAAGACGCAGCTGTCGCTGATTTCAAGAAAACAATCGAGTTGGATACGGTACCTAACGATAATTCTTCCGCTCAATACGCCTACTTATATTTAGGACAAATAACCGAGGCTAAAGAATGGATGAATAAAGTCCTAGAAAAAAGCACAGATAAAGGCAACTATTATGATGCCGCTTGTCTTTATTCTGTCATAGGAGAAAAGGAACAAGCCATTGACTACCTAAGACTGGCACTCGAAAAAGGTTTCAGGCGCTTCGCTCATATTGAGCGAGACAACGACCTGAACAACATCCGTAAGCTTCCTGCCTTCAAGGAACTTCTTGATAAATATAAGCGTAAGCACTTACAAGAAGTACAAGATTTATCAGATAAAGAACAACTTATAGATAACTACATCGTGAATAATTATAAACCGAATAAATAACAACTTAATCTCATTTTATCATGCTTTACCCTTTTATCATTTACATCATCGTCGCTTTTTTAACAGGTTCTCCCATCTGGCCATTGATGTGCATCGCACATCCGGGACCGCTAGAATCCATCGCTTTGGGATTATTGATTTGGTCATTTTGGTGGTAACAGAACCCAATAGAAACATAATTAAAACAAACAACACATCATGAGTTTCTTCAATAAATTTTTCTCACAACGAACATGAATATAATAATCGGTACCTGTATTTGCGTAATTATTATATTAATGACGCTATATTTTCTAGAAGTAGCCTTATTTACCGATTCGAGTTTTAGAGGAGCACCGCAAACAGATACTTGGAAAAGTAGATTTGAGCGATACTCCGAATATATAGGCAAAGAAGAATACAAATAAATAAAAACACATGGACAACTCTATCATCGACTTCATCCTGCCTACAGATAAAACCAAAAACATCATAAAGGTAATCGGTGTGGGCGGAGGTGGCGGAAACGCCGTACACAATATGTATAAACAAGGTATCAAAGACGTGTCTTTCGCTATTTGTAATACGGATAGTCAAGCACTTTGGAAATCGGACATTCCGGTAAAAGTCCAACTAGGAAAAACTGGATTGGGAGCCGGAAGTTAGACGCTTTTATGGAGGAATTAAACCCTGATATAGAAGTGATATGGGGATTGTATGATGATAACTCGCTTGATACGGACGTATAGTTTACAATTATCGCCACAGGCTTTGAAACTGAGGAAAGAGTCAATTCTATTCCGGAAGAACCGGAAGAGTCCAAGGAAACCCCGGAACCTATCGATTCCCCTATAGATAGCACCATAGCCTCACCCTATAAACCTAGCTTAGCGGAACGCCTATTACAACGATTCGGGTATATTATCGATGAAATGACGAGAGATGAATAAACCTCGTCATTTTAATGATTTGCGGGGTTCAGCGTTTTTACGTAACTTTACGCCGCTAAATCTAAGAAGAGGTATGAGCTGTAAATTCGAATATTATTTTTTTACGACTAAAAGCATCTTGTTCGTCCATTGGACTACGAGAGGTTCTACCGTATCCGCACCCTATTCCTTCTAATTTATCTTTACATTTTCATTTAAAACAACTCTATCGTATATCCGGCATATACGATCAAGGATTTTTACACCATCATTAATAACAGAACAATACATATGTACAATAGAATAGCGGGTTACAAACAATATTATAAATCCTTAGTAATGCTAGGGGTACCTATCATCATTGGACAATTGGGGGCTATCATCACCGGATTGGCAGACACCATCATGGTGGGACAACACAGTACGGAGGAACTAGCGGCGGCATCGTTCGTCAATAATGTAATAAACGCATTTATCATAATGGGAACCGGATTCTCCTATAATCTTACCCCGCTGATCGGACAGAATTTAGCGATGAATAAAAAGATCGTGATCGGAGGCTGGCTCAAAAACAGTCTGGTTGCCAATATGACTACTACCTTATTATTGATAGCCGTCTTACTGGGGATTTACCTAAACCTAGACTCTTTAGGCCAACCCGAAGAACTCTTGCCATTGATAAGACCTTATTTCGCGGTCTTATTAGTCTCGATCCTATTCGTAATGCTTTATAATTCATTCCGTCAATTCGTGGAAGGCATAGCCAACCCATCCATATCCATGTGGGTCCTATTGACAGGGAATCTGCTGAATATCATCGGCAACTATATCCTCATTTACGGAAAATACGGAATGCCGGAACTCGGACTGCTTGGGGCAGGTATAAGCACCTTTATCTCGCGTATCATCATGCTATTGCTTTTCATCGCCGTATTCATGCTGCGAACCGACTATAAGCCTTACCGGAAAGGTTTCACCCATATTCGTATCAATAAGCAGAGTTGGAGAAGGCTGAATTCCATAGGCTGGCCGATCAGTCTACAACAAGGCTTGGAAGCAGGAACATTCTGCGTCACCGCCATCATGGTAGGTTGGCTGGGTAGCCTTGAGCTTGCCGCCCATCAAATAGCCATTACCATATCAACGATCAGTTTTACCATCTATTTAGGTCTTGGAGCCGCCGTAGCGATTCGTACCAGTTATTATAAAGGGGCGAACGACTGGTATATGGTGCGTAAGATCACCATTGCCGGGCTTCATCTGGGGCTTATTGTCGTCTGTATTGTCTGTACCACCTTATTCATGACCCAATCCTGGCTTGGATTAATATTTACGGATAATCTTCATGTCAACGCAATCGTGAAGACACTACTCCCCATATTGATGCTCTATCAAATAGGCGACAGCGCACAAATCATTTTAGCGAACTCCTTACGAGGGCTAGCCGACGTGAAAGCGATTATGTGGATCTCGTTTCTCGCTTATTTCATCATAGCCATACCTGCCGGATATCTATTGGGATTCACGTTCCATTGGGGTATCGCCGGGATTTGGATGGCTTACCCATTAGGCTTCTTATGCTCCGTATGCCTGCTGGGATACCGGGCGAAAATGCAGGTAAAATCGCATCTGGTTTAGGAAGTATCGACCAGATCGAGTATCTTTGCCCGTATAAATGGACATGACATGGCAAAACAAGGCACTATACTAGTTGTGGATGATAATAAAGGTATCCTGACCGCCGTACAAATGCTGTTAGGAACTTGCTTCGAAAAGGTTATCACCATCTCTACCCCGAACAAGATAAAAAACACGCTGCACGACGAGAACGTGGATGTCGTATTGCTCGACATGAATTTCAGCGCCGGCATAAACAGCGGCAACGAGGGGCTGTTCTGGCTCTCCGAGATCAAGAAGGCTTATCCCTCAATACAAGTCGTTCTATTTACCGCCTATGCCGACATTGATCTGGCGGTACGAGGTATCAAGGAAGGAGCTACCGATTTCGTAGTAAAGCCTTGGGAAAACGCTAAATTATTGGAAACCTTGCAAGCCGCTTACCAAATCCGATCGGCCAACCATAAAGGCGGTGTCGGCGACAAGCAGTTGGTATCCAAGGAAAGCGGTATGTTCTGGGGAGACAGCAATGCCATGCAACAGCTACGGATGCTGATAGAGAAAGTAGCCAAGACAGACGCCAATATATTAATCACGGGTGAGAACGGAACCGGTAAGGAAATGCTGGCCCGGGAAATACACCTGCTATCCCCCCGCAAGGATGAGACCATGGTACCGGTAGACATGGGCGCGATCACGGAGACACTGTTCGAGAGCGAGCTATTCGGCCACGTAAAAGGAGCCTTCACCGATGCCCGGACAGATCGCCCCGGTAAGTTCGAGGTAGCGAACAACGGAAGCTTGTTCCTCGACGAGATCGGGAACCTGTCTTATCATTTGCAAGCCAAATTATTGACCGCCTTGCAACGCCGGAGCATCGTACGGGTAGGTAGCAATACCCCGATCCCCATCAATATCCGCCTGATCTGCGCCACGAACCGGGACTTGCAGGAGATGGTACAGAAAGAGCAATTCCGCGAGGACTTGCTGTATCGTATCAATACGATACACGTAGAGATCCCGCCCTTGAGGGAGCGGCCGGAGGATATCGTACCGCTTACCGAAATATTCATCACGAAATATACCAACATCTATGGTAAAAAGCCCATGACTCTCACCGACGACGCCAAGGAAAAACTGAAAGCCCAACCTTGGCTGGGTAATATCCGCGAACTGGAACATACCGTGGAGAAAGCGATTATCATCGCCGACGGTGATACTTTAGATGGCAGCAATTTCGATTTCCCCCGTAAGCGGGAGGCGCCCGTCAAGAATGACATCACTACGCTCGAGGAAATGGAGTATACCATGATCAAGGCCGCCATGGATAAATTCGGCGGCAATCTCTCGCTCGTGGCGAACCAATTGGGTATCTCACGGCAAACGCTTTACAATAAGATCAAGCGGTATGAGCTTTAAAGGCATTTATTACAGCCTCACCTTCCGCCTCGCCCTCGCTATCGGGCTGACGGCGGCACTCACCTACCTGGCCTTGGAGAAAGAATGGGGGTGGTTCCTGCTCTTAGGCATCGGATGGATGGCTGCCTTGCGGGGTATCGGCCTTTTGTTCAAGCAGAATGCGCAAAAGGTAGCCTTCATGTTCGATGCGATCGACAATAGCGATTACGCCTTCAAATACGCCACCCGGGGGCGTTCCTCCAATGACAAGCTGGTTGGCGAGTCCTTAAACCGCATCACCCGGATACTTTTTCAAGCGAAAGCCGAGGCGATCCAGAAAGAGAAATATTACGAGTTGATCATGAACCAAGTGAATACGGGTATCATCGTGGAAGATGATAAGGGCAATATTTTCCAGACCAACAACGAGGCCTTGCGACTGCTGGGATTGACGGTCTTTACCCATGCCCGCCAGCTCGGGCGTATCGACGAGAACCTAGAGCGCCTCATCAGTAACGTTCGTCCCGGCGAGAAACATCAGATCTCTTTTATCAACGAGCGGGGCACAGTACATCTCTCAGTCCGTGTCTCCGAGATGACGCTCCAAGAGAAACACGTCCGCATCATCGCCATCAATGATATCAACAGCGAGCTGGACGATAAGGAGATCGAGTCATGGATACGGTTGACACGGGTCTTGACCCATGAAATCATGAACTCCGTCACCCCTATCACCTCCTTGAGCGACACCTTGCTTTCCCTCCACCAGAATGTCGACGAGGAGATACGGGGTGGCTTGGAGGTAATCAGCTCTACCGGAAAGAGCCTGATCGCGTTCGTCGAGTCATACCGCAAGTTTACGCATATACCAACTCCTCAGCCCTCTTTATTCTACGTCAATAAGTTCGCCGAACGGCTCACGCGGTTGG
This sequence comes from Parabacteroides distasonis, assembly GCF_004793765.1. GTDB lineage: Bacteria > Bacteroidota > Bacteroidia > Bacteroidales > Tannerellaceae > Parabacteroides > Parabacteroides distasonis_A. The sequence goes on along the minus strand of NZ_SRYM01000001.1, from coordinate 146,320 downwards.
CCCGCCACCACAATAACTACCCGAACATAACCATTCGCATCGACGTGGAACCGGAGGACTTGATCGTCTACGCCGACGAGAACCTGATCACGCAAGTAGTCTTGAACCTTTTAAAGAACGCCATGCAAGCGATCGGGCACGAGCAAGAAAACGGGCTAATCCTGCTCAAGGCGTATTGCGACCCTAACGAAGCGGTTATCCTGGAAGTGACGAACAACGGCCCCATCATCCCCCCCGAAGAAGCCGAGCATATATTCATACCGTTCTTCACCACGAAAGAAGGTGGAAGCGGTATCGGGCTATCCATCTCACGACAGATCATGCGCCTGTCCGGCGGAAGCATCGCATTGAAAAGCAATCCGGCCCAGCGGCAGACTACCTTCGTGTTGACATTCCCGTAGCTCGCTTACCATATCCGTAGACACGCGGACACGCGGACATGCGGCCGTATTTCCCAGGGCAACCGCACCGGATAACATCAAGACGCGATGCCATCGGGAAAGGGCGGGAAGCATCGCTGCCGGGGCGGCAACAAGCGAGTGGGCGAAAATGTTCACCACCCTCCCGCCGGCGAAAAACGGTTCACGGCGAACGTCTTAATCTCCCCTAAATATTCTTACCCCGTTTTAACAAGGGAAGGGCTGTTCTATCTCCATGCCAGGGCCGTTCTGCCCTCGTTCTACCTTCGTTGTAAATCCGGTCTTAAGGACTGGACTTACAACGAAGGTAGAGCTTTGTGCGTCTGCCCCTTTCGCTCCCGGAATGTTAACCGGATTTTAACACGGGAAAAACGCGTTGTTATAAGGCTGTGACAGTAGAGTCCGCAGATCCGCGAGAGGGAGGGGATGCCTTCCAGGTGATAGTTTGGCGCGGCCGCCCTGCGTATTTCCGGCCACCGTTGGGTAACAATGAAACAATTCGTATCTTTACGCTGTTTTTTAGTCAAAAAGATCCATACAGACATGAATTTACTAGACAAACTGAATATCAACCACCGCCCCCACTCCGGGGCATTGGATTTGCTAAAATATATCGGCCCCGGATTACTCGTCACCGTAGGCTTTATCGACCCCGGAAACTGGGCGACGAATCTTGCGGCAGGTTCTGAGTTCGGCTACGCCCTCCTATGGGTCGTCACCTTCTCGTCCGTCATGCTGATCATTATCCAGCACAACGTGGCCCACCTCGGTATCGTGACCGGCCTCTGCCTTTCGGAGGCGACCAACAAATACATGCCCCGCGTGCTAAGCCGCCCGATCCTAGGGTCGGCCATGCTCGCCAGCGTATCCACCTCCCTCGCCGAGATACTCGGTGGAGCTATCGCCCTCCGAATGCTGTTCGGTATGCCGGTCAAGGCTGGAGCGGTGATCGTCACCATCGTATGCCTTGCCATGCTATTCAGTAATACGTACAGCAAGACCGAACGCTGGATCATCACGTTCGTGTCCATTATCGGGCTCTCGTTCCTATACGAGCTGGCGTTGGTAGACGTAAACTGGGGGCAGGCCGTGGTAGGCTGGGTGAAACCCACCTTCCCCGACAACTCCATGCTGATCATCATGAGCGTACTGGGAGCCGTCGTGATGCCTCACAACCTGTTCCTGCACTCGGAGGTGATACAGAGCCGGGAATGGAACCTAGAGGACGAGTCGGTCATCAAGAAACAATTGAAGTACGAGTTCTACGACACGCTCCTGTCCATGGTAATCGGCTGGGCGATCAACTCGGCGATGATCATCTTGGCCGCCTCTACCTTCTTCAAGCAAAACATCGCCGTAGACGAGCTGGACCAAGCCAGGCAGTTATTGGTACCCCTCGTAGGAAATAACGCCGGGGTGATTTTCGCCGCCGCCCTATTACTGGCAGGCATCTCCTCGACCATCACATCCGGTATCGCCGGGGCTTCCATCTTCGCCGGATTCTATGGCGAGGCGTACAATCATACCGACCTCCACTCCAAGCTGGGAGTCCTGCTATCGTTCGTCCCCGCCTTGGCCATCATCTTCCTGATCGGCGATCCGTTCAAGGGATTGATCCTGTCGCAGATGTTGCTGAGCGTACAATTGCCAATCACGGTCTTCACGCAAGTATACCTCACTTCCAGCAAGAAAGTCATGGGTGCCTATGCGAACAGCCGCTCTACGACCATCATCCTCTTGCTACTGGGAACTATGGTAACCGCCTTAAATATAGCCCTGCTCATCAGCCTATTTTAAAAAGAAATCGTTACCTTTGTCCCATTCGAAGAAAAACTATCAATTTTTAAGTATGAGCGATATCAATACAAACGAAGAAGAAGGCAAGAAAAACCTGAATTTCATTGAGGCAGCCGTAGAGAAAGATTTAGCGGAAGGCAAGAACGGAGGACGTGTACAAACCCGTTTCCCGCCCGAGCCCAACGGATACCTTCACATCGGCCACGCAAAGGCCATTTGCCTAGATTTCGGCATCGCTGAACGCCATGGCGGTATCTGCAACCTCCGTTTCGACGACACGAACCCGACAAAGGAGGATGAGGAATACGTGGAGGCGATCAAGGAGGATATCCAATGGCTGGGATATCAGTGGGGAAACATTTATTATGCGTCAGACTACTTCCAGCAATTGTGGGATTTCGCAATCCGCCTCATCGAGGAAGGTAAAGCATATATTGACGAACAGACATCCGAACAAATAGCCCAGCAAAAGGGCACGCCTACACAACCGGGCATCGAGAGCCCGTATCGCAACCGTCCGATCGAGGAAAGCTTAGATCTCTTCAAGAAGATGAACACGGGTGAGATAGCGGAAGGAGCCATGGTACTTCGCGCGAAGATCGACATGGCAAACCCGAACATGCACTTCCGCGACCCGATCATCTATCGGGTGGTTAACCATCCGCACCATCGTACGGGCACGACGTGGAAAGCGTATCCGATGTACGACTTCGCCCACGGACAGAGCGATTTCTTCGAGGGCGTGACGCATTCCTTGTGTACCTTGGAGTTTGTCGTACACCGTCCTCTGTACGATCTGTTTATCGACTGGCTGAAAGAAGGCGAGGACTTGGACGACAACCGTCCAAGACAGACTGAGTTCAACAAATTGAACCTGAGCTACACGCTGATGAGCAAGCGTAACCTGCTTACATTGGTAAAAGAGAACTTGGTAAACGGCTGGGATGATCCCCGTATGCCGACCATATGCGGTTTCCGCCGCAGGGGTTACTCCCCGGAGTCTATCCGTAAGTTCATAGACAAGATCGGTTATACGACTTACGACGCCCTAAACGAATTCGCTTTGTTGGAAAGCGCCGTACGCGAGGATCTGAATGCCCGCGCCATCCGTGTATCCGCCGTGATCAATCCGGTGAAACTGATTATCACCAACTATCCGGAAGGACAGGTCGAGGAACTGGAAGCGATCAACAACCCGGAAGATCCGGAAGCTGGCAGCCATACAATCGAGTTCAGCCGTGAGTTGTGGATGGAGCGTGAGGATTTCATGGAAGACGCTCCCAAGAAATATTTCCGAATGACACCGGGACAGGAAGTTCGTCTGAAAAACGCTTATATCGTAAAATGCACGGGCTGCAAGAAAGACGAGAATGGTGAGATTACCGAGGTATATTGCGAATACGATCCAAATACCCGCAGCGGTATGCCGGATGCTAACCGTAAAGTAAAAGGTACTTTGCACTGGGTAAGCCGCGCCCATTGCCAAAAAGCGGAAGTACGCTTATACGACCGACTTTGGAAGGTGGAAAACCCTAGAGACGAATTGGCCGCTATCCGTGAGGAGAAGAATTGCTCCCCGCTAGAGGCCATGAAGGAAATCATCAACCCGAACTCCTTGGAGATCCGGAAAAACTGTTACGTAGAGAAGTTCGTGGCTACCCTGCCCAAGCTTTCCTACCTTCAGTTCCAACGCATCGGTTATTTCAACATAGATAGCGAATCCACCCCTGACAACTTGGTATTCAACCGTACCGTAGGGCTAAAGGATACGTGGAGCAAGATTAATAAATAAAGAATAGTAGATGAAAAAAGACGATATCTCACGCTTGTTACAACATTATATTTCAGCGAAAGAAGAGGGTAAGGAGCCCTATTTCGACGCCGATCAAATCGACGAAATGTTAGACAGCTTTGAAGATTCGAATGATTATACTTACTTCGATGAAGTCTTAGCCCTCGGGCTAAGACTTCATCCCGGTAATTCAGCCTTGCAAATCAAGAAAAGCAGGCAATTTGCGTATAACGAGGATTATGAAAGCGCTCTCGCTCTGCTCGAGAATATAGCGGAGACTGATAACCAAGATCTGGATATGTTAAAAATGGAATGTTATTGCTCGCTCAACCAATATTCCAAGGTTCTGGAGATCACGGAAGAACTAATCGCTAGAGATTGTGACTATTTAGAGGAAGTATTCGAGTACATCTCTCCCATTCTGAATGATTTAGACATGAATAAAGAGGCCCGGGATTTCGTAGACCGTGGCTTGGCTTTATTTCCAGATAACTTGATCCTTAAGAATGAATTTTGCTACATCCTTGAGGCGGAAGGAGACGTTTCCCGGGCGATCGAGTTGTGTAATGAGCTGATCGATAAGAATCCTTTCTCGTACGAGTATTGGTTTACGTTGGGAAGGCTACATTCCATGGTTGGCGATTACGAGAAAGCGATCGAAGCTTTTGACTTTGCCTTGACATGCGACGATTCCGATATGGAACTGAAAATATTGAAAGCATACTGCCTGTACATGAACGAAAGTTACGAGAAGGCAATCGAGGAATATCAAGAAATCAAGGGTGATGAGGAAGTGATGCGCCGTATCTCTCCACTCATGGCGGAATGTTATATGAAGCTGGAGCAATATGAGAAGGCTTACCAACTGCTTTCCACGATCATAAACGACCCGAATATGGAAGATGGACCGGCCAATTATATCAATTATATCCGTTGCTGTACCGAGACCGGACGTGACAACGAGGCTTCCAACAAGTTATTCGAGGCGGCGCAATTGTATCCGAGCAATGTCCGTCTCCTCTCTCTTTTAGCACTTAGCTTACTTGACAGCGGGAAAAAGGAGGAGGCTATCGAAATTACGAATAAAATATTCAAGGTCATCGATAACAAGAATACCAATCCGGAGATTCAAGAGGAATGCGACAGCCTGATTCAGGCCGCAGAATATTTGCTTACTAAGGGAGAGGTGGACAAGGCGATCTCTTATTACAAGAAAGTCCTTCAGATCAACCCGAATACCCCGATGATTCATGTCTTTTTGGCTATGGCCTATCTGCGTAACCAGAATATGGGGGAGTTCATGGATCATATCAGCCACATACCCGAAAATGATCTTTACCTCTTATTTCATAAAATGGCACCGGACATGCTTGCGGACTATAAGCCCATCCAATCCGATCAAGAAAAGAAACATATCCAACCAGAGGATCTGGCAAAAGAGTTTTTAAAGAATAAAGATAATAGTAATTAGACAATTAATAATGCAATATGCCTAACAAACGAAATCTCAAGGACTACGGCTTTTTAGTATTAAAAGGTATGGGTATGGGAGCGGCGGATGTCGTTCCTGGCGTGTCGGGAGGAACGATCGCCTTTATCGTAGGTATCTACGAGGAACTGATCGACTCTATCAAAAGTATTAACGGGACGACATTGAAACAATTATTCACAGGGAAAATAGCCGCTTTCTGGAAAGGGATCAACGCTAATTTCTTGCTTTCTATCATGACCGGTATCGGTATCAGCATATTTTCACTGGCGAAGATCATTACGTATCTCTTGGTGTATCACCCGATCTTGGTATGGTCTTTTTTCTTTGGTTTGGTACTGGCCTCTACTTGGTTCGTCTCAAAGGATATCAAGCAATGGAACTGGAAGACGATTTTGAGTTTCGTTGTCGGGACGGTGATCGCTTTTTATATCACCGTGGCGACTCCCGCCGAGACTCCGAGTAATTTACTCTTTATCTTCCTCTGTGGAGCGATCGCTATTTGCGCCATGATCTTGCCTGGTATCTCGGGTAGCTTTATCTTAGTGTTGCTTGGGAAGTATTTCTATATCATGGAGGCGGTCAAGACGTTTAACGTTCCTGTTATGTTGGTGTTTATAGCGGGTGCGGCTATTGGTATCACGACGTTCTCCCGCGTGCTGTCATTCGCGCTTCGTAAATTCCATGATATAACGATCGCCGTATTGGCCGGATTCATGCTGGGTTCGCTTAACAAGGTATGGCCTTGGAAAGAAACGATCGAGACCTATGTGGATAGCCATGGCATGACCAAGCCGTTGGTGGAGGCGAATATCGCTCCAAATCAGTTTGTTTGGGAGGCCGTTGGATTAATGATCTTAGGTTTCGGGATCGTATATTTCCTAGAAAAGCTCTCACAAAAAAGCGCTAAGGCCTAACCTTAATATTACAATGGGCATTATAAGGAGATTAGAATGCCCATTATAAGATGGTAAGAATGGGCATTGTAAAGAGCTTACGATGCCCATTGTTATTTGCCTACATTTTATCATCGCACATCGTATCTTTCCAATAAGCGAAATCCGCCCCATACCAGTAAGGTGATAAAGAAAAATGTAGTCAGCGCATACAGGCCGATAAGCAAATATATATTGGGGAAGAAAGAGGGTGGAATGAAACTTATGAGGCGGTTTATAGAGAAATACAGAAAGAATGCCAAAGTTTCTATAAATCAATATACATAATGGTGGTCTATTCAAATAAAATGAGTAATTTTATATCCGAATTATAGGCTACAATGAAGAAAGCATATACGACAGGACAACAAATCGTCAGACTAAAGTCAAATGGTATGACGTTTGATGAAAAGGAGAATGCAGATTGATTGAGCTTGCAGTAAGAGTGGATCAAGGCAGAAATGCCATTTTTGAATAAACACAAAGAACATAAATCTTAAATATCTGTATTATGAAAAATATATTGGAACAATTCGTAGGATTATATCCTTTGAGTAAGACACTGCGGTTTGAACTAAAACCCTTGGGCAAGACATTAGAGCATATCGAGAAAAAAGGTCTTATTGCGCAAGACGAGCAAAGAGCGGAAGAGTACAAACTTGTCAAGGATATTATCGACCGTTATCATAAGGCATTTATTCATATGTGTCTAAAACATTTCAAATTGAAAATGTATTCAGAACAAGGTTATGACTCTTTAGAAGAATATAGGAAACTGGCCTCTATCTCCAAACGTAATGAAAAAGAAGAACAACAGTTTGATAAAGTAAAGGAAAACTTACGCAAACAAATTGTCGATGCTTTCAAGAATGGTGGCTCGTATGATGATTTGTTTAAGAAAGAACTAATACAGAAGCATCTGCCTAGATTTATAGAGGGAGAAGAAGAGAAACGAATAGTTGATAACTTCAATAAATTTACCACATACTTCACCGGTTTTCATGAAAACCGGAAGAACATGTATTCGGATGAGAAGGAATCAACAGCCATTGCCTATCGGTTAATACATGAGAATCTTCCCTTGTTTTTGGACAATATGAAATCGTTTGCCAAAATAGCAGAGAGTGAAGTAGCTGCCCGGTTTACTGAAATAGAAACGGCATACCGCACATATCTCAATGTGGAACACATCAGTGAACTGTTTACGCTTGACTATTTTTCTACTGTGCTGACACAAGAACAGATAGAAGTTTATAACAATATCATTGGTGGCCGTGTGGATGATGACAATGTCAAGATACAAGGGCTTAACGAGTATGTGAACCTTTATAACCAACAGCAAAAAGACCGTAGTAAACGACTGCCTTTATTAAAGTCACTCTATAAGATGATTCTTAGTGATCGTATAGCTATTTCGTGGCTACCAGAAGAGTTTAAGAGTGACAAGGAGATGATTGAGGCCATTAATAATATGCATGATGACTTGAAAGACATTCTTGCCGGTGACAATGAGGATTCATTGAAATCATTACTACAGCACATCGGACAATATGACCTTTCTAAAATTTATATTGCCAACAATCCAGGGCTTACGGATATTTCACAACAGATGTTCGGATGCTATGATGTTTTCACAAATGGAATCAAACAAGAACTCCGCAACTCTATCACTCCCAGTAAAAAGGAAAAAGCCGACAATGAAATATATGAGGAAAGAATAAACAAAATGTTCAAGTCGGAAAAGAGTTTCAGCATAGCGTATCTAAACAGCTTGCCACATCCCAAAACAGATGCTCCCCAAAAGAATGTGGAAGATTATTTTGCCCTGCTTGGCACTTGTAACCAGAATGACGAGCAACCGATAAACCTATTTGCACAAATAGAAATGGCTCGTCTTGTCGCATCGGATATTCTTGCTGGCCGACATGTCAACCTCAACCAATCAGAAAACGATATCAAGCTAATAAAAGATTTGCTTGATGCCTATAAGGCATTGCAGCATTTTGTCAAGCCCTTGTTAGGCAGCGGCGATGAGGCCGAAAAAGACAATGAGTTTGATGCCCGTCTGCGTGCGGCTTGGAATGCGCTGGATATTGTAACCCCTTTATATAACAAGGTGCGCAATTGGCTGACTCGCAAGCCGTATAGCACAGAAAAGATAAAATTGAATTTTGAAAATGCGCAGTTGCTGGGAGGTTGGGATCAGAACAAAGAACCAGACTGCACTTCTGTATTGTTGCGTAAAGATGGTATGTATTATCTTGCCATCATGGATAAAAAAGCCAATCATGCGTTCGATTGTGATTGTCTGCCTTCGGATGGCGCTTGTTTTGAAAAAATTGACTACAAACTATTGCCCGGAGCGAACAAGATGCTTCCAAAGGTATTCTTCTCAAAGTCACGCATAAAAGAATTCTCCCCTTCCGAAAGCATCATCGCAGCCTATAAAAAAGGCACCCATAAAAAAGGTCCGAATTTCAGTCTGTCAGACTGTCATCGACTGATCGACTTCTTCAAGGCATCTATTGACAAGCACGAAGACTGGAGCAAATTCCGGTTCAGATTCTCCGATACGAAAACTTACGAAGACATCAGTGGATTTTATCGTGAGGTAGAGCAACAAGGATATATGCTTGGCTTTAGAAAGGTCTCTGAAGCATTTGTCAACAAACTGGTCGACGAAGGTAAACTTTATCTGTTCCATATATGGAACAAGGATTTCTCGAAACATAGCAAGGGGACGCCTAATCTGCATACGATATACTGGAAGATGCTGTTCGACGAGAAAAACCTAACTGATGTAATATATAAACTGAATGGCCAAGCAGAAGTATTCTATCGTAAGAAGAGTCTCGACCTTAACAAGACCACGACACATAAGGCACACGCGCCCATCACGAACAAGAATACACAGAATGCCAAGAAAGGTAGCGTTTTCGATTACGACATCATAAAGAACCGTCGTTATACGGTTGACAAGTTCCAGTTTCATGTGCCTATAACCCTCAACTTTAAGGCAACCGGACGGAATTATATCAACGAGCATACGCAGGAAGCCATACGAAACAACGGTATTGAGCATATTATCGGCATTGACCGTGGTGAAAGACATCTGCTCTATCTGTCACTAATCGATTTGAAAGGGAATATCGTAAAGCAAATGACACTGAACGACATTGTCAATGAGTATAACGGACGCACCTATGCCACGAATTACAAAGACCTCCTTGCCACACGAGAGGGAGAACGCACAGATGCACGCCGCAACTGGCAGAAAATAGAGAACATAAAAGAGATTAAGGAAGGTTATCTCAGTCAAGTTGTCCATATTCTCTCCAAGATGATGGTGGACTATAAAGCAATCGTAGTGCTTGAAGATTTGAATACGGGATTCATGCGCAACCGTCAGAAAATAGAACGGCAAGTGTATGAAAAATTCGAAAAGATGCTTATCGACAAACTGAACTGCTATGTAGACAAGCAGAAGGATGCCGATGAAACGGGAGGCGCATTGCATCCGCTCCAACTCACCAACAAATTTGAAAGCTTCCGCAAACTCGGTAAACAGAGCGGCTGGCTGTTCTATATTCCCGCATGGAACACCAGTAAGATAGACCCTGTCACCGGTTTCGTGAACATGCTCGATACCAGGTATGAGAATGCAGACAAGGCAAGATGTTTTTTCTCGAAATTCGATTCTATCCGATATAACGCTGATAAGGATTGGTTTGAATTTGCCATGGACTACAGCAAATTTACCGACAAGGCAAAGGATACGTACACTTGGTGGACACTTTGTTCCTACGGAACACGAATCAAGACCTTCCGCAACCCGGCCAAGAACAATCTGTGGGATAATGAGGAAGTTGTTCTGACCGATGAATTTAAGAAAGTTTTTGCAGCTGCCGGCATAGATGTTCACGAAAACCTGAAAGAAGCCATTTGTGCATTAACCGACAAGAAATATCTTGAGCCGTTGATGCGCTTAATGACCCTATTAGTACAAATGCGCAACAGTGCCACCAACTCGGAAACGGATTATCTGCTCTCGCCAGTAGCCGATGAAAGCGGAATGTTCTATGACAGTCGGGAAGGCAAGGAAACGCTGCCCAAGGATGCTGATGCCAATGGTGCGTACAACATTGCCCGAAAAGGCTTGTGGACTATCCGTCGGATACAGGCGACAAACTGTGAGGAGAAAGTAAATCTTGTCCTATCTAACAGAGAATGGCTGCAGTTTGCCCAACAAAAACCTTATCTGAATGACTAATTACATCTCCATATCCACTCTCAATGATTTCATCTTTTGTCCGTACTCCATATACCTTCACAATGTTTATATGGAGTCGGACGAAACGATGTATCATGCTACACCACAAATTCGAGGACGAGCATCACACGAGACGGTGGACAAGAAAACAGCAAGCAACCGTGCCGATGACCTGCTTTCTCTGCCCGTTTATTCTGAAGAATACGGATTGATGGGCAAAATAGATGTCTATAAACGCAAGGAACGGCGATTGATAGAACGGAAATATCAGTTGAAACAGATTTTTCAAGGACAGATATACCAGTTATGGGCGCAGATGCTCTGCCTTCACGAAATGGGCTATAAGGTAGAGACATTGGCTTTTTATGAAATTTCGACCAACAAGATGATTCCGGTAGCAATGCCCAGCAATGAAGATCTTCTACAATTCAAACGGTTTATAGAACGCTTCCGTTCGTATAATCCGATATCTACTTCTTTTACAATAAATCCTAACAAATGCCGCCACTGCATCTATTGCAACTTGTGCGACAAAACACTCCAAGACAATGTTTACCAATAAAGATATAGAATTTCGCACCATCTTTGTCATCAATTGCATTTGCGAGCGAAGTCTTCGTGTCAGCAACGGAGAACTTTTGCTCGAAGAGCAAGTGGAAAACAGCAACAAGATGAAAACACTGACCAAACTGCCTTTCCAAAAAATACTTGCCTTATTTATCATCGGGCACATTCGCATCACCACACCACTGATCGAAAAATGCAAGAAATTTGGTGTGGCTTTGGTCGTCATGAAACCATCCTTACGTCCAGTTTTCTTTTGGGCTAATTCGGCAGAAGGCAACTTCCTACTTAGACAGCGGCAATACGAATTTGCGAAAGACGACATTAGCGTAGCAAAGATTATTGTCGAGAATAAAATACGCAACCAGTTGAAGGCTTTGTATGATACCCGACGCAAGGATGAGTTTACAGAACAATCATGCGCTACATTGCAAGGATGTCTCTCTACATTACTTGGCGTGACAGAGTATGATACTCTTATGGGGATGGAGGGAACGGCTGCCAAATCCTTCTTCGCTACTTTTTATCAAGATTTTGACTGGCATCAACGTAGACCTCGTACGAAATGCGATGCGCTTAACGCCACACTCGACATGGGCTACACCATCCTTTTCAACTACATGGAATGTTTCTTGCGTATGTTTGGTTTCGACCTTTATATCGGTGTCTACCACCGAATGTGGTTCAAGCGCAAGTCGCTTGTCTGCGACATCATGGAACCATTTCGTCCCATTATAGACAAAGCTGTGCGAACGGCATGGAATCGTAAGCAGTTTTCAGAGAAAGATTTCCTAGTGCAAAAAGGTGAATATCGGATTCGTTATGAGCGTAACGCCGATTACTGCCGGGTGTTTTTCGATGCCCTGATTCCTTATAAGGCAGAGGTATTCAAATATGTACAATCTTATTACCGTTGCTTCATGGGACGCAAGTCAGTTAAGCAATATCCAATTTTTATTCTTTGATATGTTAGTGATAAGCTATGACATAAGCGATGACAAATTACGCACTCGATTTTCAAAGATGCTTACCAAACATGGAGCCATCCGACTACAAAACTCAGTATATGAGATAAATAACACAAATCGGGTAATAGATAATATGATTACGATAATAGAGGAAACTTTTGCAAAGAAGTTTGGAGGTGGCGACAGCGTGATCATTTTTGATGTCTCTACGGTAAAGTTAAAGAAATATGGCAATGCCATTCATCGTGATACGGATATCGTATATTTTTGATTGGTCTAACGAGTTGAGGATGTAAATTAAACTGTGTTAGCAAAGTTAATATTTTATTTTACTCTTTGCTGACACAGTTTATTTTACACTACCAATGAGTTTACAAACCTCAGTCTTTACATGCTCTAAGGGCAATCGTTTGTTCTTTGTGTATGAGTATTTTATGCATTTTTATAGACCGTAGAGAATACAGAACCCTCTTATTTATCTTTTTATTTCCCTCATGTAATTATTTGGTTAATAAAAAAATAATCGTACCTTTACAATACAAGAGGCTATAAGCCTTGTATAATTTCTACTATTGTAGATGGAAGAGCGTCCTTCAAGAACTTCATGGGCTATAAGCCTTGTATAATTTCTACTATTGTAGATTGACAATCTCGAATTGCTGAAAGGAGGGGCTATAAGCCTTGTATAATTTCTACTATTGTAGATGGCAATAAACAACCCTTCAAGACTACCGGGCTATAAGCCTTGTATAATTTCTACTATTGTAGATATGGATCAGACAAACGTATTGTAAAGTGGGCTATAAGCCTTGTATAATTTCTACTATTGTAGATCCCCTGTAAGATAACAATATTAACAAACGGCTATAAGCCTTGTATAATTTCTACTATTGTAGATTATAGGCTTCTGGTGCGCCTGTTTGTTAGGCTATAAGCCTTGTATAATTTCTACTATTGTAGATCGATAGTGGGTCGTGGAATGATCCTGAGTGGCTATAAGCCTTGTATAATTTCTACTATTGTAGATTAATCGCTTATCGTAATTTCTCTCATGGCTATAAGCCTTGTATAATTTCTACTATTGTAGATCATAATTGTATCACTACCTCCTTATCCTTGGCTATAAGCCTTGTATAATTTCTACTATTGTAGATCTTTAATATACTGTTTATGTCCTTCCCGGGGCTATAAGCCTTGTATAATTTCTACTATTGTAGATGAGAAATTCCGTCCCACATCCTCTTGTGAAGGCTATAAGCCTTGTATAATTTCTACTATTGTAGATTCAGAGCTTCTGCTACAGTCTAATTTAGGCTATAAGCCTTGTATAATTTCTACTATTGTAGATATAGCTAAATGTATAACATATTACCTGAGGCTATAAGCCTTGTATAATTTCTACTATTGTAGATAGCCACCCTAACATACATCGTATTGATAGGCGGCTATAAGCCTTGTATAATTTCTACTATTGTAGATAAATACACACGGATCGTCCAAGGCTTCCACACCCCAATTTTTTATTTCGCCTAAGAGAACAAAAGCCGAAACAAACAGAAACAAATATTTCTTGAACCTTATGGAAAAGTCCTTACAATAATATACTTCATTCAACGACAGAGAATGATCGTTCAGTGGCACCAGACAAAAAAAGCACACTTATCTTTCAAGGAATAAAACAGTTACAGCACAAGAACACGAACGAATCCTTAAGACTATCGACAATAACTGAGTCAGCGGAAATATCTGATGCATACATATATTTCACCAGCATAGGCACAAGCCATAAGCACTAGTACTTAGCGTCCACACTGATAGAGCTTACGGCCCATGCCTATAGAGGCATTCTGCAACACCGATACTCATATAAATGGGATCACTTTTAATGTGTTTAACATGTTATATGTACCAAATATTTCCGCTGCTCCATTAACCATCAGTAGAAAATCTATTCAACAAAAAGAATATAATCTTGGCTACGAGTAATTTTTTACTAACTTTGATGCCTCAATAGAAATGTGTTACATTTAGATTTTAAATAAACAAGTATTATGGCGAAAATAAAAGGAACTGTTGTTGTAAACACAGAGCGCTGCAAGGGATGTAACCTTTGCGTAGTAGCCTGCCCGTCGGATGTACTGGAGTTGCACCCACGAGAAGTAAACAACAAGGGGTACCATTATGTGTACATGAAGAACCCGGACGCATGCATCGGTTGCGCTAGTTGCGGGTTAGTTTGTCCGGACGGTTGTCTAACGATCTACAAAGCAAAAATATAAAGTTATATCAAGATATGGCAGAAGATATAAAATTAATGAAGGGTAATGAAGCTATCGCCCATGCGGCCATCCGCTATGGTGTGGACGGTTACTTCGGCTATCCGATCACTCCGCAGTCAGAGATATTGGAGACCCTTATGGCAGAGATGCCGTGGGAAAAGACTGGTATGGTAGTCTTACAAGCAGAGAGCGAGGTAGCCGCTATTAATATGGTATATGGCGGAGCCGGTTCAGGAAAAAAAGTGATGACCTCTTCTTCCAGTCCGGGCGTGAGCTTGAAACAAGAAGGTATTTCTTATATTGCGGGAGCGGAGCTTCCTTGTCTGATCGTGAACGTTATGCGTGGCGGTCCCGGATTAGGAACGATCCAGCCAAGTCAGGCTGATTATTTCCAGACCGTGAAAGGCGGTGGCCATGGCGATTATCGCTTGATAACCTTGGCCCCATCTTCCGTACAGGAGATGGCAGATTTCGTAGGTCTTGGTTTTGACCTGGCTTTTAAATACAATAACCCCGCTATTATCTTGGCAGACGGTATCATCGGGCAGATGATGGAGAAAGTGGTATTACCTCCCTATCAACCCCGCCGTACCGAGGAAGAGATTATCGCTCAATGCCCTTGGGCCGTACAAGGAAAGAAAGGCGGACGCAAAGGTAACGTCATTACTTCCTTGGAGCTAGACCCGGCGAAGATGGAGGAGAACAATATCCGTTTCCAAGCGAAATATCGCAAAATCGCGGAAAATGAGGTTCGTTACGAGGAGTTCCAATGCAAGGATGCTGATTATCTGTTGGTCGCATTCGGTTCTTCCGCTCGTATTTGCCAAAAGGTAGTCGAGATTGCCCGTGCTGAAGGTATCAAGCTTGGCTTGTTACGCCCGATCACGTTATGGCCGTTCCCGACAAAAGTGATTGCTGCTTATGCAGATAAGGTAAAGGGTATGTTATCAGTTGAGTTGAACGCCGGACAGATGGTAGAGGACGTTCGCCTAGCCGTAGACGGTAAGGTAAAGGTAGAGCACTTTGGCCGATTAGGTGGAATCGTATTCACCCCGGATGAGATATTAAACGCACTGAAGGAAAAATTATTCTGATCCGTATGACACGAGGAAGTAAAGCAGACGAGATATTGACGCTTTTTTTCATGCTACTGGCCATAGCAGCCGTGGTATGTTACTTCGCAGTTAGCGATAAGACCGTATTCTTGTATTGCGGTGGGGCGGCGATCGTATTGCGGCTAGTACAATATGTCTTAAGATATATACATTAATGATTAAAGATTATGGAACTCAACGATATAATTAAACCGGAAAATCTGGTGTATGAAAAGCCCAGATTGATGAATGAAAATCCCATGCACTATTGCCCCGGTTGCAGCCACGGTGTGATACATAAGCTAATCGCCGAGGTTATAGCCGATATGGGTCTGGAAGATAAGACAATAGGTATCTCCCCCGTGGGATGTGCCGTATTCGCATATAACTATTTGGACATCGACTGGATCGAGGCAGCCCACGGACGTGCGCCAGCTATCGCTTCCGCCGTTAAACGCTTGAATCCGGAGAAGATGGTATTCACGTATCAAGGAGATGGTGACTTGGCGGCTATCGGTACGGCCGAGACGATTCATGCCGCCAACCGTGGCGAGAATATCGTGATCGTATTCGTAAATAACGCAATCTATGGTATGACCGGCGGACAGATGGCTCCGACTACATTGGAAGGTATGCCCACGGCTACCTGTCCTTACGGACGTAACATCGCCTTGAATGGTTACCCGTTGAAGATCAGTGATTTATTAGCCCAATTGGAAGGAACTTGCTTGGTAACACGCCAAAGCGTACAAACGGCCGTAGCCGTACGGAAAGCAAAAAAGATGCTTCGTAAGGCTTTCGAAAATGCTATGGCCGGTAAGGGTACTTCTGTAGTAGAGTTCGTCTCCACTTGCTCATCCGGCTGGAAGATGACTCCGGAAAAAGCCAATAAATGGATGGAAGCAAACATGTTCCCCTTTTACCCGCTGGGCGACTTAAAGAATGTTGAATAAGTAATACGGTAAACGACAATGAAACAAGAAATAATTATAGCAGGTTTCGGTGGACAAGGTGTATTGTCTATGGGTAAGATCTTGGCCTATTCCGGTTTGATGGAAGGCAAGGAGGTTAGCTGGATGCCTTCATACGGACCTGAGCAACGTGGCGGTACGGCCAACGTAACCGTTATCTTGAACGACGAGCGTATCAGCTCACCCGTATTGAATGAATATGATATCGCTATTATTTTGAACCAACCTTCCATGGATAAGTTCGAGAACAAGGTGAAACCGGGTGGTATTTTGATTTACGATGGTTACGGTATTCATACGCCGGCAAAACGTACAGATATTAACGTATATCGGGTAGATGCCATGGACGCCGCTACCGAAATGAAAAATGAGAAGGCTTTCAATATGTTGATCTTAGGAGGGTTGCTTAAAATCGTCCCGATGGTTCAATTGGAAAACGTCATGTTAGGATTGAAGAAATCCTTACCTGAGCGTCACCATCATTTGTTGCCAATGAACGAGGCTGCCATTAAGAAAGGAATGGAGATTATACAGAAAATATAAGAAGCTCATTCATTAATGTGCCGATATGCTAATTAAGTTTTCCGATTGGCATATTGGCATATTTTATAATTGGTACATTATTTTTTGTTATATCTTTGCAACCCATGAAGTATTATCTATACATATTACTTTTTCTGACAGGAACGGTGGCTTCCACATATGCGCAAAGACGTTCCGGGAACCGGGGAGGACGCAATGGATTCTCGTTATCTAATTTATCATCCTCAAACAAAGAAATACCGGATAGTTTGCTACAAACAGATAGCGCGGCACTGAAATCAAAACGAATTACCGGTTATTGGCTCACGCCTCTCTTGGGAGAACGTTATATCGCTCCCATGGATACCAATCGATTAAATTTAGGGAATAGTACGTTGATGGAGGCGAACTCATTGGCCGTTGGGTATTTGGCAAATGTGGGATCGCCAGCGCAAACCCGTATTTTTAACGAACGTAAGGAGGAACGTGATTTCATCTTCGCCGATGCCTATGATTATTATATCACGACCCCGACAAACGCTTATTTCTACGATACCAAAGTACCCTATACCCAAGTAACTTATACGACAGGAGGAGCCAGTCAGAATAAGATGGATCGCCTGAAAGGGGTACTGACCATAAATTTTGGCAAGAAGATCAATGTCGGAGGTGAGATGGATTATATTTATAGTCGCGGATATTATAACTCCAACGGTAATAAATTATTAAGTTATCGCATTTTTGGTAGTTATATCACTGACCGCTACAAATTAAACGCTTATTTAAGCAATTTCAACTTCGTGAATTACGAAAATGGTGGACTTACAAATGACCAATATATCACGAATCCTGATGACTTAGCCAAGAATCAAAGAAATATTGATAGCAAATCATATCCTGTCCGCTACACAGACACATGGAATCGTGTCCGCGGAAAACAGTATTTCCTGACACAGAGATATAACCTCGGTTTTACCAAGGAATTGGAAGAAACTGATGAGGAAGGGAACGTAAAAGAGGTATTCATTCCGGTTTCCAGTATTATCCATACCATCGATTATGAGGATAACCGCAGACGCTTTATCTCTAACGATGTTGGGATCGATACTTGTTACGCTCATCTTTATGGCATGGACGCATCTTTGAATGACCAGACTTCCTCTTGGAATTTAAAGAATA
This sequence comes from Parabacteroides distasonis, assembly GCF_004793765.1. Lineage (GTDB taxonomy): Bacteria > Bacteroidota > Bacteroidia > Bacteroidales > Tannerellaceae > Parabacteroides > Parabacteroides distasonis_A. The sequence continues at coordinate 128,041 of NZ_SRYM01000001.1, read as the reverse complement.
CTTTTGCGTTGGCCTTGAGGGAAGGTTTCCAAGATTGGGCTAAGTTCGGGCTGACTGCCTTCGTTACTTTCGAGAAACGTCGGTTTAGATTGGCATCCCAAGTTCCCGGACTGGATTACGGTCCGGATGGTCGTGGAAGCTCTGAGCCGAGTACATTAAATTTCCATACTTCCGAAGTATATGATGAGTTTACTACCTACATCGGCGGAGAATTATCCAAACGCCGTGGTAGCCTGCTTACCTATAATATCCGTGGAGAATTAGGGCTTGCGGGAAGTGACGCCGGAGAGGTCCGAGTGAGCGGAGACCTGCAAACAAAATTCAAACTTTTTAAGAAAGACGCTACGATCAAGGCGGAAGGATACATCAAGAACATCACCCCGGCGTTTTACCAACGTCACCATCATGGGCGTTACTATTGGTGGGATCTATCATTGAAAAATGTACAAAGGATTTACGCCGGAGCGAAAATCAACTTGGAATCCACCCGTACCCAGTTATCCGGAGGAGTGGAAAGTATCCAGCATTATGTATTTTTCAACGGTAAAGGTTTGCCGGAGCAAAGCAATAAGAACATCCAAGTTGTCTCAGCCCGTATCAAGCAAGATATCATGTATCGTGCGTTCGGATGGGAGAATGAGGTGGCCTATCAGCTTTCTAGCGAGAAGTCTCAACTCCCGTTACCGGATATCAGCGCATACTCTAATATATATCTAGCGTTTAAGTTGGCGAAAGTATTAACCGTACAGATTGGCGCAAACGTATACTACAACACCGCTTATTATGCTCCTTATTATGAGCCGGCTACCCAGCAGTTCCAAGTACAGGAAGGAGACAAGAAAGTGAAGGTAGGTAATTATCCGTTGATCAACGCTTATGCGAATTTGCATTTGAAGCAAGCTCGCTTCTTCATCATGGCATATAATCTAGGCTCTAAGTTCGTTGATCCGAATTACTTCTCTCTTGCGCATTATCCGTTGGATCCGATGGTTTTGAAGATGGGAGTCTCCGTGACTTTCAACAATTAGTCGATTGCCATGAAAGCTAAGAAATTGCTTATCCTATATGCTTGTCTATTGATTGTCGCTGTAGTGACAATGATACAGCTTTGGAAATTCAGCCAACATCCTCAAGAAATCGGGCCTCGTGATTATCCGGAAATCAAGGAAGAAGGAATTCTCCGGATGATAACCGAATACAACCAATCCGGGTATTTCGTATCCGGCGATACGGTGCAAGGTTTTCAATACGAGCTTAGCCAAGCGATCGCTAAATTATCCGGATTGGAAGTTCAGACACATTTGGAAATGAGTTTAGCGAAAAGCTTCAAGGAATTATCAGACAACAAAGGCGATGTACTCGCAAGAAACATCCCCATCACCTCCGAGATGCGGGAAAACTACCTGTTTACCGAACCGATCGTTCTCAACAGACAAGTCTTGGTACAGCGTACGGCAGAGGCGAACAATGGACAACCTCCTATCCGCAACCAATTGGATTTAGCTCAAAAGACCTTATACATACCGAAAGATTCCCCAGCCTTATTGCGCCTGCAAAATCTGGGACACGAGATAGGTGATACGATCTACGTGGTGGAAGATGAGTTATATTCTACCGAGCAGCTTATGATCATGGTAGCCAAAGGCGACATTGATTACGCCGTATGCGACCAGCAAATCGCCCGCATGACCCAGAAAAACTTACCAGAAGTCGATATCCTGACGGATGTCAGTTTTACCCAATTGCAATCGTGGGCAATCCGTAAAGACTCCCCTATCCTACTGGATAGCCTAAATAGTTGGCTGCAGCAAATCAAAGACAGTGGATTACACGATCAAATCTATAAACGCTATTACAAATAGTGCTATTCATGAGACGGCAAAATAAAGGAGAACTCCGAACCCATCCCTAATTCGGAAGTAACATGTATCGAACCTCCCATCTTCACAACCAACCCTTTACAGATAGCCAGTCCTAATCCGATACCTTCCATATAGTCATTTACATGCACAAAACGACCGAAAACATCTTTCAATTTTTCCTTATCGATGCCAATACCCGTATCCCTTACGTAAAAACGTAAGGGATTATTCGGTTGAATGGTATATCCCATCGTGATATTACCTTCTTTCGTGTTCTTAATAGCGTTGTTCACAAAATTATTGATCAACTGCAACAGGCGCATGCTATCCGTACCAAACATATGGTGGTCAGCCCCTTTCTCCAAAACCAACTTAACTCCTTCCGGAACCTGCAGCTTGGCAGAAACATAAATCGTATCCATCAATTCACTGACATCTAATTGCTCATATGTGATCTTTATCGCATCCACCTCGATCTTCGAGATATCCAAAATATCGTTGATCAATTGCATCAACAATTGATTATTCATCTTGATCACGTCGTAGTACGACATACGTTCCTCATCCGTATCAGCAAAAGCCATCAACTCTGAGAAACCGGTAATCGCATTCAAAGGAGTCCGGATCTCGTGGCTCATATCCGCCAAATATTTCGATTTCATCTTATCAGCGGCCTCGGTCTTCACCTTTGCCTCCTCAAGACTTAGTTCTTGATTCTTCCGTTCCTGAATATTCGTTGAGCATCCAAGGATAAGAAGGTCTTCCTTTCTCGTCCCATTCATACACGGTAGCGAATCTCTCTCTCCAAGCATATTCCTTCTTACCGGGAATAGCATACGGACCTCGATCCTTGCCTCGGATATCTCCCCTCTACAAAGACGGGTAAACACACTATAATAATGTTCCTGATCATCCGGATGCGCTCGACTGACAAACTGTCCCCACAGCACCTCTATCATATTTTCCGACATGGCATTCCAATCGTTCAAGGTCACAACGGAATCCTTGAAATTATGGGTACTATACGGATCGATGAAAACCGAGCATGTACGTATATCACTTATCCGCAATGCCATTTTCGTCAAGATCCAGGTTCTTCTCAAAGTATTTTCCGTAGCCAACTCGGAAGTTATATCTCTCCATAAAGCCAAGATAAGCGGCTTACCATTATTCAAGGAAATAGGATATTTAGCGGACTATTCATATTTATTCTTTCGTTTTTAGAGTATAACTCGGGGATAAAGGTATTATTTTTCTATTTATCACCAAAGAGAAAACTAGCTATTGCATAACATTTCTAAATAATCTTTATCTTTACCGAGAATTTGAATGTAAAAAGATGAGATTTGATGAATTAGATTTGGAAGATGCCGTATTAGACGGGCTTTATGACATGAATTTTAACGAAGCGACTCCAGTCCAAGAGTTAACGATTCCTGTCATTTTAGAAGGTAAAGACATCATCGCTTGCGCACAGACCGGAACCGGTAAAACGGCGGCGTATGTTTTGCCAGTTATTAATGAACTAAGCAAAGGTTGTCATCCGATAGATGCGGTGAATGCGGTCATTATGGCACCGACCCGGGAATTGGCTCAACAAATAGACCAACAAATTCAAGGATTCACTTATTTTATACCTTCCATATCCGCAGTCGCCGTGTATGGAGGTACCGATGGAATCGCTTGGGAACAACAAAAGAGAGGTTTAGAGATGGGGGCGGATATCGTGATCGCTACCCCGGGGCGTTTATTGTCCCATATTAAATTAGGTACTGTCGATTTGTCTAAAGTGTCTTTCTTCGTCTTAGACGAGGCAGACCGCATGCTAGATATGGGTTTTTATGATGACATCATGCAAGTTCATAAACAAATGCCCCCCTATTGCCAGACGATCATGTTCTCGGCTACCATGCCACCTAAAATACGGACGTTGGCTAAAACCATCCTAAAAGATCCAGAAGAAGTCAAGATCGCTATCTCACGCCCGCCCGAATCTATCATGCAAACCGCATATATCTGCTACGATTCACAAAAACTCAAGATTCTACAAGATCTCTTCACTCAAAGCCGCCCTCAACGGGTAATAATCTTCTCCTCTTCTAAAATGAAGGTGAAAGAATTAGCGTCTACCTTAAAAAGATTAAAGTTCAATGTAGCTGCCATGCACTCGGATTTGGAGCAATCCCAAAGGGAGGAAGTCATGAAAGAATTCAAGAGCGGACATACCGATATCCTCGTGGCTACGGATGTAGTGGCACGTGGAATCGATATCAATGACATCAAGTTGGTCGTGAACTTCGATATCCCACATGATCCAGAGGATTACGTACACCGAATCGGACGTACGGCACGGGGTACGAATGGGGAAGGATTAGCGATTACTTTCGTATCAGTTGATGAACAACCACAATTCAAGCGTATAGAGGATTTCTTAGAAAAAAAGGTTTACAAGATACCGATCAGTCCGGAATTCGGGGAAGTACCCTTGTATGAGCCAGAAAAATACGGTATGAATAAAAGAGGCAGAGGGCGGCCTCGCAAAGGCGGGGATAAAGGATCATCCTCGAGCCCACAGAAACGGAATATAGGACACCGTGGAAGACCTAAAAAGACGTAATAAAAACACTATACTTTTGGAATTAAAACAATATTGTCTTGAACACAAAAGTATAGTGTTTTTTATAGGATATTATCAACCGTTCATGGATGCCAAGAATTCCATATTATCAACGGTTTGTTCCATCCGTTGCTTAACAAATTCCATAGCCTCCATAGAGTTCATGTCTGATAAATATTTGCGTAAAATCCACATACGGTTTAAAGTACTCTCATCCTGCAATAAATCATCACGGCGAGTACTGGAAGCCGTGATATCCACAGCTGGATAGATACGTTTATTGGATAATTTACGATCCAATTGCAACTCCATGTTACCCGTACCCTTAAATTCCTCGAAGATCACGTCGTCCATCTTAGAGCCAGTCTCCGTAAGAGCAGTGGCTAGAATCGTAAGGCTACCGCCGTTCTCAATATTACGGGCGGCACCAAAGAAACGTTTCGGCTTCTGCAACGCATTTGCGTCAACACCACCGGAAAGTACCTTTCCTGAAGCCGGTTGTACCGTATTATAAGCACGAGCCAAACGAGTGATCGAGTCCAAAAGAATCACGACATCATGACCACATTCTACCATTCGCTTCGCCTTGTTCAATACGATCTCAGCGATTTTCACGTGGCGTTCAGCCGGTTCGTCGAATGTAGAAGCGATCACTTCCGCATCCACGCTACGAGCCATATCTGTAACCTCCTCCGGACGTTCGTCGATCAATAATATAATCATATAAACCTCGGGATGGTTGTAAGCGATAGCGTTCGCAATATCTTTCAATAACATCGTCTTACCGGTTTTCGGTTGAGCGACGATCAAACCACGTTGCCCTTTTCCGATCGGGGAGAATAAATCAACCACGCGTACAGCGATATTATCGTATACTTTCGGTGATTTACGTGCCGTAAGCATAAATTTCTCATCCGGGAATAACGGGGTCAAATGATCGAAAGGAACACGGTCGCGAACCTCTTCCGGCGTACGACCATTGATCTTATCCACTTTTACCAACGGGAAATACTTCTCACCTTCCTTCGGCGGACGGATCGAACCTTCTACCACGTCACCCGTTTTCAGTCCAAATAACTTGATCTGAGATTGAGAGACATAAATATCATCCGGTGAAGTCAAATAGTTATAATCGGAAGAACGAAGGAAACCGTAACCATCTTGCATCATCTCCAACACGCCGGTTCCTGTAAGGATACCATCAAACTCATACATTTTCTCTTGAGCTTGCTGGTTGTTATTAGCGTTATTACGGTTGTTATTATGATTATTCTGTCGATTGTTCTGTCGAGGATTATTCTGCTGGGGAGCGGCCTCAGGTTGAGGCTTGTTTGCCTCGGGTTTCGGAGCGGAGAACGGAAAAATCTGATCCAATACGGATTTAGCGTCCGGATGGCGGAATACAATGCGCTTAGGCTCTTCTTCCGTCGCTTGTGGTGAAGTTGTTTCTCCCGCTACCTCTACCGAAGTCGTATTTTCCGGCAAAGCGGTTTCTTCTTCCGTTTTAAATTCTGCCACAACAGGGGGCAACAACGGTTTCTCCACCGGGTTTTCTATTACCGCCGGAGTTTCCACGATCGGGATTTCCATTACCGTAGAGATCGTTTGCGGCTCTTTTGAAACCACCACTTCCTTGTTATCCTCGGAAGGAGCAATAGCACCGGCTACCTTTTCCCTTTTCTCGATACGGACTCTTTTCTTACGTTCAGGTTGCTCTTTTTGCTCTTTCTTATCAGCCGGAGCAGCCACTGACTTTTCCTGAGCCTGTTGGGTACTCTCTGTAGCTTCAGCAGTCTCAGCCTTCGCTACTTTAGGAGAAGCAGCTTTAGCCGGACGGCCTCTCTTACGACCCTCAGCAGGCTTCTTAGCCTCTTTCTCTTTCATCTTTTCAGCCTGAATGCCGGCATAGGAGATCGCCTGCTCATCAAGAATCCGATAAACCAACTCTTCTTTCTTTAAGCTGCTAACTTTTTTTATTCCCAACTCTTCCGCAATACTTTGAAGTTCGGGAAGAAGTTTTTCATTTAGTTCTAGAATGTTATATTTCTGCATATTGCGAAGTAATAATATAAATGGCACATACATACGGATCACATATACAAACACGATGTATGCCCAATGGTATCATTGTATCTTTATTAAATTAAAATTTTCATGTAATAACCGGATTGTTCAGCTAATTTGAACCATTAGTAACATATCTGCGGAGTAAATCTTCGCAAATGTAAGAATAATTTTACAATAAACGAGGATTTAGCCAAAAAAATTCACAATTAGCACACGTTTTGTTGATTCGCCTATACGAAAACGATTATCAATCCTTTCTCCTACCACCCAAACTATAGCGTCGCCACTACAAAGAAGCCATGTGCGCTCCTTCTCAATCCGGCTAAATTTATGATCGGAAAAATAGTCACTCAACTTCTTACGTCCTTTCATTCCGAAGGGAATAAACCAATCGCCTTCTTTCCAAGTCCGCAATGTTAAAGGGAAATCGAGTTTATCATAATCCAAATAAGCGATTCGCTTATTCTTTTCGATAGGGAAATCTATAGTTATAACAAGTTTACGGAAAGATAGTTCAACAGGTTCGTGATTAATACCCTTTTCCGGATCTAAAACAAAAGTTCGCTCTTCCTTTTTCTCTAAAGGAGTAATCCATAAATAATCACGATCCTTCAGCAAACGATGCGTGGAAGAGTAAAACAGCTTACCAGGCTCCTTAGTCAAGGCAGCGAAAACATCGTCCGAGACCAGACGGGTAAAACCATATTCTTTTAATAGCTCATATAAAATCGTCTCCGGAGCCGGAAACCACATCAACGCCTCAATAGAAAGACGATCATGCGATACGATAACCTTTTTCCGGGCTTGCTCCAATACATATATATATATAGTCTCGGCAGCAGAAATATGCTCAGCAGAACGTGCGATGGTATTCCGAACCGATGGATTTATTTCCTCCAAAAGCGGCAACACATTTAAACGGATGAAATTACGGGTATAAGCATCCGATAAATTCGTACTATCCGTTATATAGGCGTAGTCTTGATCCGCTAGCCAAGCCAAGATATCCTCACGGCTTACGCATAGCAAAGGACGGACGATGAAACCATTCCTCGGACGAATCCCGCTCATCCCCCGAACTCCCGTACCCCGTACCAAATTCATCAAGACTGTCTCCACGCTATCGTCCCGATGATGGGCAACGGCAATCGCCTGCCCTCCCAACCGCTCCCGCATCTCCTCAAACCAAGCATAGCGCAATTCACGGGCAGCCATCTCTATCGAGAGATGTTTCTCTCCCGCATAAGAGATCGTATCGAAATCTACCTTATGAAAGGGTACTTCCAAAGCCCCCGCAAACTCGCAGGCGAATGCCTCGTCCCGATCCGACTCCTCCCCGCGTAAATGAAAGTTACAATGAAGTGCTATACACGAATATCCCAAACGCACCAATACACCCAACAAAGCCACTGAATCGGCCCCACCGCTCAATCCGACCAAAACCGGACCATCTTCGGATAACAGCCGGTACTTCTCTATATATAAACGTATCGTATGTATCATAATGCCTTTGTATTAAAAATAATAATGGCCCTAGCCGGTTTTAGCTAGAGCCATTACTTACAGATCTTTTGAATTAATCTTCTACACCTGCTAATTCCGGGTCGATCATAATACGACCACAGTATTCGCAAACAATAATTTTTTTACGCAACTTGATATCCAATTGCTTCTGAGGCGGGATCTTATTAAAGCAACCACCACAAGCGCCACGTTGCACATAAACAACAGCCAAACCGTTACGAGCACCTTTACGGATACGCTTGAAAGCGGTCAACAAACGAGGTTCGATAGTGGCCTCCAATTTCTTCGCTTTCTCACGAAGTTTCTCCTCATCCTGCTTTGTCTCGGAAATAATCTGTTCCAACTCACTCTTTTTCTGAACCAAGTCAGCTTTACGGCCTTCTAACTTCTCAGTCAATTCTGCGATATCTTTTTTCTTGGAGTCTACCGCCTCTCCGAATTCACGGATTTTTTTCTCTGAGAACTCAATTTCCAAACCTTGGAACTCGATCTCCTTAGACAGGTTATCAAACTCCCGGTTATTACGCACATTATCCAATTGTGCCTTATAGCGATCTATCAATGTGGCAGATTCTGTGATCTTATGCTTTTGCTCAACAACAGAAGCCTCAAACTCCTTGATCTCCGCTTGATAGTTCTGGAGACGTGTTTCCAGTCCTACGATCTCGTCCTCCAAGTCTTGAACCTCCAGAGGAAGCTCACCACGAAGGGTCTTGATCTTATCAATTTCAGTCATCATCGTCTGAAGTTGATACAGCGTAGAAAGCTTTTCTTCAACCGTATATTCCTTTTCAGCTGATTGTTTATCTGTAGCCATTCTATAAATATTTTACTGGGTTTGAATTAACATTCGAAAAATGTACTGCAAAGGTAGGGAATTTTTTCGATATTATGTTATAAAATATGTCTTTTGTACAGATTTCCGATTCATAATGACCGATAACCGCCAGTAAAATCTGATCCTCCACATCATAAAAATCGTTGTACTTCGCCTCCCCCGTTATAATGACATCGGCTCCATACGCAATAGCGTCCTTGATCAAGGAAGCGCCGCTGCCTCCGCAAATAGCAACCTCTCGGATAGGCTTACCCGTAAATGGAGAATGCTTCACGCAACCAACGTCAAACAGGGTCTTGATTCGCAACAAGAAACTCAACTCATCCTCCTCGGCAAGCAACTCTCCCACTACACCGGAACCTGCCTGTTCCCAGGTGTTCGACAACGGATAGAAATCAAAAGCCGGCTCCTCATACGGATGAACGGATAACAAGGCACGGGTCACCGCCGTCTTCTTGAATGCCGGAAGGATCATCTCGATACGCACCTCTTTCTCTACATGCAACTCGCCGATCTCACCACAAAACGGATTGCATCCCATATTGGCACGGAATGTTCCCTCGCCGTGTAAATTATAACTACAAGCGTCATAGTTCCCGATACTTCCCGCACCGGCATTGAACAAAGTATTCCGCATGACCTCGGCATAAATCTCCGGGACAAATGTCACCAGCTTTAACAAAGCGCCCTTCTGAGGACTCAAGATCCGTACATTTTGCAAGCCTATCAACTCCGCCAAACGGTAGTTCACGCCTCCTACAGCATTGTCCAAATTGGTATGGGCGGCATAAATCACCAAGTCATACTTACATGCCTTCATCATGCAACGCTCAATATAATTGGAACCCGTCAACGACTTAAACGACTTAAAGGCCAAAGGATGATGGGAGATGATCAGGTTGCATCCCATCTCGATCGCTTCATCGAGCACCTCCTCGGTAACATCTAGGCATAGCAACACCCCCGTCGCATACTGATTCACGTCGCCAACTTGCACACCCGCATTATCAAAACCTTCTTGAAGCGGAAGCGGGGCATAATGCTCAATTTCTCTCAATATATCTTTAACCTTTACCATGCTAAATATCCTTTGATTTATGTTCGGGAGAAAAGAAAATTCCTTTAGAAAGAAAAGAAAATTCCATTCGGATGGAATAAGATTCCCATTCGAATGGAATTTCAGATTGGATTATTTCTTGATATCAACGATCAAATTCAGTTCATCCAACTGGGCCGGATCCAAAACGCCCGGAGCATCAAGCATAACATCTCGTCCGGAATTGTTCTTCGGGAAAGCGATACAGTCGCGGATAGAATCCAAACCGGCGAACAAAGACACGAAACGATCCAAGCCATAAGCCAAACCTCCATGAGGAGGCGCTCCATACTTAAACGCATTCATCAAGAAACCGAATTGCTCTTGCGCTCTTTCTTCAGTGAATCCTAACAGCTTGAACATCTTATCCTGCAATTGGCTGTCGTGGATACGGATAGAACCACCACCCACTTCAACACCATTGATAACCATATCATACGCATTCGCACGAACAGCACCCGGATCCGTATCCAACAACGGTATATCATCCGGATTCGGAGAGGTAAACGGATGGTGCATAGCGTAGAAACGTTGATCGTCCTCGTTCCATTCGAACAGCGGGAAGTCGATTACCCACAAGCAAACGAACTTATCCTTGTCACGAAGACCTAATTGATTACCCATCTCTAAACGCAACTCGCAAAGTTGCTTACGAGTCTTCATCGCATCGTCGCCAGAAAGGATTAAAATCAAATCACCCGGTTTAGCACCGAACGCATTCTTCATTTCTTGAAGAACCTCTTGGCTATAGAATTTATCTACGCTTGATTTCACGTTACCATCCGCTTCCACACGGGCGTAAACCAAACCTTTAGCACCTACCTGCGGACGTTTCACGAATTCAGTCAGCGCATCCAGTTGTTTACGGGTATAGCTTGCAGCACCTTCCGCACAGATACCCCCTATGTAAGCGGCGTTATCGAATACGGAGAAACCATGGCCTTTCATGATGTCCATCAACTCGACGAACTTCATGCCGAAACGCAAATCCGGTTTATCGCTACCATATTGTTTCATAGCATCTTGCCAAGTCATACGCATAAACGACTCCTTGAACTCGACACCACGGATTACCTTAAACAAATGTTTCGCCATGCCCTCGAACATATTCAAGACATCCTCTTGCTCCACGAAGCTCATCTCACAGTCGATCTGCGTGAACTCCGGCTGGCGATCCGCACGCAAATCCTCGTCACGGAAACATTTTACGATCTGGAAATAACGGTCGAAACCGGAAACCATCAACAATTGCTTCAAGGTCTGTGGAGACTGAGGCAAAGCGTAGAACTGTCCCGGGTTCATACGGGAAGGAACCACGAAGTCACGGGCACCCTCCGGGGTAGAATTTACAAGAACCGGAGTCTCTACCTCCAAGAAACCTTGCTCATCCAAATAGCGGCGAACCTCGAACGCCATTCTATGACGAAGTTCCAGATTCTTACGAACTGGGGCACGACGCAAGTCCAGATAACGATATTTCATACGCAAGTCATCACCGCCATCTGTCTCCTCCTCGATCGTGAACGGAGGGGTAAGCGCAGTGTTCAGGACATTTAATTCAGAAACGATCAACTCAATATCACCTGTCGGGATATGCGCATTCTTGCTGGAACGCTCACGAACCGTACCCGTAACCTGAATCACGAATTCACGGCCCAACTTATTTGCCTTTTCGCAAAGAGCTGCATCAACCTCCTGATTAAATACCAACTGAGTAATACCATAACGGTCGCGGATATCGACAAATGTCATTCCTCCCATTTTGCGGGTTTTCTGCACCCAACCGGCCAGTGTAACCACCAGACCTTCATCCGCAAGGCGCAAGTCGCCACAAGTTCTTGTTCTATACATCTTTATTATTTAATTTGCTAGATTTACCAATCTTTATACCTCGGTTTATTACAAACCGCAACCACAAAGATAATACTATAAATCTTAATAATTATTCTTTTAAGCAAATTAAAATACGTTTTATCCTCTGCTACCCAAGCTGTCCGTATCGGGATTAATCTCTTTCACAGCCTCCTTTACATCCTTGGCCGTTATTTTCTTCTCATTTTTAACAGCGATTTGCTCTACAGGATACTTTTCCTCCATCTCCTCCAATTTAGAGTCTACGGATGTTTTTGAATCATTTGTTCTCATATTCTCTATTTTATTAACGTAATAATGGCTATTAAACAAGCAAGTACTGCCAATGGTTTATAGCGATAGCGACATTGTCCGTGAACATGGAAGGAGTTATGGGAATGCGAGACATTATAGCACATCATTATTTCGATATAGACGCTGTTATAGTGTTTGATGTGATGAAAAATAATCTGCCAGCCATAAAAATGACTATTGATAAAATGTTATTTGATATTTGAGACACCTTCCGTGAGCGATACTGCGGATGAGGACAAAAAGCTATTTACCCCCGGATGAGCCTCTTATAGAGCAACGAACGCAAGCCATTAGGGAGAAGACGGGTCACTAAGCGAATACAGACATTCTTTAGCAAGGAGAAAAAGCCGATAAAACCCATCTTGTAAAACAGCGTCTGCAACCTCACTTCCGTTACAGCATACCGCCATCCTCCCCGCCGCCGAAACATATCCGGCGAAAAGCGGAAAAAGAGCAGGCTCTCTTGTATATTATAGAACCGGGCACCATTCATCAGCATCCGTACCCACAGATAATAATCCTCGAACAAAGGAAAATGCTTATATCCTTCAGCCTTTAGCACGGCCGACTTCCGAAACATCACTACCGGATGATTCACCGGGCATCTTCCTTTGGAAAACCTCAAGATATCTTCATGCCATTCCGGTACTTTCCGCACGGAAAGCACATTCGATACCTCTCCTTCAAACTCATCGATCCAAGCCCCCACTACATCAATTTCCGGATGTTCCCGAAATATCGCCAATTGCTTCTCAAAACGATCCGGCTTAGCGATATCATCCGTGTCCATACGGGCCACAAGGTCATACGAACAATGCTTCAACCCCTCGTTCAGAGCCTTGCCGAGACCTTGGTTGGTGGGCAAAGAAATCACTTTTAACTCAGGATGCTGGCTTGTGAATTCTTTTATGACCGCATACAGCTCATCCGTCAAAGGACCATCTTCCACCAAGACAACTTCTATAGGCAATAGCGTTTGCGTGAAGATACTGGTCAGACTTTGACGTAAAAATAGTGGGCTCTCTTTATGATATAAAGAAAGTAATACGGAAAATAACATAAAAAGTATATATGTAATTTATTATTAATAATAAGAGAATATTTTCCTTTGCAATGCACAAAACACAAAAGGAACAAAGTATTTATTTGACTCAGGGAATATTAAAAACCATTCACTTATATTCCTAAAATGAGGATCTAATAACAATTTCTGTTTTGCAAACTGTTTGAGTACCGCTAATTTATTTCTATATTTATTAGATTTCCCTATAGACTCTACAAACCTATCCAAGTCTGAGACTGCTGCTATCATATGAGCAGGTACATCATAACTAAAAATAGTGGAACAAAGAGATTTACTATTGTATTGTGTATAATGATAATATATTCCTTCACAAAACATTATACTTTTAGCACACATCAAGCATTTAATTAAAAATATAGAATCTTCCCACATACAAACATTTTCAGGAAAAACAATTTCATTAATTCTAAACAGATCTGTCAAAACAAGTTTATTAACTATAGCCCCCCAACATTTTCCACACATTACAGCAGACAAATAATCCTCTATATCATTTGCTCTATACATCCTTACAGGCTCGGATCTATCCTCGAATTCTTTAACTAATCCCATATAAACTATATCCGCTTGAGTAGACTTCGCCTTACTTATCAGTTTTTCAAAGCAATCTTTATCTATCCAATCATCAGAGTCGATCTGTATGCAATACTTTCCTCTACAATGGTCTATACCAAACTGTCTAGTAGCGCTTACCCCATGATTAGAACGATTAAAAAAACGTATTCTAGAATCCTCTTTCTCATATCGTTCACAAATAGTAACAGAGCTATCGGTACTGCCATCGTTGATAAGTAACACCTCGAAATCCACAAATGTCTGAGATAAAACAGAAGATAGACATCTATCCAAAAAAAGTTCTGAGTTATAAACCGGTACAATAACCGATATGGTAACTTCCATATTATTATTTTTAAAGATTTACGAACTGGAAAGGAGAACATTTATGCACGGAGTTCCATATATAAAGCAGAAATGTAATATTTGTAATAAAAAAGATAGTGAACGAACACGCCATCATCACTAAATTACATTTCCTAATATGATGAAAGACATATCTGTACATATAAGCATAAACGATAAAATTCAAGCTTACTAACGGATAGATCAATCGAGAGAGCAATATAGAATTAGCGAATATAGCCGTAAACAGCATTCCCATAAAATATAATCTGTAATACACGACAAAAATTTCATCGGTATGCCTATGGAGGAGATATTTAGAGGATATGGCAATAATCAATGTAGTTACAAAATTTAAAAAGAGGCTTTGTTCACTGAGCCCTGTTTCCTTGGAAAATACTTGTTCTCCATACCCTGCATAGCCTCGGGGAGCATAATTTATAATAAGGTCAAACATGTACGATAATATAGGTTTGGACAGAAAAATCACCAACACACATAGCATACATTGAATCCGCCAATCATCAATAAGAATCTTACGTTTCACACCTAACAAATAACACGGCAATAAGATGAAGGACGAATAATGGAATCCCATCGCTATCAATATACAAATCAAAAATTTAAACAACGATCTATTATAAATATATCGGATAGAGAACAAAAATATACAAAAGGCCATTGCATGACGTTGTATGTTAAGAAAAGAAAACAGCGTACCCGAAATTAACAAAGTCACACTATACCATTTGACCATATCTCTATCTTTATCAAGAGAAATATAAAACAAAGAAAACATAATAAAACATACCAATATACTCATGCAATAATAAGGTAAACCGAACAAAAAAGGTATATGGTTTACAATTTGATATAAAGGTTCTATTCTTTCATTCAATATATTCCATAACAAGTCAGCATTTTGAGTGTCATATATTTCTTCATAAGCAAGATAATCTGTCCCTATATTATATCTTAAACCTAGGACTAACGACAATACCATAATAGGAATTGCATACACCAATTTTGTTTTTTTCCTGAAAGTATTGAAAGATACAGATCTATAACCTATAGAAGAAGCAAAAAGAGAAGAAAATTCATTACTCAGCCCAAAATACACGAATAAAAAAGTAATCAATGATAAATACAGAAAATAAGACTCAATCATACTTTATAGTACCATTATATGATTTAAAAAGGTAATATTCTAGCCATGGCATATAAAATCCGGATCGGCATAAGGCATAGAACATATTTAACCTTATTCTTCCAAGAGCAAGATAGAAGATTTATTCGATAAAAAAAGCGTTTATGCTTCCGCCCTAAACATTGTAACAGCTCACTCGCATATGCTTTGTCATTTAGTCTATACCCATTACATATCAAAGTAAGATAAAATGTTCTTAACTTTGAGTAAATACATGCTCGATGATACTTTTCGCTTAATGACAAACAGGTGTCAAAAATAAAAAGCATATCTTCCACATGTTTCATTGTCAAATTACTCATGATTGAACCATTTTTCCGAATTCGATAGAAATAAGTAACCCTATTACAAACAGCCATAGAATTAGCGACTAATGCTAATTTGAATGACCATAATTCATCCTCATGATATATATTGGGGGCAAAAAAAACTTCATTCTTCAAAAGAAATGAACGAGAGACCATCTTGTTCCAAGCCATCATATACCACAGAGATTCCGAATATGAATGGGATATCTTTTTATTTCCGAACAAATAGCCTGATTCCATACGTAGGTAATCCTTCTGTTCTGAATCCTCTCCGAAAGTTGCGATATCCCCAACCACAAAATCTACCGCATGTTTCTCCAACATCGTAACCATACGCTCTATGGCATCTTCCGCTATATAATCATCACTATCCAAAAAGTATAGATAATCACCCGTAGCTTCTCGGATACCACTGTTTCTAGCCTCTGACAAACCTTTATTGGCCTCATGAGTCACAATCCGGACCTCCAGACTAGGCGATTTAACTGTCAGGATAGATTTCACAATACGCATGGAATCATCTTGCCCACAATCATCTACAATAATACACTCTATATTTGGATAAGTTTGGCTCAATACAGAATTCAGACAATCCTCAATATAGGGAGCCACATTATAAACCGGAATAATAATCGAAACTTTCAACATATTATCACCATAAGAATTGATTTTCTTCTAAATTACTTAACCAAGAAAAGTTGATTTTCCTTTAAACAATACGCTTTTAAAATTATCATCTATTAAATCCTCACAGCCATTAAAGTTTTTTCAGACAAAAGCATTCTCCTCTTGCTTTCCGTAAAACCATACCCCTTTCTCCCTTCGTACAACCTAATAAAAAAACAGAGACACAAGCAATAATAAAAAGAACAAAGGATAATGCTATTGGATGCATCTGGACATATCTATCAATATAATAAGAAGGTACGATAGAGACCAATAATACCAATGCGCAAGGTTTCATCACCTCCTTTATATATCTACCGACCGAAAACGGCAACAATCTTTTCACTAAGATAATCCTTGTTACTTGTACGATAGGCGCCAAAAACAAACCACAATAAAACACACTTTCTGGACTTCCTCCACACTTGAGCATGATGTACGAGATCGGTACTATCAACATAATAACCGAACTCGCTATCACCTGATAATTACGCATCCGCCCCGTGGCATGAACCAAGGTGCCTATAGGACCGGAAAAGCATTCTATCATTACTGTCAAAAACGTGATATTCGTGAAAATCGGAGCATACGAAGGCATTCCCTCTCCTAACCATAAAGCAATAAAATAGTCGGCTGTAAACAAAAAGGGCAAATTTATCATCCACAAAAGCATAAAGGAAAATTTCGATATCTGATTAGTCAAGGAAAGCATCTCTGATATGTTATCTTGGGCGTAAAACCTCATGACCTGTGGACGAGCCGCAACCTGGAAATTTTGAAAGAACGAGGTTACTCCCGCCTTTACCTGAAAAGCCACACCTCGTGCGGCATTAATGGATGGCGAGAAAAACATACCAAGCAAAAGATTAACCCCGGCTCCCTCCCCCGCATGAGACAACGAGCCAAACAGGTTCCACCCGCTAAAGCTCATCAATCTCTTTTGCAAATCCTTATCAAAAGCAGGTCTAAAAACCAAGCTTTTATTCAAGCGCAAAGAATAACGCAGATATAATAAGACTGAGATAAGCTGAACCACGATGGTCAAGGAAGAGTACAAGATCAACTTGTCTTCTCCCACTATTATCATATATGCGATCGCCAGTTTTAAAATAGCATCTATGACACTTATACCTGCCATAATCCGCATCTCCTCATAAGCGATAATGATAGCCTCGCAAGGTGATGCGATCAGTGTAAGAAGAAACACACATATAGCACTTTGATATACGATATTGGCCGCAAATATTCGATCCTCCGGTATCGCTAGTTGGGTATTAACAAACCATAGTCCCACAGTCTCAGAGAAAAATAGAAAAACAACCCCGACTATCAATTGTACCCCTACCGATACAGAGAATAACCTCAAGAACTTTTCTAAGTCTCCTTTGCCTAGCTCTATATTAAAAAAACGCTGAAAGCCATGCGCCATGGATGTCCGCAAAAATGCCATAAATGAGACAACTCCACCCACCACATTATAAATCCCATAGTCCGTTATTCCCAATGTATGCAAAAGGACTCTCGTCGTAAATAGGCCAATACCCAACACGAAAGCCATACGGACATAGAGATATAAGGTATTTTTTGCGATTCGTTTATTAATGCTTTCTGTTTTCTCCATGCTTTTATCTCATTCCTTCCTTAACTTCTTCCGAAGAGAGCTGCTGCTTATCCCTTCCGTATGAGATAAATACTCTATACGTGCCTCATAGTTCGAGAATTCCTCTTCATATCGATTGTAGAGTTCTGTTCCCTTCCACTCATCCCCATGGAACATGACATCAAAATGACGCTCTTTCAAGAATGCCAATTTATCCATCGATACCTGGGGAACCACCTCATCCACATACCTAATCGCCTTTACAATGGCGCATCTTTGCTCAAAGGGAATGATGGGAGTCTTATGCTTATAAGACTGGACCAATTCGTCCGTACTAACCCCCACTATCAAATAATCACACTTCTCCTTCGCCCGGCGAAGGATATTGAGATGCCCGATATGAAACATATCGAATACACCTGTCGTATAACCTATTATCATAATCGATTATTATTGTTCTTCAACCGTAACCCGATGCGGCGCTTTCTCAAAAATGAGTTCCGTTTGATCCGAGAAAACTACCCTTTCCGGATAATGGCTTCTTCTCTTCTCTAAAGGAGGTAATAGCATATAGTTCTCCCCATAAATAGATCTCAAAACCTTCTGATACTCTGTCGGCGCATTATATTCTTTGCCCTCAAAAGATACGGTAACACCCTCGCCATACCACTCAACGGGCATCGTCTGTTTCCTCAACGCATATTGAGAACCAAAATTTGCGTAATGCGATTTTCCTTTTTCACATACGGAAAGCGCCACTCTTCTCTGCCATTTAAAACAATTTTCATTAGATATAAAAAAGGAGGCCATCTTATAAAGACACAACCTTAAAGTCTTTACCTCCTTCGCTCCTCTCGCTAAATATAAATAGCTAAGCCGTTGAATCCGCCTCTTCAAAACTTCCATGCCGGGAGAATAAGCGGGAGATAAATCCAAAGGGAAAACATCTATAAATATCCCCATCGGCCTATCACTTTTTATGACACCCTCATCAAACGTCGTATTTCGCAAACAAACCTTGGGGAAGAAAAGCCAGTAGTTAGGATTCGTCGTTATCCAATTCAGATAGAATTCAGGTCCAAGCTCCTTTTCCGCAATACGGATAAATCTATCGAAATCCACCCTTGGCATCGCAATATCCAAATCATCATCCCAAGGGATGAATCCTTGATGCCGGACAGCTCCTAGCAGTGTTCCTCCTACCAAATAATATCGAAGACCGTTTCTCGTACAGATACGATGGATCTCATCCATGATACGAAGAATCTCCCCATGTAATTTTCGCAAATAATCTTGATTTTCCATTATTGTGTATTCATTACGTTATTAATCAACGCATAAACCTTTCTTTTTACTCTCTTGAACAAGGAGAGTTTGGTCAGTTTGAAAACGGCTCCGCTAAAACCCAATTCCTCGAACAAGGCATAGAACTCCTCATCACGAGGATGAAGCGAGGTGGGGTGATTAAAGAGCCCTTGGCTATTCAACGCCCATTCTTTAGATATAGATTTCACGTTCAACGCGTCCCTCACATCCTCAAAATAAAGGGATGCCTTATCCGTATTGACAAGGATCAATGAGACGCCAGACAAAGGATCGTAGGATGGATCAACCTTATCGTAATTCCAAGCATCCGCGAACGTGAAATCCGAAACGCGTTGCTTCGTCGTGAACCTACAAGACCCACACGAAGGCCTATAGCCTATACGATGATAATAAAATGAGAGAAACGGATCCTCCTTTATGCCCACGATCCTAGAACTTCCGTCCTCATATTCGATGTAAGCGGTTCGTGAGTTGATCTCACCTTTAAAAGCCCTTTTGTTTTTGAACTGAAATCCGATCGTTTTTCTCCCGAAAAGTTGTTTTTGTTCCTCCCGATAGGATTCGAACATTTTTGGGGAAGGAACCCCGTGACAAAGAATATTCGCTGTCAAAAGATTATCCGTGGGTATATGTCGCTGACGAAGGAAGTTCATCAACGCAGCGCATTGACAAGAGACACCGGTAAAGAAGACCTTGCGTCCTTGTTTCAGATCCTCGCCGATACGCCTATAACAATGGTTGGTATCACTTTGCACGTATTTGGATTTCCGGAAGGCCTCGCATTCCTCAACCGTGGTCGCCCTATCGTGTATCACACTTAGGTCATGATCATACCGGACTCCATACACCACGAAACCTTTATCAATAAGACTTCTCGAAAGAATCGCTAATCCACCACCAGAGGCACTACTAAATACTTCCTCCGCGGATCCTTTCCCTACGTATGCCTTTACGTAATCGGGAGAGATAAATTCTGCGTTGTCAACCGGACACACATTCTCACACAGGTGGCAATCCACGCAGGACTCTTTATCCACCACCGGATAAATATGTCCCAACCTATCGTCTTCCTCCATGCGGATACATCCTTTGGGACAGATGTCGATACATGCGGCACAACCAGTACAGTCTTTTCCTACTTGAATCATCAATATCATTATTAATTTAAATCACAAACAATCATTCTCCCTTCAAATTAGGATCAACCGTAATACTCATCAAGTTTTCGAGCGTATAACGTCGGTAAAATTTCACGAAACCTAGATAAAAAACATATGTCGCACAAAAAAGAAGAGCCAATACGCATATAGCAGGCCAGTCTATATCCGAATGTATATCTATGGTCAACACTTCTATCCAAAGGCAGTAGATAAACAGACTACTGAACAAGAAGCTAAGACTCCTTAAAAATCCATAAAGAGCCACGTAATTGTCGTATTTAGGAATATGATTTTTGTAATTCTCGTAGCAATAATGCATAATAATCCGATGGATATCTTTATTCTCATCGATAGGAGATAAGGACAAATATTCCGACAATAATCTCATCTTCTTCCTTATTGATTCTTTCAAATAGCCATCCAATGGCTTCAAAACATAGACACGAAACTTCAACCATTTTCCAAAGAGAAGAGAGGCAAAAGCGATCGGAAAAATAAATACACAGACCAAACCTTTCCAGAAATTCGTCCAACACTTTCCTAATTGATCATTTACATCAAAAAAACTCTTATCATGATTGTCGTTCAGCAGAAATACGGAGGGATATCCATAACTCCAGATCAAGAACGGTTCTACTGTCAATGAGGAAAAGTAAGAGATAAAATGTCCCGCCACATAAGCCAAGACCGTATAAGGGATCGTATCATTCCAAGCGATGGATCCTTCTATACCTTTCGAATAAAGAGCTTGTATCGTCACAGGCCCTTCTACGGAATAGACCACCTTCACCAACATGACGCACAGTAAACCCGGGAAAAGATATCCCAAGAAATCATAAAACGAGAACGGATTCTTCAACATTTACACAAGAGCTTAAATCATTGATAATTTGAATATCATCAAATTGTAATACGATCGTATTTGTCCTTGAAGTATTCCCGCAGCTTATAATATCCTCCAAGGCTTCATCCTTCATATTCGTGATCCAAATAAAATCACCTTCACCAATTTTCATGTTTGGCAAACGAATCAGATCTCGAGTCCATAACACATTAAACTCAAATCTTATATCTGATAACTTGAATGATCTAATAGCCTTAAATATCAGCATCTCAACGCCTTCCGAAAAACACACTTTACGGATATACTTTAACCTTTCCATTTGGATAATATTTTCTTATTCATTTTTTTTGATTCCTTCTCTATATTATGGCACCCCGCCATAATATTCTTGAACAAGACTGAGTTCTCTGAATTCAACAACTTACAAGAGAAACTTGTCGTTATGGCGGTCTTATAGGGCTTGGTCTCCAAGATTATGGAGCCTGTAGCCTTTTTTTCATCCACGGCTATCACGGTTCCAAAAGGAATTGTATTATGCAGATAGATCTGAATTTTCTTGTTATTTTTACACAGTCTGAAAAGGGACTCTGCGGACTTCCTTATATTTGACCGTAAAGTTTCCTCTGGTAGATCCAATATAGGAGCCATCACTTTTATCAAACTGGGATTATCCGGATTCAATAACGAGATTTTCAGTTCCAATTCTTTGTTTTTCTTCAATAAGGATTCCAATACCCTTTCAAGATCATGATAAAGAATAGCGTTACTCAGAGAAACACTCATTATTCTTATGGAAGAGGTCGCCTTAAATAAATAGCTCTCTATACTAGAATCCTTGTCGCTCTCCCGATAGTTTTTCCTTGTAGGAACAAAGTCCGCCAATCCACTTCTCAATATGGCTTCTTCCTTTATAAAATCCTTACGCTTAAGAGAACAAGCACAACGCCCCTCATAACCCAATAAATCAAGAACGACCGATATTTTCTCCTTAAAGACAGTGTCAGCGATCCCCGGAAGTTCATCTATAGCCTTACTCACCTCATCCAATTCTATTTCTGAACGGACAGAGTCCGACGGATTGATATGTATGATGTTCTTTGAGTGAATCAGGTCTTCCGAATATTCTTTGGAAAATGATTCAGAGGAATTAAACATAGCACTTATCACGTTCTTTATCTTTGACGGGTTAAATGTCCTCAAGGAATTATATTGCCTTGCCTGTTCTCCCGGAGGAATACATTGGGTTCCAAGCGACAAGACCCGTATCCTATCAACAGGTATATCCAACTCATTCACGCAATACAAAACAGAAAGTAATGTAGGATTATTAGCCCACAACCCTCCATCCAAGAAATAATGATCCACATTGCTCGAAGCCCGATAAGCATCAAAATAAAACGGGGCAGCAGCACTTGACATCAAAGCATCCACCATAGAGGTGTTACTGTCCTGAGTGAATATATTATGCTTGTAATTCTCCAGGCTTGTCGAAGGGATGAGAAGCTTTGTTTTTGCCTCATTCAGACAAGTATCTCCAAAAGTCAAAGACAATTTCTTCTGTAGATTCTCACTGGAATACCAGGAATGTCTTATATACTTCAAATGTTTCCCCCTAAAAATCGCATTTCCATCCTTTTTATAGAGGTCAACAACCTTTTCCATTCTGATGCCACAAGCCAACGCAGCCCCCACTATAGAGCCAGTAGAGGTACCGGCCACCAGATCAAACACATCATATAAAGGAAATTCATACCTTTCCTCCAACAATTTCAAAAATGCAGCTTGGAAGATACCCTTTATTCCTCCTCCGGATAAAGCTAATATGTTGAACGTATTTTGAAACATCTACACGAACCTAATTTTATCTAATCCCATCATCCAACCCTGTATAAGGACTTCATCCAGTCTTGAATAAGGCGGTTATACAAGGCTGAATGAAGGGATCATACAGCGAGCCTATTCTATTTATGGATAAAGAGGGTTTGTCGTTCCCCAGATTTTAAATCTCATTAGGACTTTCGCTGTCGCCACCGCCATCAGCGGGTTTGCCGCCAATCCAAACTGGCACGCTTACGCTACGGGGCGTTTTCAAAAGACGGTTTGATGTGGAATACTGCGTCATCACAGTCAGCGTGTACTCACCTTCCGCCAAATCAGCCGGCAGGAGCAACGTGAGCGAAGAAGGGTTGTTGATGGTGATCTGGTCGTCCGTCAGTTTCGTGGTGGCACCTTTGGAATCGGTCAGCGTAACACCTACCGACTCGTGGTCACCAACCACCTTCAGCATCGCGCCACGGACAAAGAAGTTGTGGCCCGCAGTGGCACTGCCGTCCTTCAAGCCCGTCTTGCGATCCTCGGTCTCCAGGATGTACATGATATTAGACTTCTCGCCGAGGATCTCAACCACGGTCTTGGCGATCGCCTCGCGCAGGGCCTTGTCTTGCGTGAAAGAGACGTAGATGGAATTATTCTCCTTGTTCCAAACGCCGCCCTCGACCACGCCTTTCAACTGGGGGACGGCACGGAACAGACCCGTGTTCACGCTATAGCCGTTTAAGATCAAGTCCATTACTATCCGATGGTAGAGAGTCACAGAGTGACGCATCGTCTCCGGGCGTAGACCGGTGTCTTGCTTGTACATCTCCTCCAACACGTCATCCAAAGTTAAACTTCCAGCCGAAGCCAGCAGCAGGATCTTGTCCGTCTTGTTGTCGGTGGTCACCGAATTGTCGATAAGCCAGCCTTTCAATACTTTCTTCATGGTATTTTGATTTATGGGAAGGACGGAATTGCCCTTTCCGGTTATCCTTGCCTAGAACCTCTTGTCGAATGCCGATTCCCTCTTCTGCCGATTCCGGGCGATCAGCCAATCGATCACCAAGTGAAGAACCGTCCATAGAGACAGGTTTAAAAATAATATACAATTGACATTCAAATGATTAACCAATACAATATTCAATGCGATAAAGAAAACGGACACGCAAATGATCGTCACCATCACCATCCGCACCCGCATACCCGTGCGCAACAACTTATGATGGAAATGGTTCTTGTCCGGCAAGAACGGGTTCTTGTGCTCACGAAGGCGGCGCAGCACCACACGTACCACGTCCAGCAACGGTACCAAGACCGTGGAAAAGGCAATCACCAAATAAGGATTCAAACGCTCCGTAGAGGTACTATTCGATACGCATAAATGAATGATCAGGAAACTGATCACGTAGCCCAACGTCAAACTCCCAGCATCGCCCATGAAGAGCTTATGCCCGCGGTTGGCATTGCCAAAGACATTGTAGCACCAGAAAGGCATGAGGATTCCCAGCGTACAGATAGCGAGCAAGGCATAAACACATTGATCTTGAATGAAAAAGAACACGCTCAAGAGCGATAAGGCGATACAGCACAAACCGGAGGCCAGACCATCGATCCCGTCAATCAGGTTGATAGCGTTTGTCACATAAACCACGGCGAAAACCGTGACTGGCACACCCAGCAAGGCCGGGACCGAATAGATCCCGAATAGGCCTCCCAGCGTATCGAGCCAATTGCCGGACAACACCAGCAGGAGGGCCGACACGACTTGTACGATGAACTTGTAGCGGTAACCCACCCCGACCAAGTCATCGCAGACACCCACCAGATAAAGAAGTGTCATGCCCACGAACAAGAAAAGATACTCATGGAGCATCTCGATCGAGAAGCTAGACAGATCCGAGGGCCACAGATAAAGGCGAAAGCCTATCACCAAGGCAAACGACATCAAAACCACGGGAAAAAACGACAGGCCACCCAAGCGGGGAACCGGGGTCGTGTGTACCTTTCGAGAATCCGGGACATCATACAGTCTTTTCTTGTGGGAGATCACCAAGATCCTCGGGATGATCACCATGCCCAAAGACACGGAGATCAGATATCCGGACAGTAATAACAATAATAGAATTTGCACCTCACTCATACGATCTCACTTAATGAAGGCAACCCCTTCACCTCGCCGGCATGCCACGCTTGGTAGTCCTCATGGGAGAGTTGGGATGCTGTTAATAATTTGTAATCTATGTCGTCTCTTCGCAAGATGTGCCTGCGGACATACGAGCGGAGCGAACGATCCGTAACGGACACCATCACCACAGGAAAAGGGTAGCCGAGCAAACGCATTGGCGTAATCTCGCTGTCCGGGAACACATGGCGCAACTGATAGGCCGAGCGCTCAAATGCCACCCAGTAAGGACCCGTGCAATACAGGTGAATCGAGTTTTGGTTCGCACGCTCGCGGCTCATGATCTCACTAAAATGCTCGTTCAGCAACCGCACCAAACGAACGCCGGAAGGAAGGGAAGACATTTCTTTTTGATTTATGATTTTTGATTTAAACTGTCAACTGTCACTTGTCAACTGATTTCGTGTTTCAGCCAGCGATCGCAATCGTCCAGCCGGCGGATCAAGGATAACTTGCTTTTCTTGGGCGAGGACTCACCCCGCCACGGGTCCACCACCTCATGTGCCATCTGCCGGTAAAGGGCGCTGTCCGTGCAACCGTAGAGCGTCACCAGCAACAAGGCACGGGATTGCGGAGCTTTCACCACCGGGAGCATACCACGCATCGTGTCATGCAAACGTGTGAACTCCTCCTCATCGCCCAACAACTTGTAGGCAGAAAGAAGCAATGAGTAGATCTTGCAACGCATCACGTCCGTCTCCGCACGGAGCGAGCCATAGGATCTCAACACCTCACGGGCCAAACGAGTATCCTCCTCTGATACGCTGCCGGAGGCATGGTAACGTCCCAAGGCATCGTGCAAACCCTCCCGCAGACGGTCGTTGTCCAGATGGGTATAGACGTGCTTGCCCTTGGTGTTCAGCTCGATCAGCTCGTACTCGCCCGGCTTCACCTCCAACAAGGGGACCCACATGCAATCGAGGATACGCGCCATGACATCTTTATGCCCGCCACCCGGCTGGATCACCACCTCCGCCTCCATACCGGTAAAATAACCGGACGTGATACGCACACGGTCGCCCTTCAGCAAGCGGTCGCTGTCCGGTACGTACACCGGAAGCTCGTTGGAATAAGATTCCGCCACCCAACGTAAATTCCCCATCTCGTCATCCGACAGATAAGGGAAATGAGTCATGCCTCCGGAAGAGACCCGGGGAAGGAAATTGTATAGGGGAAGCGTGCGCTTCATCTGGAAGATCTCCTCAACCGAGGACCGGACAAACACGTAGTTGAACAGCAGGGGTCGTTTCATGTTGACCATCTTTCCGTCCACCTTCCTCACCTCCACATAGGAGGGGGCGAAATACTCGAACAACGTCTCCCCACGACGCTTGCGCCGGGAAAGCTCGGCATCCAAGCTTTTAGCGGGGCTGATCTTGTCACGTCGTGCCACACCCGTAGTAGGAAGCGTGAGCACGTACCAGCGTACAGTCTTCAAGTCATGACGCTTGCCAACCTGCGCCGTACCCCTCTCCGAGCAACCGTCTCTCAAAACATTCATCATTATGATTATCTTTTCCTAAGATTATAGCAGGATCTCCACTCAAGCCTCACGACAATTCAAAGCCCTACCAAGAGCACCATATTTACTCCTGATAAACAACACTTTACGTCTTTAAAAATGGCTTTTCTGAAAATCACCATCGCTTGAAATATTAAGCTACTTGGGAAGTAGCCTAAAAGGTAGGAGAATGGTTATTACCCAGTTGTAGAGACGGGGCGTGCCCCGTCTCCCACCGTCTGACAGTAATTTAGAATACCATTTTGAGGGGATGAGACGGGGCACGCCCCGTCTCTACAAAAATGTATGTTCGATTTTTAGGAGGGACGTGATGATGTAGGAAATACGAGATCATTTCGTCTCTATTGCCATGTCTATGCACTAGGAATAAGAACGAAGATTTAAGGAGAATCAAGGTCGGAGCACAAACTAATGAACAAACTAAGCCTTATGATTGCTTGTTATTTGTTATTTTTTATTACTTTTGCGCCGTGAAAGAATACGCTACTTCCCAAGTAGCAAGCCTCTTACCCCACTTTGGGTATCGGTTTACACACGCTCTCAAAACAATTCCGGTTCACTGTCGACAAACGTTCCAACGAGAAGCTCTTCAAATAGATCTGTGTTGTCTTAATAGACTTATGCCCCAACAACTCACTGATAACCTCGATCGATACATCTTGTTCCTTCAAGAACGAGGCGAATGAATGACGGATCGTATATGAGGTGACCGGAAGCGTAACGCCTGTCGATCTCGCCAACAACTTCAAGTCATGGTTAAAGCGGGACAAGGTCCTGTTATATTCTTTGTAGGCCGCCTCACCGGTTCTCGTTCCACTCAAAAAAGGAAATAAATAAAGGGATTCCTTTGCCGTACAAGCGGACAACTCATCCAACAGCCGCAACGCCCCGGAGGGAATCTCCAGCTGTATGAGAGACCCGCTCTTTTGTCGGTAATACTGCAATATCCCATCCCGGATATTCTCCCATTTCAAATGCGTGAGATCCACAAACGCTATCCCGCTGAACGCGAACATCAACCGAACGGTCAACTGTACACGCCGCAAGGACGGATCCTCCAACGGGGCGTTAAACATACGCTCCAGCATCTCTCGCGGCAACGCCTTCTTCCGCTTGCTTTCAACGCCCGTGAAGACATCTTTGAACAGGTTGGGTACAAAGGGAGCCTCGTTCGCCTCCACGGCTAAGTTATAAATGTGACGAATCCGACGCATATAGGTAGACACCGTATTCAACGAACGGCCCCCACCCAACAACCATGACTGATAGCACAAAAGCCTGTTCCTATTAATATAGGCATAAGGAATCGCCTCCATACCGCAAAAGCACTTGAACGAATTCAAGGCATCTTGATAACTCTTCGCCGTGGAATACCGTTTTTTCTCACGCAGACAAGCCATGTAGATGGACAGGCCCATAACAAAATCTTCTTCTTTTTTCATATCTTCTCCTTAATAAAAAGGCCAAAAATACTACCTTTGTACACTATTAATTAAGTAAACCATATTTAGAGTAAAAACATTACCATGAAGAGATTTTGGAGTATTCCACTTATGCTCATGCTATTCGCATGCCAAACTCCCAAAGAGAGTAGAGAGGAATTATCGCTTGCCGGTTGCTGGGAATTACGATTGGATTCAACAGATGTCACCGAGCAAGTTCAATTACCGGGTACCACGGACACCAACCAAAAAGGATACCCTAACAATGACAAGGAGGAGACAACTCATTTGTCTAGGCCCTTCCGCTATCAAGGTAAGGCTTGGTATCAGAAAGAGATCACGATTCCGGAGAACTGGGAAGGCAAGAGCATTTGGTTAATCTTGGAGCGAACAAAACCGACCCAAATATGGGTAGATAGCATATATGTCGGTTCATCCGACCATATTTCCACCCCTCAAGAATACGATCTGTCCGCATATCTCAGGGCTGGGAAGCATCACTTGACTATTCTTGTCGATAACGGTTTGAGCGTACCGCCCCAATTATTGGACAATTCACACGCTTATACGGAATCCACGCAGACAAACTGGAACGGTATTATCGGAGACCTAAAATTGGAAGCCCGTCCGCAATTCCATATCCGCCGGATACAAGTATATCCACATGCGGATCAAAAAACGGTGGACGTAAAAATAAAGCTTTCAAATCCATTCGAGCAAATGATAGTAGCCGCCGTTCAAATAGAGATGGAGGCTTTCAACACAGGCTTAGAGCACCATATCAAATTCAATAAGAATATCGTAGTTCAACAAGATGAGATCGTATTCCAAATACCAATGGGTGATGACGCCTTGGAATGGAGCGAGTTCTCCCCTACCTTGTATCGCTTGACAGCGAACATCCAAGGAGAGAATATCCAAGATAGCCAAAGTACTACTTTCGGGTTAAGAGATTTCAAAGCACTTAGAACACAATTCAACATCAACGGATTGACCACCTTCCTTCGTGGAAAACACGGATATTAATCTGTATGACAGACTTGGAAACCCAACAAGAGATCTCACCCCCCATTAGTCCGCCTCCGGGGCCTATCTCGATCACATAGTCCGCCGCTTTCAAGACATCCAGATTATGTTCGATCAAGAAGACACTATTGCCTTGATCTACCATAGAATCGAATAAGGAGATAATATGCCTGATATCTTTCACGTGCAAGCCATCCGTCGGCTCATCCAAGACAAAGACCTTGCTTTGGGTTCCTAGATAACACGCCAGTTTCACCCGTTGCAACTCACCTCTTGATAACGTGGATAAGGCTTGGTTCAAATGCAAATACCCCAGACCAACCAGCATAAGCGGACGGAGTTTCTCCGCTATCACCGTTCCCGCAAAACGAAGGGAAACCTTGCGGACTGTCAAGTCCATCACCTCGGCGATCGTAAGACCATCCACTGTATACCGCAAGGCTTCCGGGGAATAACGCAATCCTCCACAAGCCTCACAAACGGTCTCGATGGAATCCATAAAAGTCATATCAGACACGATCTAATCCTGTCTTTTTAATAGATATAAAGCGTATCTTGTAACACTACCTTTTGAGAGAGATTGCCAAGTAGAGGAAAGAGGATAGCTATATATGGCGCTTTTTATTCAAAAAGGCCGCTTTTTACACACGATAGGTCATGAAAGCCTACGCAACTAGTCGTGTTAGGCAACGCCAATAGTCACGTTGGGCATCGAAAGCAGTCATGAATAGGGTTATAAACTGTCATGAATAGGCATCATAACCCTATCATTTCCCCATCGTAACCCTATGAGATAGCCCAAACAACCCATAAGACATGAATTACGATGAACTAATTTCGCTAGAATGAAAGGCTATTTTTTGACATCTATCTATTTAACAGATGATTACCGATTTTCTCTTGCGTATTTAGGAGCGAGCTGTACTTTGTCCCGGGAAAATCGATTCTCCGGGACTTAACTTTACAATTTGTCAATTTGATTATTCTGTCGAAAGACACCATCTTATTAAGGCATTTAATTCGTCGCATGGAAAGGAGCCTTGAATTCCGGACGGAGCGTACAGGTATCTTCCAATGGGAAATCCCGTGGGACCTCTTGCGTCACCTCTCCGGTGGCTGCCCATTCAGCCCCTCTTAGTAAGGTTATCTGAAAACCCGTACACTCCATCGAGTAAATCATATTCGGGTCATTGCCGCAATGCCCCAACAGATCGACAAAGACACGCCCCTTCCCCCATTTCACCGTCCACATCAACGGTTCATGGCGTCCACGCTCATAAGCGGTAGCCAATATCTCCACATTCCGTACCGGACCACGCAAGCGGGTATAAATCTCGTCCTTGAAATGTTTCCATCTTATAGGCAGACCTTTCAAAATAGGGTGCTCCGGCGCACGATGCTCTAGGATCGTCTCATGCTGCAAGCCATGATAACCCGCATAACCGGGTGTATAATCGTATACATATTTGCCCTCCTTCCAATACAGGTAAGGACCGTCTTTCTCGTTCCGACCCTCCCAAGCTCCCATGCCGATTATCTCGTTGTACGCTTTCCAACCGGCCATAGGCACCACGGAAGAATGGATAATCACGACCCCGCCCCCATCCGCTACATAGTTCTCGAAAGCTTTTTGGACAGGCTCGGGCCAGACTTCACCTCCGTAATTAACAACAACCAAGTTATATTTAGCGAAATCGGGCTTAAAGGTATTCATATCTCCTCCGAAATCCGGGGTAAAAACGAAATCCACCTTGAACATTCCACTGTTCTCTAAGATCTGCTTCATGGCCTCGCAAGCCCCTCGCCAATAATGACTGCCATCTTGCCCGGCGATCATCATCGTTTTTATCACCTTTTTCTGGGCGTAAGAGGTTGAGGCTGATAAGGCGCAACAGATAAGCGCTATAAAATAGATATACTTTCTCATGGTTGTTGGGGTTTAATGTTTTTACTCTTGGGGTTCCATTCGATACGGTCGTAGCAACGGGTGGTTCGCAAATTATATCCTCGCTCATCAACCGTAAACTTCCCATCCTTGAAATAATCGATATATAACTCGGAGATCCCGTCATTATTACGATCCTCCACCGTAAGCGCATATTTATCCGTCACATAGATCTCATCCGATATATATTGGATCTCTTTCGTATAATTATCCACGATCACGTAATAAAACTTAAACAGGTCGAAAGTAGGGTAATGCCCATTATCCCGCCCGAAAAGCATGACCTCTTCCATAGCGGCATCATCATCCATATTCGCTAAAACGGATTGTTGAAACCAAAAGCCGTCTTTTTGCGCTTGCGGAGGAATCCGGTCCCAACCCTCTTGATGGGCTGTCACCCGGAATTGGGCATGGGCACCCATACAAACAAAAAGCAGGAGAGCCCAATAAATCAATCGTCTTATCATGTCTATCATTTTTGATTATTATTCATATTTATAAGGCACAAATGTAATGATATGTCTCTTATTGATTATATTTGTCTTGTATTAAATTCACCTTTAATCTAAATATATTATGAGCGATCAACCAATAGATTTTACGCAACGCAGCATAGCCATCGATATATTCCGGGCTATCATGATGTCTCTCATTATCTCGAACACGCTGATTCCATGCCGGAATGGACGAGGTCTTTTATATCGGACATGATAGTTGCGCCCGTTGCAGCGGACATGACAAGGCTGAGTTATATGCCGGTGAGGTCACTAAAATACAAAACCACTTAGCCTCACAAGGCAAACGATTGATGATATGATCCATTTCCGCAAACATTCAAATCCGGAAATGTCTCGCCATTTCCAAGGGATTATCGAGACAATCTGGTCCGGTGCAGACAGTTTCCTCGAGGCCTATTATAATCCGACCACCTATAAGCAAGAGGTCTCGGACGCTGTCACGGTCAAGAAACTAATCGAGAAATATAAGACCTTGGAGAATCGATGAACGTAATTTAGGTCATAATTCCTGTAATCTATCTACAAAAGTTTCTCCGGATTTCATCGATCTTTGCCGTTGGAATCGAAAAGAGATAAACAAACCAAGAAGTAGAACTTATTAAAATAGCAATTATGACATTAAACGAATTCTTGAAGTACGTAGAGACAAGAAAGCCTCTTAAAGGAGATGAGATCCATCAGTTTATGAACAAGATGAGTGATGAGGCCAGACGCATTACATTCGAGTTAAACGGCTCATATCACGCTCCCGAGGAAATCCGTGAGCAGTTATCTCACTTGTTTAATAAGCCGGTCGATCCGTCTTTCCGTGTATTCCCCCCGTTCTATACGGATTTTGGGAAGAATATCACAGTAGGTAAGAACGTTTTCATCAATGCTTGCTGTCATTTTCAAGATCATGGTGGGGTGACACTGGACGACGGTTGCCAGATCGGGCATAACGTGGTCTTTGCCACCCTCAACCACGGCTTCGCCCCCGAGGACCGGAGCACTACCTACCCTGCCCCGATCGTTCTGAAGAAGAATGTCTGGGTAGGCTCGAACGCAACGATCCTATCCGGCGTAACCATTGGCGAGAACGCTATAGTCGGAGCCGGCTCGGTAGTTACTAAAGATGTACCGGACAATGCCATCGTGGGAGGTGTTCCCGCCAAGGTCATAAAATACATCCAATAGCCCGTAACACCGATTACGACATCTGGGATTTCCGATATTCATTCGGGGTGCACCCCACGGTCTTCTTGAATATGCGGCTGAAATGCTGGGAGTATTGGAATCCTAGGTCGTAAGCGATTTGGCTGACGGTCTTGTTTGTCCCTACTATCCATTCTTTCGCCAAGGAAATAATCCGGTCTTGTATATTTTCTTGGGCAGTTTTCCCTGTCTCTTTCTTGATCAGATCACCGAAATAGTTCGGGGACAAACAAATCTTCTCGGCGAAATACCGTACAGTAGGTAGCCCTTCCTGTCTTAACAGATCGCTTTGCAAGTATTCATCCAATAATCGTTCGAACCTCACCAACACATCCTTATTCGTCTCCGCACGGGTCGTAAACTGACGGTCATAAAAACGCAGGCAATAATCGAGCAACAACTCGATATTCATCGCAATCAACCGTTTGCTATGCTTGTCGATGGAATGCTCCAACTCGATCTGGATTTTCCTCAGGCAATCCACGAAGATCCCCTTCTCTTCCTCAGAGAGATGTAACGCCTCATTTGATTCATAGGAGAAGAAAGAATAACGAGTGATGTCCCGTCCCAAAGCCGTACCACGGATCAAGTCCGGATGGAAAAGCACCCCATGTGCCAAAGGCCGGGTCCCGTCCTTAAGCTCAATACCCGTCACCTGCCCGGGAGCGAACCCTACCACGGTGCCTTCTTGATAATCATAATATTGCC
Organism: Parabacteroides distasonis; assembly: GCF_004793765.1. Lineage (GTDB taxonomy): Bacteria > Bacteroidota > Bacteroidia > Bacteroidales > Tannerellaceae > Parabacteroides > Parabacteroides distasonis_A. Next base: position 94,424 of record NZ_SRYM01000001.1, on the reverse strand, counting down.
TCCCGTACCGGATATCCCCGCACTTCGTATCTTTCAGGAAAAGTCCGTATATACCATAATTAACCCGGAAATTAGTAGGCCATGTCTCGGACTTGGATAAATCTACCACGCTCACCAAAGGGTGCAACGTCTCCAAACCAAACATCTTGTTGTATTGATCGACGGTATCGATCTTTATTAGATTCTCCATAAGGCTATTGTTTTATTGAAAGCAAAGATAAACATTCCAAATCTAACAGCCTCATGCCATCAGATAAAATCCACCAAGCCGGATGATGATGATATCGTATTGAAAAATATGTACGAAAGGAATATTGAAGAGGAGGAAGGAGAAATAAAAAGCGGTCTGGACGGGACTCGAACCCGCGACCCCATGCGTGACAGGCATGTATTCTAACCAGCTGAACTACCAGACCAAAATGTTATTCTTTATCGCTATTCCGTTGAATTGCGGTGCAAAGATAGGTGGATTTTTTGAATTAGCAATAGTTTAGGATGAAAAAATTAGAACAAATCGATAAATTTCATACTTTTGTCCCCATATATAATTAACACTAGCATGAAAAATACTCCTGTAGACTATCAGACAGCCAGACGAATTATCGATGGCTTTGGACTTCCCGATTTTGGGAAAGCGACTATCCGGGAGGTAGTTGCCATATCCACGCAATTGGAACAAGAAACGGGAACCGAGTTCATCCATATGGAAATGGGCGTACCGGGCTTGAAAGCTGCCCAAGTAGGCGTAGACGCTGAGATCGAAGCCCTTCGTAACGGTATAGCATCCATCTACCCGAACATCAACGGAACTCCCGAAGTGAAAAAGCAAGCTTCCCGCTTTATCAAAGCGTTTATAAATATAGATATAGACCCGGAGTGTTGCGTACCCGTAACCGGTTCCATGCAGGGCACATACGCCTCATTCCTTACGGCCGGACAATGTATGCCGGGAAAAGACACCATCTTGTTTATCGACCCCGGATTCCCCGTGCAGAAACAGCAAATAGCCGTTATGGGCTATAAATACGAGTCGTTCGACGTATACGAATATCGTGGTGAGCGATTACGTGAAGTCTTGGAAACACAACTTTCCAAAGGCAACATTGCCGCGATGATCTATTCTAACCCAAACAATCCGGCTTGGTTTTGCCTCACCGACGAGGAGTTAAAGATCATCGGCGAGATGGCCAACAAATACGACGTGATTGTCATAGAAGACCTCGCCTACTTTGCCATGGATTTTCGCAAGGACCTCGGATGTCCTTTCGAGCCTCCTTACCAAGCGAGCGTAGCCCGTTATACCGATAATTATATCATGCAGATATCCGGCTCCAAGGCGTTCAGCTATGCCGGACAGCGTATCGGCGTAACAGCGATCTCCAATAAACTTTATCATCGCTCCTATCCGGGATTGACTCAGCGTTATGGAGGCGGTACGTTCGGTACGGTATATATCCACCGTGTCTTATACGCCCTATCTTCCGGAACCAGCCACTCCGCCCAATTCGCCCTAGCCGCCATGTTCAAGGCCGCCGCGGACGGAACGTTCGACTTTGTCTCACAAGTGAAAGAATACGGACGTCGAGCGGAGAAACTAAAGAAGATTTTTACGGATCATGGTTTCACAATCGTTTATGATCACGATCTGGACCAACCGATAGCCGACGGTTTCTATTTCACGATCGGTTACCCGGGAATGACCGGCGGACAATTGATGGAAGAGCTGATTTATTACGGAGTAAGCGCCATATCATTAAGTACCACAGGCAGTAACCAACAAGGACTACGGGCTTGTACCTCTTTCATAAAAGAGCACCAATATGACTTGCTGGACGAAAGACTAAGATTATTCGAGGAAAATCATCAAGCATAAATTAACGATAAGCCCGATCAATTCACGTTTATTAACTCGAATTCCGGGCTTTTCATTTGCATCTTATTAAAAATCGTCTTATATTGTCGGTGAATTAGTAACAACCTAACATTCACGATCATGGCATCTTACAAAAATATATTCAAAATAACACATAACGATGTCCTTCCAGCCCAAGGAAGTATTCTGATTGCCGAGCCCTTTTTACAAGATGCCTACTTTCAACGTTCCGTCGTATTATTAATAGAGCATACGGAACACGGATCGATGGGATTTGTCCTGAATAAAAAGACGGATCTCATCGTAAATACTTTTTTCAAGGAGTTCGCCGAGTTTCCGGAGATACCGATTTATCTGGGGGGACCGGTCAGCCCCAACCGCTTGTTCTTTATTCATTCCTTAGGGGATAACATCATTCCGGACGCATTAAAGATCAATGATAATTTATATTTCGATGGGGATTTCAACGCATTGAAACAATATATCCTCAACGGGCATCCAATCGATAGGATAGTGAAGTTTTTCTTGGGATACTCCGGATGGACCGAAGGACAATTAAACCATGAAATCAAACGGAACTCATGGGCCGTAAGCCATATTACCACTGATAATATCCTGTCTGCCGATGGGGAGAGTTATTGGAAAGATTCCGTAGAATTATTAGGCAATGATTATAAGACTTGGACAAAATATCCGAAGGACCCGTATTTAAATTAACTGCATTATGCAGACATCAGAATAACCACCTGGTGTCCTGATCCAGTCCTTAAGCGTCCCCGCCTCAACAAATCCCAAACGGGTAAATAATTTTTTGCTAGGCTCGTTTGCCACGGGAATATGCACATAAAGTTGATGAAGTTTCAAGAACGTATAAGCGTATTCCATCAATAGCCTTAACGCTTCCGTAGCGAAGCCACGTCCTTGATACTTACGATCTAGCATAATACCGCAAGCCGCCCGGTTCGGATGAGGCTCGAAATCGAATAAGTCCACGATCCCCACGGAAATCCCCGTATCGCATTCCTCGATCATGAAGCGAAGTTGGCGAGACTCATAGATACTCCGGTCACTACCCGCTATATATTCCTTCAATAGATAACGGGAATAGGGAGCCAAAGTATTCCCTACTTCCCATAACACCGGATCATTCTCCCAACGATACAACAAATCCAGATCCTCTGGTTCCAATGCCCTCAAACGGACTCTATCATTCGATAACAACATATTTACCCAAGGATTACTTAAACAAGCCGGCCACTCTTCTTCGTATATATATGGTAAACCGCTTTCTTGTTCACGAGCTTGTCCATAAACAAGAGCATCTGCTCGTAACGGGCATCGGGGAAGCAGAAAGCGTAGTCCGTAAAGCCTTTCATCTGATTCTTGCGGCAGATAGCATCCATCACACGCTCCACGTCTAAATCCCAGAGATTCACAAACTCCAGATCCGGCATAGCTTTCAGGCAAACAGCCTTTACCTCCTCAAAATGATCCTCCCTACACAAGATCAAAAGGCGGCGATGCTTAGCCGCTTTAGTCTTCTTACGTAGAGGGGCGAAAATCGTCGCCCAACAAGCTTTCAGCAGGACAGCCAACCGGATCAATATTCGCATCAACCAGCCGGACCCCGGATAATATTTCTTATAGAAAATCAACATGGCACCGTAAAAAGCCTTTATGTACTTCAAGTCGCCATGCTTCGTACTCTCCCCCTTATAATGCAGGATCCGTTCCGGCACGTACAAGTTCTTATAACCTCCCAACACGATCCGATAAGACAGATCGATATCCTCCCCATACATGAAGAACGACTCGTCCAACAAACCAACCTTATCCAACGCCTCATGACGAAGCAACATGAACGCACCCGCCAGCACTTCCACCTTATGCGTCTGCTCTTTATCCAGATACGGAAGGCTATAACGTGCGAATGCCGGAGAGTTAGGAAACAGCTTTGAAAGGCCGAATATCTTGCAGAACGACACCCAAGGCGAAGGGAAAGCCCGTTTGCTCTCCGGCAAGAATACCCCATGCCCATTCAACATCTTCACGCCGATAGCTCCGATCTCCGGGTCCTCATCCATCTGGAAGCACAGGCTGCGGAGGCTCTCCTCTCCCACCACGGTATCGGGATTCAGCAATAACACGTATTCCCCGGCGCACTGGCGAATCGCCTGATTATTGGCCTTGGCGAAACCGGGATTATCTTTATTCTCAATGAAAACCACCTCCGGGAACTTAGGCCGGAGATATTCGACAGATCCATCCGTCGAGTTATTATCCACCACGAACACCTCGGCATCCATCCCCGTTACGGCGGCACGGACAGAATAGAGGCATTGCTCCAGAAAATACTTCACGTTATAGTTAACGATGATAACGGACAACTTGGTTTCTTCGTAGGTCATTCCAGATATTTATGAATTAGGATTTATGAATTAGGAGAAGTGAGGTTGAACTCAGTACGATTGATAATGGACCGCCCTAAGGTGATCTCGTCGGCATACTCGATCTCATCGCCAATAGACACGCCACGTGCGATGACACTGATCCTCACATCGTAACCGGATAACTTCCGGTAAATAAAAAAATTAGTCGTATCGCCTTCCATGGTGGTGCTCAACGCCAAGATGATCTCTTTCACCTCACCTTCGGCCACACGTCGCACCAGACTGTCGATACGCAAGTCTCCCGGTCCGATACCATCCATTGGCGAGATGATCCCGCCCAACACATGGTATACGCCACGGAATTGCCCGGTATTCTCTATCGCCATTACCTCCTTGATATTCTCTACCACGCAAACCAAGGAATGGTCACGGCTGGGGTTGGCGCAAATAGAGCAAACCTCATCATCACATATATTATGACAGACCTTGCAGTACTTCACGTCTCGACGGAGGGCGACCAAGGCCGCAGCGAAGTTTTCCGTATAACCGACATCCCGGCGCAACATATAAAGCGCCAGCCGGAGCGCTGTCTTCCGCCCCACTCCCGGCAAGGAAGCCAATTCATTCACGGCATTTTCCAACAAGGCAGAAGGATATCTTTGATTCATCTACTTTCTCTATTTGACTACAAAAATAGGAAGAATTTACGAGTTAGTCATAGGGTAACCACACCAAAATCAAAATCACATTCAAAGAGAAATTCCGGACAATAAGCACACAAAACGAAATAAGAGCATAAGCCTTTGAATACCAATTGCAAAAAAACACGATCATGTATTCATCAAAATACGTACGTGTTTTCGGGAAAAGTCGTACATGTTTCTCACGAAGTACAACTGGGAAATATTAAGGTATACTAAAGAATCGACAATAAACCTCTATTATCATCGGATTTAATTAAGGAAGATCTTCTCTTTTTATATATTTTGCCGCAGTTATCTTGGTTCTATTTAAAGATATGAATGAGGCCAAAACAACAATTTACTTATTTATAAAAAAATCAGAACAATTACCCTATGAGTCATATAAAAAACGTATATTTGCAAACGTTTCCACGCCGATATATGGGTGGGGACATATATATATTAGAAAGGCGTTTACTTGACGCTTTGGTTTTGACGCTAAGGAACTTCGCAATTTCCAAATCAAGTCGAAAACAAAGCAACAGTAGATGTCTACGGGATGTGTACACATATATCTTAGCTGATTTTATACGGTTGAGACTATATTACATATCGGCGTGGGCTTCTGCGTTGCTCGTTCAGACTTGATGGGCAATGCGAAGGCCTCTTAGCGTGGAACGAGTGACAGGTACAGTTCCCACGCCTTTCGTTTTTTAAGAGGTACAATCCTACACTGTTTGGGGAACAGCAGGTTAAAAACACATGCATCATGAACCAAACAAATTACAAGAAATTATTCTCGTTGATTGCGTTTACCGCATTCGCCGCAGTCAGTTGCTGGGCGACCGCTGAGTCCTTGCACCTACTTCTTCCCGCTTTTCCCAAAGTCATGTGCTGGGTGGTCACGGTGGGCTTCTTCATCATCGCCTCCATAGGTACCAAGATGATCACTGATAGCATAAGCCAAAACATCTATGTCGAAAGACGAGGATCTAAGTTGATCCTAGGCATTCTTATACTGCTCATGTTTTGGCTGATATGTAGCATGCCGACAAACACCCATACATTCTTTTATCGCAACATCATCAATGATAAAGTAAACACAGACATTTCCTCCACACGAGGATACCTCGGACAAATAAAGAACAATACGAACAATAAGAACCAAGCCACGATAAAGATCAATGAGCTGAGAAATGATGTAGACATCTTATTGGATGAACTAGAGGCGGAGATCAAAAACGAGGCGAATCCCGGGTTTGGTCCGAAATCAAACGATATTCTTCGCAAACTGGCCGCTCAATTGGGCGTAGATAAAATCGAGCCTCTCACGTATCAAGGATTATCCGTGCAAGAGCGAAACAAACTATGCAATGCTTACCGCAAGAAAGTGCTAATTCTTACAGATTCCAAAGCGACTAACCTTATGTCACACATATTAAGCCCAAACCAAGACAACCTGAAAGAGGTGAAACTTCATGACGAAAATCTTACACTGGTTAAAAAATATATCGATGATGGAACCATCAACCTCAACGATGCCAAGGACATAACCGATGTTTGCGACAAATTGAACGTAGGTTACAACACTGTCAAGAAAAACCAGAATTTCGTGAACTTCGCTTCTGAAAACGACAAAGCCAAATACACGGCCGACAATCCCATCACCGAAGTGAAACGTATCACCAGCGTATTCGACGTATGGATTGATTACCTGAAGGGTAACTATAATGGATATGGCTTCACCTTTTGGATCATCATATCCATACTCGTAGATATCGCAGCATTCATATTTTTTGACATCGCCTTCAAGGAAAGTGAATACTAATCATAAACAAATAAAAAAGAAATGGCAGACATAGATTTCAGCTCTCCCGCTGACGAGAGCAACAGAAAGACACAGAACAAAGGGGGAATCTCTACATCCTCCACTAACATCCGACAAGACATCCTTACTCAAGACAATGATGTCGAAACCGAGAATGACCCAAATAAAATCACCGTGACCATAGCGGACGAGACTACACCGCTAGTGATTCTGTTCGGTCCTCCCTCTTGCGGGAAGACTATGACCTTGGTACGTTTGGCGAGATACCTACGAGGCTTGAATGGATATACCATACAACCCGTCACGTCGTTCCGACCATCGACCGACAAAAATTATAAGGAGATATGTACCCACTTCGACTCTATGATAAATAGCGAAAACGCCGCTGATAGCACGAACCTAATCAACTTCATGTTAGTAAAAATACTGTATCAAGGCAAATCGATTTGCCAAATACTGGAAGCACCCGGAGAGCATTACTTCAATCCGCAAGTTCCTACAGGAAAACCTGAAGATATACGCTACATAAACACCATCATCAATAGCAAGAACCGGAAAATCTGGGCGATCATAGTGGAGCCTGATCATACCAACAAAAATATGAAGAACGAGCAAGACCGAAAAAATTACGTAGACAAGATCACTAATCTGAAAAAGAACATAAAATCAAGGGATAAGATCTTATTTGTATTCAACAAGATCGATGAGACCCCCTATATCATAAATCCGGGGAAAGTACAGATGAGAGAGGCCATGAGGGAGATCCGGAATCTCTATCCAAACGTGTTTGTTCCATTCAAAAATGAGGTGCCGATCTTCAAGTGGTGGAAAGAGTACAACTTCGAATTTATAGCCTTCCAAACAGGAAGTTATCCCAAGTGTACAGATGGGACATTGGGGTTCGAGAACGGACACGATATCTATCCTGAGAATTTTTGGAAGACAATTGTTAAACTGATTAGAGGATAAGACAATGAATGTAGAGTTTTTCATATACGGAACGCCACTTGGCTACAGCTATTGGGGCAAAGAAGAAGACAAAGCTTACTTCGATACCATGTACAACAATTCGAACGAGAACAAAATGCTCATTGAGATCCGACGATCAAGCAATGGCATCCTGTATTGTTATTACAACTATCTAATATATAGAGATGTAATAGATTCCGAAGGGCGACCGGGTTCTTTTTTTGGCATCTCGTTACGATTGGATGCCTATTGCTCAGATATCCGGAATATGTATCGGCTGCTGGACACGTTCTATTATATGTACATTAAAAATACGCTCGTCAAGAAGATCGGCGAAAAGACTCAGTTCCTAGTTGGCGGCTTCAAGGATACCTCGATATCCAAAAAGATCGAAGAGCTAAACCTAAGCGCATTCGAATTACTCAAAAGAGCTTTCACTTCAGACAACTTCCAGCCCTTGGACTCTACTTTTTCAGCAAAGACCAGACAAAGCAACTTTGTCAATTTGTATGATTATTCGGAGACCGACCTACAAAAAATGATCTGGCAGACAGGGAAGCTCGATGTATCTCCAGACTACCCAACCATTAAGATCAATCAAGTGAAAGAGCTGTGTGACAAAAATCTGCAAAACACGATCCAACAATATGAGGTAATAAAAAATACAAATGAGGAGAAGAAAGAGCAACTCCACCAAGAATTAGCAGCCGCACGAGAAAGGGTACAAAAACAAGAGTCCGAGATCAAGCAATTAAAACAAGACATTCATGACTTACGTTCCAAGTTGAAAAGCATCGAACGAGCTAAAAATGTGGAGCAATTGATCGAACACATCAAAGTTCCTATCGCACAAATAACGGATTACTTCACGCAAGCCGCACCTCCCTTTAAAGACAAGCTGGAGGAGCAAAAAGAGAAATGGCTTGGCAAATCAATAAAAGCTATAAGGCGGTTCATACCCTTCTTAAATATGTGCATGTTAATTCTTCTGTTATCATGCGTATTTCAAAACGGGATGTTCAAAATCCCAGTTCCCTTGAATCAAGAAACTGACAATGATATAGAAAGACTCAAACTAGAGAATGATAGCTTGAAGAATGCCAACAGAGAATTGGAGGAAAAATGGCAGGCGCAAATGGAAACAGAAAAAGATTCGACTAGCACAAACAAAAACCATTCTCAAAAGGACAAGGGATGAAAACAGTATTATACGCTTTGATGATTGTTTTTTTACTCTCCTGTACCCAAGAAAAAAAGAGACCCGTCTATTACTCCGATGACACGAACTTGGAGTATCAGGACATCACATTGTCCGATAAAGAGATTTCGATCCCTTTCCGAGAAGAGAATGGCGTGAAATACATACAGGTAGAGGTCAACGGAATGCCTTTGGAAATGATATTCGACACAGGCTGTTCCAGTACGCTTTTATCGTTGGCAGAAGCCAACTATCTTTACCAGAAAGGGAAGTTGGCAAAAGAGGATCTTTTAGGTATCAGCAAATCCCAAATAGCGGATGGTAGTATCGTGGAAAATATGGTCGTGAACTTAAAAGAGATAGTCATAGATGATCAAATTGTCTGTCCGAACGTCACTGCCACCGTCTCGAACAATCTCAACGCCCCGCTATTGTTAGGGAATGAAATTCTAAACCGCCTCGCAACCATAACGATCGACAACGATAACAACAAACTCAAATTCAAACTAAAATAGCGATGAATACCACGACTTATATATTCGGAAACCTCGGGACTGGTTATGCCCAATATCCCCAAGATTATACACAGAACATCTTCAAAAATGTAAACAAGAAGCAATCCTCCCCGGCGCAATTAGTCATACACAGGAGCAATAACTTAATGTATTATACCTATACACGCCATTTGGAGAGAAATGAGTATATCGGATTCTGCTTCCTACTTAACTCAGTCATGATAAGCGATCTCAACGGTCTTTTCGAGTTGTTTGAAAACACGATCACCCATCTTTCCGTGAGCGGGGAGATCTTAAAGATCAATAATCTAGGAGAGATCGTGGCTCATGCGGCCTCGTTAGTCTCTCATAAACGCATCCTGCTTCAAATAATCAGTTCATTAGAGAACGATCTGAACAAGCTGGAACCCAGCCTACAGAAACTACCGACCCAGCCCTATAGTATATCTAAGGAAGAAGAAAAGCGATTCGCCATCTCCTCGGATACGCAGGAAGATATATTGAGAGCTTCTTATACGTATGGTTATACGTTCATAACGAAAGAAGAGGACTCGCAAGCGTTGACTGGCTATAAAAGGAGGATCAAACGACTCAACCAAGAAAAAAAAGAGTTGCAAGAAGATAATGATAAACTAATGGCCAATATAATCAGATTAGAAAAAGAGAAGAAACAAAAAAACAAGGTCATATTCCTGAGCATAGTAGCCTCGATATGTATCTTAGGATTGTTCATATTCGCTGGAAAGATCAACAAGACGAGTCATTCTTTAATCGAGACACAGGAAACATTGAGCAAAGTTGAAAGTGATTTGTCATCAGAGCAAAGCCAGCACGAAAACACGAAAAACAGACTTTCGAAACTAAGGCAAGACCAAGCAGATGAACGCTCAACGTTCTTAACCCATATGGCAACGAAAGATAGAGAAATCGAAGAATTACAGCAAGAATTAAGCGATGCCTTGGCAAACAACGCTAAACTAAGAGCATCTCTTAATGGCGCAATCTCAGACCGGGATTATTATTATAACCTTCTAGCTGCCCAAAACCAAAGGAAGCATGAGAGCTCGACCTCTTCCACTTATAAATCGAACAACAATCAATCCTCTTCATCCCATAAGAGATCAGGCAACAGACAAACCATAACCGGCACAGTGAAATTCAATAACATCGATCTTCGAGTGGACAGAGACCCGTTAGCTCGCCCAATCATCACCCTGCACAAAGGTTGGAAAGTAGATGTCTTCTATCTGAATCACAAAGACGGATACTATAGAGTGAAATATGGGAATGCCGAAGGATACTTGCATGAAGTCACGCTTGACTTAAGCCGATAGCGGCCTCGCACATGTAGCCACAACGGCTCCAAATACAATTGTTCGTATCCCCAAACAATAAACATTCTTTTTGCCATATACAAACATACTTGCTACTTGATCTATTTCCAAAAGATCGACATGGGATGTACAGACCACGACGTGATCTGTATATTCCACGGCGTGGTCTGTACAGATCACGCCGTGGTTTGTAGAATTATACAGCATGCGAACAAGAATGCATACGCTACCGGGCAAGAATTCCCCTAACTATTCTAAAGAATCCTTGCAGGTCTCAGCCAGAAAACATAAATTTGTCACCCAACACCCGTTTGGTGGGGCTATTACGAACTAATAATCTAACATTTTAATATCGTGAAACCAGAAAATGAAGAAAAGGTAACCGGGCTGCCTGAAAACGCCTACCGAGAATTAAAAGAAGGGGAAAGCTACAAGCCTCTTATGTCTCCCAACAAACACTATCCGGAGATTACGCCTTGGTCCGTCCTTTGGGGATTGGTCATGGCGGTGATATTCAGCGCGGCGGCCGCCTATCTGGGCCTGAAGGTCGGTCAGGTATTCGAGGCCGCCATCCCGATCGCTATCATCGCCGTGGGGTTGTCCAGCGGATTCAAGCGGAAGAACGCTTTGGGAGAAAACGTCATCATACAGTCTATCGGGGCCAGTAGCGGCGTGATCGTGGCGGGAGCCATTTTCACCTTGCCCGCCCTTTATATCCTGCAAGACAAATATCCGGAGATCACGGTCAATTTCTTCGAGGTTTTCATGAGTTCCTTGTTAGGAGGTATCATCGGGATCTTGCTCTTGATCCCGTTCCGTAAATATTTCGTATCCGATATGCACGGTAAGTATCCTTTCCCGGAGGCTACGGCAACCACGCAAGTACTCGTCTCCGCCGAGAAAGGCGGAAGTCAAGCGAAGCCCTTGATATTCGCCGGATTAATCGGTGGTTTGTACGACTTCATCATCGCTACCTTCGGTTGGTGGGGCGAGACGATCAGTACCCGTATCGTCGGGGCCGGCGAGATGCTGGCGGAGAAAGCCAAGATCGTGTTAAAGGTCAATACGGGAGCCGCCGTGCTTGGTTTGGGTTACATCATCGGATTAAAATACTCCTTGATTATCTGTGCCGGCTCATTCTTGGTATGGCTGGTGATCATCCCGGCCATGTCCGCTATTTTCAGTGCCGACGTACTTACGTTCGGCAATGACGCTATCACGGCGACCGTCGGAAGCATGAGCGCCGAGCAAATCTTCACCACCTACGCCCGCCACATCGGTATCGGGGGTATCGCTACCGCCGGGGTGATCGGCATCATCAAATCTTGGGGGATCATCAAGGGAGCCGTAGGCTTGGCTGCGAACGAATTGAAAGGAAAAGGAGACACCGTGGAGAGTAATACCATACGTACGCAAAAGGACTTGTCGATGAAGGTGATAACGATCGGTATCATCGTATCGCTGATCGTCACCTTCCTGTTCTTCCAGTTCGGCGTACTTCATAATTGGTTCCATGCCGCCATCGGCTTATTGCTGGTCGGGGTGATCGCATTCCTTTTTACGACCGTAGCGGCAAACGCTATAGCTATCGTAGGAACGAACCCGGTATCGGGCATGACGCTCATGACGTTGATCCTCGCCTCCATCATCTTGGTCGCCGTAGGGTTGAAGGGGCCGGCCGGTATGGTATCCGCCTTGATTATCGGAGGCGTGGTTTGTACGGCGCTTTCCATGGCAGGAGGTTTCATTACCGACTTAAAGATCGGCTATTGGCTGGGGAGCACACCCGCCAAGCAAGAGACTTGGAAATTCTTAGGCACATTAGTTTCTGCCGCTACGGTAGGAGGCGTGATCTTGATATTGAACCAGACGTACGGTTTCACGACCGGACAATTGGCCGCTCCGCAAGCGAACGCTATGGCCGCCGTTATCGAGCCGTTGATGAGTGGTTCGGGGGCACCATGGGCTTTATACGCGATCGGGGCCGTCCTCGCCGTCGTATTGAACTTCTGCAAGATACCGGCGTTGGCATTCGCCTTGGGTATGTTTATCCCTTTGGACCTGAATACGCCGCTTTTGATCGGTGGAGCGATCAGTTGGTACGTAGGAAGCCGTAGCAAAGACCAAAACTTGAACTCAGCCCGCTTGGAGAAAGGTACGTTACTGGCTTCCGGCTTTATCGCCGGCGGTGCCTTGATGGGCGTGGTCAGCGCGGCCTTACGTTTCGGCGGAATCAACTTGATGAACGAGGAATGGGCATCTAGCAATGCCGCCGAGATACTGGCGGTTGTCATGTACCTTGTCATGATCGCTTACCTCACATTTAATTCCCTGAACGCGAAAAAAGAATAGAATATAAGGAATAAGGATATGGAAGCACCTGTAATCAATGTGGGAATCATGACCCACAAAGCAATCTCATTTGTTTTTAACGAGGAGTATGTACATGCAGAAACCGGCACGTTCACGATAGGCGAGCAACGTGCCCTCTGGGTAAACGGCAAAATCGTGTACAATGGGAAGCTTTATCAGGAGCTATTCTTCGAGCCGACCAGCCCGCAATCCTCTTTCGACTTGAAGGCGGTCACGATCGGCGTGGATTTCCACTGGCAACGACAGGAGGATCAACGCTTCAAGGGAGCGTTGAACCTCGTGGCGACCGATAAAGGTATCGTCACGATCAATCAAGTGGACGTGGAGGAATACCTTACCAGCGTAATCTCCTCGGAGATGAGTGCCAACGCCTCCAAAGAGTTGCTGAAAGCCCATGCCGTGATCTCGCGAAGCTGGCTCTTGGCACAGGTCGAGAAGAATTTCAACTTGAACGGATCGGTTACGTCCTATAAAAGTTGTTACCGCGACAACAAGACCTTGATCCGCTGGTACGACCGGGAGGACCATGATTTGTTCGATGTCTGTGCCGACGACCATTGCCAGCGTTACCAAGGTATTACCCGGGCATCAAACCCGATAGTCGGGGAGGTGATCAAAGAGACATGTGGAGAGATATTGATGGATAACGATACGATCTGCGACGCCCGCTTCTCGAAATGCTGCGGAGGCGTGACCGAGAAATTCGAGAATTGCTGGGAACCGGTTCCTCACTCCTATCTTACCGCCTTGAGGGATGATGAGGCTCCCTCCTATCCCGACTTGACAGACGAACGGGAAGCGGAACAATGGATACGTACCTCACCCGAAGCCTTCTGCAATACGGCAGACAAGGAGATCCTTAGCCAAGTGCTAAACCACTATGATCAGGAGACCACGGATTTCTACCGTTGGAAAGTAGAATATACGCAGGAGGAACTATCGGGGTTGATCCTCCGGAAAACGGGTATGGATTTCGGGCCGATCATCGATCTCATACCGTTGGAAAGAGGTTCGTCCGGACGTATCACGAAACTCAAGATCCTAGGGGTACGCCGTTCGTTCACCATCGGCAAAGAGCTTGAGATACGCAGGACATTGTCCGAGACGCATCTATACAGCTCGGCCTTTGTTGTCGATAAGAAGGATATCCGCCTTGATATCCCCTCTCGCTTCATCTTGACAGGAGCCGGATGGGGACATGGCGTAGGGCTTTGCCAGATCGGAGCCGCCGTGATGGGAGCCAAAGGGTATTCGTACCGGAAAATCCTCACGCATTATTTCCCCGGAGCCTCTATTGAGAAAAGGTATTAAACAAGGATGTCCAAAATCTGGATGCTTTCATGGACTACCGTGATGAGTTTCTTGAAACCCATCACGGTAGAATTCACGCATATGCCGGTTATTTCAAAGTAAAGCTGTATCTTTGCGGAAAAGAAGAAAGAAGTTAGCAATACATGAACAGCTATATGATCCTTTTTATTATCGCTGCCTATTTCGCCGTCTTGTTGCTGATAGCATGGATTACGGGGCGTAATAACAGTAACGAGGCATTCTTCCTCGGGAACAGGAAATCCCCTTGGTATATCGTCTCGATCGGCATGGTAGGGACATCCTTATCGGGGGTGACGTTCGTATCGGTACCCGGTATGGTGCGAGCGATCGATATGACGTATATGCAGACGGTATTGGGCTTCTTCGTAGGATATATCATTATAGCCAAGATATTGCTACCGCTATACTATAAGTTGCGACTTACCTCCATCTACTCGTATCTGGAGGACCGGATCGGAAGAAGGGGGTACAAGACAGGGGCCTCGTTCTTCTTGCTCTCGAAGATCGTAGGAGCAGCCGCACGCTTATATCTGGTAGTCTTGATCTTGCAAACCTACGTGTTCAATGCTTGGGACATTCCATTCGCCATGACCGCTATCCTAAGTATCCTGCTGGTATGGCTATATACGTTCCGGAGCGGCATCAAGACGATCATCTGGACAGATACGTTGCAGGCTCTTTGTCTTGTAGTGATGTTGATCGTGATCATCTGGCAGGTGAAGGACAAGATGGGACTGGATTTCGGGGGTATGGCGCAGACCTTGGTGGAAAGCCCCCATTTCCGGATCTTCGAGTTCGGCGATTGGCATAGTACGCAGAACTTCTTCAAGCAGTTCTTCAGCGGTATTTTTATCACGATCGTCATGACCGGGCTGGATCAAGACATGATGCAAAAGAACCTCTCCTGCAAGAGCTTGAAGGATGCCCAGAAGAATATGTACACATATGGCTTCGCTTTCACGCCAGTCAACTTCCTGTTTCTCGCACTGGGGGTACTGCTACTGACATTGGCGGCACAACAAAACATCCAATTGCCGACCTTAGGCGACGATATCCTCCCGATGTTTTGTACCTCGGGGATATTAGGCGGGAGTATCTTGATCTTCTTCACGATCGGCATCATAGCGGCGGCTTTCAGTAGTGCCGACTCGGCGTTGACAGCACTCACCACTTCTTTTTGCGTGGATATCCTCGGCGTGCAGAAAGAGGAAGCTAAAAGAGCGAAACGTACCCGCTTGAAGGTACACGTGATGATATCCATCTTGTTCGTCTTGATCATCTTGGCGTTTAAGGCCGTAAATAACCGGAGCGTTATCGATGCGATCTACATGATAGCGTCGTACACGTATGGTCCTCTATTGGGGCTGTTTGTTTTCGGGCTTTTCACGAAGCGGAAACCTCGTGACAAATACGTGCCTTATATCTGTATAGCCTCCCCGTTGATTTGCCTCGCCACTGATTTCTTGGTGAAACAATACGCAGGCTATACATTCGGCTACGAGATGCTTATGGTAAACGGTAGCATCACGTTCGCCGGGCTGTGGCTTTCGGCAATTGAAAATGGAAAATTAAAAATTGAGAATTAGGCCTCGCCATTATTCATTTACTCATTATTCATTAATTTATATCTTATGGAAATTAAAAGTGCAGAATTTGTTATCAGCAACACAGACGTAAGGAAATGCCCCGAAGGTAATAAGCCGGAGTATGCCTTCATCGGACGAAGCAACGTAGGCAAATCCTCCTTGATCAATATGCTTACCAACAAGAAGGGCTTGGCGATGACTTCGCAAACACCGGGTAAGACCTTACTTATCAACCATTTCCTCATCAACAACGAATGGTATTTGGTAGACCTTCCGGGATATGGTTTCGCCCAACGAGGTAAAGAAAACCGGGAGCAATTGAAACGTATCATCGAGAACTATACCCTCGGCCGGGAGCAACTGACCAGCCTATTTGTCCTTTTAGACTGCCGTCACGAGGCACAGAAAATCGATCTGGAATTCATGGAATGGCTAGGTGAGAACGGGGTTCCTTTCTCTATTATCTTCACGAAGATCGACAAGATCAGCAAAGGACGCTTGAAAGAGAACTTAAAAGCCTATACGGATAAATTACTGGAGACTTGGGAAGAGCTTCCTCCGATCTTCGTCTCTTCCTCGGAAAAGAAAGAAGGACGGGATGAGATCCTTGACTATATCGAGTCTATCAACAATAGTTTGAATCATTAAAAAGGGTTGAACCGATATGGGGCCAGCTTCAGTTCTTCTAGTTTTATCTCCGTTTACGCAGATCAATACGCCTTATCCTTCCACGGCTTACCTAAAGGGTTATTTGGAAGCAAAAGGAATACATGCCGGGCAAACCGATCTGGGTATCGAGACGATCTTGGCTTTGTTTTCCACGCAGGGCCTCAGAGGGTTGTTTGCCGAAATCGAGCGATGGAAAGGTAAATATCCGGATAAAGTCCGGAGGGTACTGGCTAATAAGCAACGGTATATCGACACGATAGCCGCCGTCGTCGCTTTCCTTCAAGGAAAGAACGATCCTCTCGCTTATCGCATCTGTAATCAAGATTACCTTCCCGAGAGCGATCGCGGGAGCCAAAACGAAGAGGAGCTGGAATGGGCGTTCGGCACTTCCGGATTACGAGATAAAGCCCGTTATCTGGCGACCTTGTATTTGGAGGATCTCTGTGACTTGATCCGGGAAACGATCGACCCGGATTTCGGTTTCAGCCGATATGCCGAGCATCTGGGCCGTTGCGCCTCCTCCTTCGACGAGATCGAGGAAGCCCTTAAAAAGCCTTTCGGCTTTATCGACCGCTTGACACAGCCGCTATTGGAAAAGCACATAGCCGAAAGCAAGCCCAAGGTGATCGCTTTCAGCGTACCTTTCCCGGGGAACTTATTCAGTACCCTCAGGCTCGCCCAGTGGCTACGGCAGGTACATCCCGATATCCCAATCCTCATGGGAGGTGGTTTCGTGAATACGGAACTTCGTTCCATCACAGATACCCGCTTCTTCAAATACATCGATTACCTCTTGCTAGATGATGGAGAGGACCCGCTTTACCAAGTATTACGCTATCTGGACGGGGCGATCCCCAAAGAGGAATTGGTGCGCACCTTCTCCTTGGACGAGAACGGCAGCCGGGTCGTTTATCGAGATAACCCCGCTCACCCCGTTTGCCGGCAAAGCGAGACCGGATTCCCGGATTACAAGGGCTTGCCGCTGGACAAATACATCTCCGTCATGGAAATGGCCAACCCGATGCACAAGCTTTGGAGCGACGGCCGCTGGAACAAACTGACCTTGGCGCACGGTTGCTACTGGGGGAAATGCGCCTTCTGCGACGGCTCATTGGATTACATCAAACGATATGAGCCGAATACAGCCAAGACCTTGGTAGACCGTATGGAGCGCTTGATCGAGCAAACCGGCGAGATCGGTTTCCATTTCGTGGACGAGGCCGCTCCGCCTGCCTTGCTGCGGGAAATGGCACAGGAGATCATCCGCCGCAGGTTAACCGTCGTATGGTGGGGAAATATCCGTTTCGAGAAAAGCTATACCGAGGAACTATGCGATCTTCTTCAGCGAAGTGGTTGCATCGCCGTATCGGGAGGTCTGGAAGTAGCCTCTCCCCGACTCCTCAAACTGATAAATAAAGGGGTGACAGTGGCTCAAGTGGCACGGGTCGCCAACAACTTTACCGGGGCAGGTATCATGGTCCATGCCTATTTGATGTATGGTTTCCCGACCCAAACCGCTCAAGAAACTATAGATTCCTTGGAAACAGTCCGGCAGATGTTTGAGCTAGGGCTGATCCAATCCGGATTTTGGCATCGTTTCGCCATGACAGCACATAGTCCTGTGGGGTTACACCCCGCCGAGTACAGTTGCCGTGTCACGGAGCCTCCCTTTGGGGGATTCGCCCGTAATGACGTACAGTTCGAGGCGCTTTCCGGCTGCGATCCGGAGCTTTTCAGCGAGGGGCTTCGTATCTCCCTCTATAATTACATGAATGGAACTGGTTTCGATTTGCCTTTGCATAAATGGTTTGGCGGCATGAAAGTGCCACGCACCACCCTGCCGCCAAATTATATAGAGAGAATAGTAGAGGAATAGCCCCGCAGAGGCTCGCCGAGTATTTAATAACTGATCTTGCACCCCACGAAATAACTTCGGGGAATCCCCGGGCCATAGATATATCCGGCATCCCGATGCGCTCCCTTGTCGAAATCATCTTGATAAGAGTCGAATATATTCTGGATTCCGGCATTTACCTGTAAAGTCACGGACTTGAAGATCGGGAAGTCGTAAGCCAGCTTAAGATTCAAATCGAAGAAATCACGAGTCTTCTCTTCACGATCCTCGGGAATGTAACCCGCCAAGTGCTGCACCAACATGCTGCCCGTATAGGTTCCCGTCAATGAGGCGGAGAAACGTTTCACGGGCGTGAAGGTAGAGGTGAAATAGCCATACACGTCCGGAGAGCGGAACATCTTCTTCTGCGGGGCGATATTCGGATTCTCGCTCCATTGCTCCGCCTCTTTGTAGCGGCTCCGTTGCAAGGTAGCACCCGCCTGTATCTGCATCCAAGAATAGGCCATCTTACCCTCCAGATTGATACCCATCACACGGGCACCCTTTCCATTACGGCGTTCCATCAGCAGGTTATTGTCCTCGTCACGGCCGATCTCCTCCAAAATAAACACGTTCCGTAAATCCGTATAGAAACCTTCTACCAAGAAATTCACTTGAACCGGGCCGAAGCGATGATAAAAATCCACGGAAGCGCTCACACTCTGCGAGTTCTCCTCCTTCAAATCCGGAGAGATCTGGATGATCGCCACGTCGCCCCCCACGGCGGTGATATGCAGATCCTCGTCGAACGCTTGAGGGGCCCGGAAACCACTGGAGTACGACATACGCAGGTTGATATCCTTCGTCGGATTGAAACGCACGTTCGCACGAGGGCTAAAGATCACATGATCCATCATGTTGTGCTTATCCAAACGGCCACCGATCAAGAAACTCCAACGGTCGTTTTTCCACTCGTTCTGAGCAAAAGCGCTACCGATATGCACGGTCTGAGCGATCGTACGGTTATAGCCAAGCATCTCGTCCTGCAAATCATCGTAGTTATACTCGGCACCTCCCGTAAAGGTAGCGGGCATAAAAAGGCATTTGTCCCATTCGTAGGAGTATTGGGCACCACCGATAAAAGTCATGTCTGTTGTGTTACCATAGGCGTTCGGGTCTTTTCCGGCACCGTAATAACTCTGGCGTTTCGTATGCTGGGCGGAGGTGTACACATTCAGCCGATGATGATAGTCACGAGAGAAAAGATCGAATTTCAAACCTCCCCCATTGATTTGGTGATCAGTCTGCTCGGTGATATCCGTTTCGTGAGGCGGAAGATCCAATAAATTACCGCCCCGACGGAACTCGCTGATGTTATGGTACTCGAAAGTTAACTTGGAGTAATTGCTGGTCTTTAGGTAAGAACGGAATCCGAGGGTCTTCGCCTCCAGTTTACCTAACTCCGAGTAGCCATCGCCATCATGGTCGTAAGAGGCACGATGGCGGCCTTGTCCGAAGAGGTAGATACCCGCTTTATGATCATCCGTTACCAACGAGGCGTTCACGGTCGTATTATTATCCGGACGGCTTCCCCCGATCATCGTCAACGAATGGGCGATCTGGGCGGAGTTACGCATCGGCTCCTTCGTGATGATGTTGATCGTTCCAGCGATAGCAGACGAGCCAAACAAGGCCGAGCCTCCTCCGCGCATCACCTCTACCCGCTCGATCATATTCGCCGGTATCTGTTCCAAGCCATATACGCCAGTCAGGGCACTGAAGATCGGCCGGCTATCCACCAAGATCTGAGTATAAGGGCCTTCCAGACCATTGATACGCACTTGTTGGAAACCGCAATTCTGGCAGTTGTTCTCCACACGCACGCCAGGCTGGAAGTTCAGACCGTCGGCCAAGGAAGTGGCGTGCGTAGTCTCGAACACCTTGGAGTCGAGTACATTTACCAAAGAAGGAGCCAAACGGCGGGTTGTCTCGTTACGGTTTGCCGATACGACAACACCGTCCAAGGAGACAGCGTCTTCCTCAGCGTTAAAATTGATCTCCAAGGTTTTCCCTTTCTTAAGAGTCACCGTCTTTTCCTCAGTTTTATAACCGATAGATTTCATGACCAAGGTGTATTTCCCCTCGGGAAGATTCTTCATATAGTAATGACCAGTAGCGTCGGTAGTCGTACCGATTGTCGTACCGTGGAGGTAGACATTAATAAAAGCAAGATGCTCTCCTGTTTTCTTATCGAGGATATGGCCTATGATATTAGCATCGGAAGGATTCAAGGAAACATGATCGTCTCCCTCTGCCCACGCTGATGTAAAGACACAGCACAGACATAGTATAAGTGTAATAAACTTATTCATTGTTTGATTAATAGTTGTTTGAATATTAATGATTACGAAATGCCGAGGAGACAGGGCATACCTCGTCTCTACAGACAGTATTGATTTCTGAATATGTAATCAAACAATCGGAGGAGCCCGCAGATACCGCAGTCCCTCAACGGAAGCGACATGATCCAGATAGACTGGAGACTCAGAGAGATTAGATATTTTTAAAGAATAGAATTGTAAACGCAACGGGTGAATTGCCCCATCCATCACGTGAATAGACGAGAGCGTATGAAACAACTGTATCTCCGCCAAAGAGGTATGATGATGGCAAGTAGCGTCCGCCATCTTCTTGAAAGGGTGCGCATGCACGATAGTCGTACCATGCTCCACATGGACGTGCGTAAAAAGCAAAATGCTACTATAGTACGCAATAAAAAGTACCGGAAGCAACCACTTTATATATTTAACCATCGTTTCCCTCACCCTGTATCATCGTTATTTTGAGGGCAAAGATACTACAATTTTTTTAATTGCTTTGTTTTATGTATTTTCGCGCTCCTAAAGCAAAAAAGAAACGCTTATGAATTGGTTACTTGAGACGCTTACAGAACCTTCGATGATACAGGCCGTGGCTATCATTTCTATCGTGGCGGCGATTGGTGTGTATTTAGGGCGGCTAAAAATATTTGGCATTTCATTAGGCATCACTTTTGTATTCTTCGCCGGTATTATGGCAGGGCATCTAGGTATTGTCGTAAATAAGGACATGCTGAACTTCGCCCAAAATTTCGGGCTTATCGTTTTCGTATATACCTTGGGATTGCAGGTAGGTCCCGGTTTCTTCTCTTCTTTAAAAAAAGGTGGGGTGGAAATGAATACGATGGGATTAGGAGTAATCGCTTTAGGGTTGATTTTGACGTTGATGTTTCATTGGATAACAGGAATCTCTGTCCCCGTTATGGTAGGGTTACTATCCGGTGCCGTAACGAATACCCCAGCTCTAGGTGCCGCCCAGCAAGCACTTTTACAGATGGACCCAGAAAATACGAGAAACATAACGGATATGGCTTTGGCCTGTGCCGTAGCTTATCCATTAGGAGTTGTAGGTGTAATTCTGGCTATTATCATTTTGAGGGCCTTATTCGCTAAAAAGACACAAAACACACATAAGGAGCAAGACACGACGACAAACGTAGCGGAATTTCAGGTATTAAACCCCTCTATTTACAATAAGAGTATCCAGCAGGTTATGAAATTAACAGAGAAACATTTCGTGATCTCCCGCCTCTGGAGGGATGGAAAGGTGACGATCCCCACCTCTGAAACCATCTTAAAGGAAAAAGACCATTTGCTTATTATATCCGTAAAGGCAGATGTAGAATCCATCAAGGTACTTTTCGGAGAACAAGAGACTACAGACTGGAATAAAGAAGATATTGACTGGAACGCTATCGACAGCCAATTGATCTCCCGCCGTATTGTCGTAACCCGCAACCGGGTAAACGGGATAAAGCTAGGCTCACTCCGGCTCCGCAACCTATACGGGATCAACATCACCCGAGTAAACCGAGCGGGTATCGATCTGGTGGCCTCCCGTGACCTCCGTCTGCAGATCGGGGATAAACTAACGATCGTAGGCGAGGCTAATTCTGTGAATAACGTAGGTAAAATCTTGGGAGACGAGTTGAAACGGCTGGATAACCCCAACCTGCTTGCCATATTCGTTGGACTTACGCTGGGCGTATTAATCGGGGCGGTCCCAATCGCCATACCAGGAATGAGTACCTCCATCAAGCTGGGTATTGCCGGAGGACCAATCATCGTTGGAATCTTGATGGGTGCGTTCGGCCCCCGTTTCCACCTAACAACTTATACCACCCAGAGCGCAAACCTAATGATGCGGCAGTTCGGTATAGTGATCTATCTGGCGGGACTAGGAATTGACTCTGGAGCTCATTTTTTCGAGACCGTCTTCCGTGCCGAAGGATTATTATGGATCGGCCTCGGTTTCCTATTGACGATCGTGCCAGTCTTAGTCGTCGGGTTCATCGCCTCGCAATTTTTCAAGTTGGATTACGCCCACAACATAGGTATGCTATGCGGAAGCATGGCCAATCCGATGGCCTTGAGTTATGCCAATACAACCGTCGAGGGCGATGAGCCTTCCGTATCTTACGCTACGGTTTACCCGTTATCCATGTTCATCCGGGTGATTTCCGCCCAATTATTGATCATGTTATTCACTTAACCGCTTAAAAAAGTCTAATATTCGACCTGTTTTTTGTTTCACTTACCTTATCTTCGGACGATATTCGAAACAGTAGCATAATCAAAAGCCCGCTGTTCCTGCCAGTTTATTATAGTGGTGTCCTCGATGTATTCAATCAGAATGAACATAAGGAACGTATTTATTAACCGGAAAAGATATCAAGTGCAAGCTTGTGAGTTTTGATAAGTATCTTATCCCCATTTTCCAGAGTAGTGGCGAAAAGATAAATGGTTCCTCCATCCGCAATTTTGGTTCGCTTACGTAACTCATCCACCGAGAGAGGGAAATTGCGGACTGTTATATTCGCTTGAGGGATCAGTCTCGACAAAGTCTTACATTGTTTATTCGTAAAGGGGATCACCTCGTCTACCACAAAAGAACGTCCCGGGAAACAAGGAACTACATCATCCGACGTATATAAATGACTGCTGACATGCAATTTACTCAACCCAAAACGAATAGCGACCGCTTTAAACGCACCCGCCTTCAAGATGGAAGCGTTCGGTTCATATAAATAACGCTTGACTTCCCCACGGATGGAGACGACAGCTTCCCGCTCTTCCTCCATTGAGAACGTAAACAATTCCGGTTCTTCCTCCGAGATAAAATTCACGCAACAGATCCGAGGGCTACCGCCTCTCGAGCCTCGTTCCAACACAAACAAAAGTTCCTTACATTCATTTTTCACCGAAAGTACCTGTATGGCTGTCACATCCGGAAGCAAATCCATCGTCATATGAATATCCGCCATCGGGGATAGTTTCGCAATCACTTTAGGGGCATGACTAAACAAGACAGGAACCAACTTTGTCAAATCCGGCTCGCAATCTTGCAGCGCAAAAACCCGCTTATTTCCCTCTCCCCTACGAGCCGGATCGATATAAAACACATCTATTCCATCGATCTTATCTATCAACTCTGTAGAATCACCATTCAATACCGTTATATTACCAACATCTAAGACCTTGAAATTATGAATAGCCGCCTCGCAATAAACAGGAAAGCGTTCGATATAAGTAACCTGCCGTACTTTCAGGGAGAAAAAATAACTATCGATCCCCAATCCTCCGGTTAAATCACATACATGTGCGTGCGGTTCTACCAACCTCTGTTTGTACAAGGCGGTCTGTTCCGAGGAACATTGCTCCACCGTTATCTTCGCCGGAAAAACCAGTCGATCGTTTTGATACCATGAAGGCAGTTTATCCTTGATCTGCCGCCGGGATTTTAATTGATCCACCACGAAAGGAATATCAATCCCCGGATAACGAGAGGCAGAAAGCAACAGACGATTCAAATCATCCGACGCATGTTCCTTGATAAATCGTGAAAGTTCCTTTATTTGCTCCATACTTTGTCAACCTATACGTTCTTTAGGCAAAGTTAGCGTAAAACGACTATCTTTACCATATTCCAAGTTCAATTGTATCTCACCGTCGAAATGCTGCGCTATCACTTGACAAATCGCCAATTCGAGTCCGGTGCCTTGTGCGAACTCATCCAATTTGCAAATATGATCAAATACTTGCTTCTGTTTCTCCTCAGGGATACCGATACCCGTGTCTTCTACATAAATATGAAAACAGTCGCCTTTCGTACAGAGATAGTACCCCACTTCTATATAGCCTGAAGTCGTGAACTTGATGGCATTATTGATATAAATACGAGACTTTCCCATTTGCTGATCAATCAAACGAAGGTTTTCCTTATAATCAATCTTGTCCCAACTACCTGTTACGTTCGGATATTCTTCCAGCAAATCCCAATTAGGGAAATTGACGCCAGAGAAAACAACCGGAACTTTCTTTACAAAAGGACAGCCGCATTCCATCAACGTATAGGTAACCTGATCATCATTCACCGAGATGATGTCGGGATTCCAAAGACGGATCGTATCGATAAAGTTATACATCCGTTCCTCTTCCTCCTCAGCCATATAGCACTCGCAGTCGAGATAAAATGTGCGGATGCCCGAGTTTAATTCCGGATAACTCTTGTCGCCCCACCGAAAAGATTGGATCACAAACACACGGCTCCGCTTCGCCTCGGGTTTGCACCCCAACGCTAATAAAAGCAGAATAAAAACACCCCCGGCATAATTTAAAAATCTCATGTCCAATCTTTAAACAGTAAATGTGACAAAAGTACGACTATTTTCAGTATTCACATTCATTAGTTGTGTCTTTCTTTTCCTTCATCCCTTCTAAAATGAATAAATAAATCTTTTATAGGGATTGTCAAGGAAAAGCCGTATATTTGTCCATTGGTTGAAAACCTTGTAAACTGTATATTAACAAGATTAATTCTATTAGTAAATGGGAAGAGTATTAGTTATTGGTGCAGGGGGCGTAAGTACCGTTGCTGTTAAGAAAATAGCGATGAATGCGGATGTCTTCACGGATATCATGGTAGCTAGCCGTACGAAAAGTAAATGCGACAAGATCGCTGCCGATATCAAGAATGTGAACGTGCAAACCGCACAGGTAGACGCAGACAACGTACAAGAGCTCGTTGCCTTGTTTAACGCCTTCAAACCGGATTTGGTGGTAAATCTGGCCTTACCTTATCAAGACCTGCATATCATGGACGCTTGTTTGGAATATGGTGTTAGCTATTTAGATACGGCCAACTACGAACCGCTCGATGAAGCCAAATATCAATACAGCTGGCAATGGGCCTATAAAGATCGTTTCGAGAAAGCCGGTCTTACCGCTATCTTGGGATGTGGTTTCGACCCGGGGGTTACCGGTGTGTACACAGCTTATGCGGCAAAGCATCATTTCGACGAGATACAATATTTGGATATCGTAGACTGTAACGCCGGAGATCACCATAAGGCTTTCGCTACCAATTTCAACCCAGAAATTAATATCCGCGAGATCACTCAACGTGGCAAATATTTCGAGGATGGGGAATGGAAGGAGACCGATCCGCTGAGCGTACATAAGGCATTGAATTATCCGAACGTAGGACCGAGAGAATCGTATTTGATGTATCACGAGGAATTGGAAAGTCTGACTAAAAATTTCTCGACCCTCAAACGGGCTCGTTTCTGGATGACTTTCGGACAGGAATATTTGACTCATTTGCGTGTCATCCAAAATATCGGCATGGCTCGTATCGACCCGATCCTTTACAATGGGCAGGAAATCGTTCCGATCCAGTTCTTAAAGGCCGTACTGCCGAATCCGGGTGATTTGGGAGAAAATTATACAGGCGAGACTTCCATTGGTTGCCGCATCCGTGGTATCAAGGACGGTAAGGAATTAACTTATTACGTATACAACAACTGTAGCCACCATGCCGCTTATCTGGAAACAGGAGCGCAAGGCGTTAGCTATACCACCGGTGTTCCTGCCATGATCGGCGCCAAATTATTTATGCAAGGTATTTGGAAGAAACCGGGTGTATGGAATGTGGAGGAATTCAATCCAGACCCATTCATGAAAGAGCTGAATGAGCAAGGTTTGCCTTGGCATGAATTGTTTAACATTGACCTAGAATTGTAATATGGCAATACAAATAGGCGATAAGGTTCCCGAATTTTTGGGAACCGATCAAGATGGTAAAGAGGTAAAGATGAGTGACTACCAAGGAAAGAAAGTAGCGCTCTATTTCTATCCGAAAGATAATACGAGCGGTTGCACGGCGGAAGCATGCAGCTTACGTGACGGCTATCAAGCCTTACAAGCGAAAGGCTTCGAGATCATCGGAGTAAGTAAAGATAGCGCCAAATCGCATCAAGGTTTTATACAAAAGCAAAACTTACCTTTCCGTTTAATAGCGGACATAGACACAACCTTACAAGAACAGTTTGGTGTGTGGGCTGAGAAAAAAATGTACGGACGTTCATACATGGGGACTCTCCGGACCACCTTTATCATCAACGAGGAAGGTATTGTTACCAATATCATCGGGCCGAAAGAGGTGAAGACAAAAGACCATGCAAATCAAATCCTTAATTTATAAAGGACACATATGGCAAAAGAAGAAAATTTGTTCGAAGAAAAAGCGAAAGAAGAAGGTGGTAAACCAGCCGCTAACACGGATAAGCTAAAGGCTTTACGTGCGGCAATGGATAAAATCGAGAAGAACTACGGAAAAGGTTCGATCATGAAACTAGGCGATGAGAGCATCGAGGATATCGAGGTGATACCGACAGGTTCTATCGCTTTAAACGCAGCGCTAGGCGTAGGCGGATATCCGAAAGGACGTATCGTCGAGATCTATGGTCCGGAATCTTCCGGTAAGACAACCATAGCGATCCATGCGATCGCCGAGGCTCAGAAAAAAGGAGGTATCGCCGCATTTATTGATGCGGAGCATGCTTTTGATCGTTTCTATGCTGAAAAGTTAGGCGTTGATGTAGAGAACTTATGGATCTCTCAGCCGGATAACGGTGAGCAGGCCTTGGAAATAGCCGAGCAGTTGATCCGTTCATCCGCTGTAGATATCATTGTTATCGACTCAGTAGCCGCTTTGACTCCTAAAGCCGAGATTGAAGGTGATATGGGAGACAGCAAGATGGGGCTACAAGCTCGTCTAATGTCACAAGCCCTTCGTAAGTTGACGGCCGCAATCAATAAGACGAATACGACCTGTATCTTCATCAACCAATTGCGTGATAAGATCGGCGTAATGTTCGGAAACCCGGAAACAACGACTGGAGGTAATGCGTTGAAGTTCTACGCTTCAGTCCGTTTGGATATCCGTAGCATTGGAAAGCTGAAAGATGGTGACGAGATCAAGGGAAACCAAGTGCGTGTGAAAGTTATAAAAAACAAGGTGGCTCCTCCATTCCGCAAGGCAGAGTTCGATATCATGTTCGGGCAAGGTATCTCCCGTTCCGGAGAGATCATCGATCTTGGCTCAGAACTGAATATCATCAAGAAAAGCGGTTCATGGTACAGCTACAACGATACCAAATTGGGACAGGGTCGTGATGCGGCAAAACAATGTGTCGAGGACAATCCCGAATTGGCAGACGAATTATCCGAATTAATATTTGAGGCATTAAAAGCCAACAAGTAATTTGCGGGGGCGGGCAACCCCCGCCCCTATACGAAATTGTAATGAGTAATAAAGACAAATATCGTTTACTTTGCAATATTGAAAAAAATATACCAATCTTCTCACATGACTGGTGGTTAGATACAGTTTGCGGAGAAAAAAAATGGGATGTCTTACTTATAGAACAAAAGGGAAGGATACAGGCAACCCTCCCCATTTACGTCCCCCATTCCGATATTGTCTCAATGCCTTCTTACACCCAAACGATGGGCCCTTGGTTCACCGCAAGTTCCTCCGACACGAAATATACGACCGAGTTAGGACGACGTCAAGAATTATGCAAACAATTCACGGAAGAACTAAAACGCTATCAGTATTTCCTCCAAAATTTCAATTATGACGTCACAGATTGGCTTCCGTTTTATTGGGCGGGATATAACCAAACGACACGTTATACCTATTTATTAAAAAATATCCGGGATCATCAAGCGATATGGGAGAATATGAGCTCCAATATTCGGCGAAATATTACGAAAGCTCAACATAAATACCATATATCCGTAAAAAAGGGGATTCCCTTGGATGAGTTCCTGACCGTACAGTCCCAAACATTTGACCGCCAGCACGTACGGATCAAGGAAGACACGAATGTACTGAAAGATTTGATCGTCACTTGTAGGCAAAGAGGACAAGGTGATTTATGGGGAGGTTATGACGAGCAAGGCCATTTACATGCGGCCGCTTTCATCGTATGGCAAGATCGATCGGCTTACTATCTCGCAGGAGGAGGAAATCCGGCCTATAGAGGTTCCGGAGCGCAAAGCTACGTCCTGTGGGAATGCCTTCATTTCGTTTCTCAATTTACGACGGTATTTGACTTCGAAGGATCTATGCTACCTGGAGTAGAACGTTTCTTCCGGGAGTTCGGAGCTATCCAAACCCCGTTTTTCACAATATCTAGGGGGAAACTAAGTTTATTAGACAGAGCACGCATTAAACTAAGCAAATGGATATGAAAAATCGTACTTTACATTATATAATACGTTTTCTTGTAGGAGATGACGTCCCTAGCGAACTGGTAGAAACGATCGGGTACACGGCTGATCCCAATAAATTCGACCGTTATAACGTCGTTATCATCCCATCCGGCTTTTTCGATGGACAGACATACGGGACTTCCGCTTCCTTACCAGAACTTCCCTTGCAAGAGGTTCAGGGTATCCCTTTGTTATTCGGCTCGCCGAAAGAGGAATGGGTAAGAGATACATGGGTGGTTCATGCGGATATTATCGCAAGTACTTATTTTCTAATTTCCAGATACGAGGAGATGGTACGGCGTGGGCTTCGAGATGAGCATGGAAGGTTTCCCGGTAAAGAGTCCTTACCTTACCGGGCCGGTTTCTTACATCGTCCGATCGTGGATGAATATCGCATGCTACTTCGTCGCTGGTTACGCCAATCCCGGTTACGTGTACCCGAGGTAAAAAAGCAAATCCGGAAGATTTACCTTACACATGACGTAGATTCTCCGACTCTATATCGTTCGTGGAAAGGTTTGATACGGTCTATTAGAGATAGAAGAGGACTATATAAATCCATTCAAGGTAAATTTGGTTCCCTTGAAAAAGACCCGTTTTATACCTTCCCTTGGTTCTTCCGCCAGAATAGTATCCTTCAGGACTTGATCGGGAAAGAACAATGCCACCCTATCCTATTTATCCGGAACGGGGGCAAAGCCAAACACGACAAACCCCATTACGATTTGAGGAATAAAGATATTCGTAAATTGATAAAAAGTGCTCTAGAGCATAATGTAACTATAGGTTTACATAGTAGCTACCAAGCGGGTACGACTCCTAGCCTTATCCGAAAAGAGAAAACCGATCTGGAAGATCATATCGGCAAAAATGTTCGGTTCAACCGTCATCATTTCTTGGCAATCCGAGAACCAGAAGATATGGATCAAATAGAAGCAGCCGGGGTTACGGACGATTTCACCATGGGGTACGCCGATGTCTCCGGGTTCCGGTTAGGGACTTGTTACCCGGTTCGTTGGATCAATCCGATCACCCGTCGGCTATCTCCTCTCCGACTGCATCCACTTATCATAATGGATTGTACCCTAGAGGAGAAGAAATATATGGGACTGGATTTTGATAGGGCTTTAACCTATTGCCGGAATTTAGTGGAACAAGTAAATAATGTAGGAGGTGAATTGGTTTTACTATGGCATAATGACTCCGTACAAGAAGGATCTGGAAGTTATTTACGTAAGTTATACGCCCAGCTATTGAAAGAATTAGCGAAGCTGTAAAAACAATAAAATCCCTGTATTCAAATAAATAAGAAAGAATGATTACTAATTGTAAAAATATTTTAGTCCTCGCCCCTCATACGGACGACGGAGAACTTGGATTGGGGGGAACCATCTCACGCTTGATAGAAGAGGGTAAGAAAGTGACCTACGTGGCTTTCTCCACCGCACAGCAATCGGTTCCCGAGGGTTTTCCGAAAGATATCCTAAAGACTGAGGTCAAGCAAGCTACCCAGACCTTAGGTATAGAACCGGAAAACCTAATCATATACAATTACGAAGTAAGAAAACTGGGATACGCAAGACAAGAGATATTAGAGGAGTTAATACGCCTGAAAAAAGCTTCCGATTTTGATCTGGTCTTCATCCCTAGCTTGCACGACATCCACCAAGATCATACGACGATCGCCCAAGAGGGGCTACGAGCGTTCAAAAACACGAATATATTAGGTTATGAGTTAATCTGGAACAATTTGACATTCAACACGCAATGTTTTATAAGGCTGGAAGAGTGCCATATCGGCACAAAGGTAGAATCATTGAAAGCCTATAAATCGCAAGGAGCGAGAGATTATCTATCCAAAGACTTTATCTATTCATTAGCCAGAGCCCGGGGCGTCCAGGCTGGATGTACCTATGCGGAAGCGTTTGAAGTCGTTCGTCTATTCTTATAACCCTGATTGAATCCATGAATAAACTCCTTATCATATGTGATATGTTCCCACCCGCTTTCGCCCCCAGAATGGGATATCTATGCAAATATTTAACACGCATGGGGTGGGAAGTTACCGTAGTGACAGAATACATAAAAGACAATACATTCGAATTTCTCACAGGATATGCGAACGTGTATTGTGTCCGCTACTACAAGGCTTCAGGCAAGATATCAAAGTATATCGAATGGATATGGGTCATGTTTCTAGACATCTTGTTTGGTTATAAAGACATAAGAATAATCAACGCATGCATCCCCTTGATAAAGACCAACCAGTACAAGGGAATATTGTGTAGCACATACCGCACCTTTCCTTTAACCGCCGCCAAGACGTTAGCGGTCCATACCAATCTCCCTTTCGTCGTGGATTTACGAGATATTATCGAGCAATACGCCTCCAACGAATACATATCGCATAAATTCCACACATTTCCATGGCTAGACGCATTTATCACAAAACGATTTCGCAAACGATTACTTAGAAAGCGGAATAACGCTTTGGAGGTAGCAGATTGTGTAACGACCGTATCGCCTTGGCATGTGGAGGTACTCAAACAATATAATCCTAACGTAAAACTGATTTATAACGGATTCGATCCCGAGTTATTCTACCCGCAACAAATCAAGACCTCCCGGTTCATCATTACCTATACCGGACGGTTGTTAAGCTTAGCGATCCGAAATCCAGAATTATTATTTGCGGCCATCACCCATCTCATGAAGGACAAGATCATTGTCCCCGAAACTTTTCGAGTAGTATGGTATACCGATCAAGAATCCCGCTCCATCATCCACCAAGAGGCCGAACGACATGGAGTGCAATCTTTCATGGATTATCATGAGTATGTACCGGCATCCGATATTCCCCTCATATTGAACAAAAGCTCGGTGCTGCTTTCTTTGACGAATAAGTTTGACACGTCTGGTCCAAAAGGCTTCATGACAACTAAGTTCTTTGAATCGCTCGCAGTAGAAAAGCCTATCTTATGCGTACAGAGTGATGAGGCTTACCTCGCCGAAGCCATCAAGGAGACCCATTCCGGATTGGCCGCTACCCACGTAGACGAGGTATACGATTTCTTGAAACATTACTATGAGGAATGGCAGGAAAAAGGATATACAACCTCACCCGTCGATCGGGATAAGCTATCAAATTATTCCCGAAAAGAGCAAGCGAACCAATTTGTGCGTATCTTTGAGGAGATTTAAACAAATGGATAAATACCTCAACATAGTATCGTTCAATATACCTTATCCCGCCAATTACGGAGGGGTTATTGATGTGTATTATAAACTGGAAGCCTTGCGTGCTTGTGGTGTGAAACTCATATTACATTGCTTTGAATATGAACGTCCTCACGCATCGGAATTAGAAAGTATTTGCGACAAGGTTTTCTATTATAAACGCCGTACCGGGGTAATCGCTAATTTAACATGGCTCCCTTACAATGTATATAGCCGTAAAGATCATCGCTTGATCAAGAATCTCTTACAAAATGATTATCCGATCTTATTTGAGGGGCTCCACTCCTGTTATTATATGAACGACCCCCGTTTAAGAAACCGGATGAAGATATTTCGGGAATGCAATATCGAGCATGATTATTATCGCCACTTGGCAAAGTCGGGCGAAGGATTGATTCGCAATGCCTTTTTTAGGATAGAGGCCATGCGTTTCCAAGCCTATCAGAAAATAGTACGGTGCGCAAATCTGATAATCGCCGTATCCACGACAGACGCAGACTATTTACGAAAGCAATTTCCCAATCAAAGAATCGAGTTTGTTCCTTGTTTCCACAAGAATAACCAAGTTACGGCTGAACCAGGGAAATCCGATTATATTTTATATCATGGCAAGCTATCCGTTATCGAGAATGAGCGAGCCGTGTTATTTCTCATCAAGCATGTTTTCAGCCAATTAAAACACACCTGCATAATAGCGGGCATGAACCCGACCCGTTTGATACGAGAGGCGGCCGCCTTTTACCCACATATAATAGTAGAAGCAAATCCCTGTAAGGTACGTATGGACGAATTGATCCATAACGCACAGATCCATATGCTGATCACATTTCAAGATACCGGCTTAAAATTAAAGCTTTTGAACAGCTTATTCGCCGGAAGGCATACGATTGTCAATCATCTCATGCTAGCTGGTAGCGGATTAGATCCTTTGTGCCATATCGCCGATACGCCGGATGAGATGATACGGACTTGTGAACGATTAATGGCCCTCCCTATAGATAAAGAGGCGATAGATAAACGAAAACAATTATTGTTCCCTACTTTTTCCAATAAAGATCAGGGGAAACGTTTATACAAGATGATATATGATGAAAGAGAATAGAAGTGATTTATTACATACATTAACCGAGCGTTTGAAAGCGATCGACTATAACAAATTACCGATCAGCGATTATAATAAGCGATACATCGGCAACTTAAAGCCGGCGTTAAGCTATTTCATGCATATATATGCGGATTGCCTACAAAGAGGACTTCAAGCAATACAGACCCCAATCTCCGATGTCACGCTAATCGATTATGGAGGAGGAACCGGCTTCCTTAGTATCCTGGCGAAATCCATGGGGATAGGACAAGTTATTTATATTGATCTTAACCCATCTTCCGTGGAGACGATTCAGCTATTGAAACAAATAATAGGAACAGGGCCTGACATCATACTCCATGGAAATTCTGATGTTCTTGCGAACTGGTGCGCAGGGAACAAAGTTTGTCCCCAGCTTTTAATCGCTACGGACCTGATAGAGCATGTCTATGATTTGTCTTTGTTCTTCAAAGATTTAATCCATATAAACAATTCCATGTATCTACTATTCACGACAGCCTCCACCCCATTCAACCCGTATGTCCAACAACGGTTACATAAGATGATGATCGGGTGCGAAAACGGATCTTTGGAATCCCCCAACTATTATACTTTACGAGAGCAATTCATAACAAAGCTTTGCCCGGATTTCTCCCAAGAAGAGGTAGAGACATGGGCCCGACAGACTAGAGGCTTGACCTATCCCGATATCCAAAAAGTGATTGAAGAAAAGAGTCTACCAATCCCGGAAGACCCCTACAATACTTGCGATCCGGCTACAGGTAATTGGACCGAGCGAATCCTTCCCATACAGACTTATGAGGATTTATTAGCACCTTACCAGTTCAAGCTTAAAGTAGAGAAAGGATTTTATAACGCAGACCGGAACAATCCAATTCTTTCTTTGATATGCAAAAGTATTAACGCATTGATCCGCAACAGCGGCTCCTTTGGTTTTCTATTGGCACCATTCATCATTCTCTCCTGCGGTAAGGAGCGAGCGAATGCCGTCTAGAACATATCCGCGAGTCAAGTCCTCAGCTTTCAAGACCAGGTCGTTCCACTGCAATAAGTCAATGTCTATCGGCACACGCCCACAGGATTTATCTTCCGGCCTACGTCCGATGCGGTACTCTATATCTTTCAAGACATTCTTTATTTGCACCGGATTCTCCTCGCTATACAGAACAGCTACCCGATTCAAGAATGTAGTTGATAATGGGCAATCGATCGGTTCCGTATAAACTGGCTGGGAAAACCGTATAAAAACAAAATGAGCACGCAGCATCTCCGCCGCACACTCCATATTTTTCTCTTTATCCCAATTAGAGCCTAAGCACAACAGGACCCGGTTCCGTTTATTTTCCATTTCTGGCTAAAAGCATTTGGTTATTCTTATGATTATTTAAGAATGTATTGATAAATGAGACCTGATATCCCCTAAATCCCAATTCGTCTCCTTCTCAAAGCCATAAGAGTCTTTCATCTTAAAGAAATTACATTTTTGCAGAATCGGTTTTAAGGAAGCAAACTCCTCATCAGTCAATGTCCCCTCCATAATTTTAGGGTCTCGTTTCTTGGCGAAATTGTCCATATAATAATTATACTCCTCGATACGGAATGTCTCGTCACTATCAAACAAAACCATTAACTTGTACTTATTTACACTTTCCATACTTATAACTAAAAGAGAAATCCTTCAATTCTTTTTTACAGCCTGTAAAACAAGCTGACAGAAGAACCAATAAGGTGGCGAACAAAGCAATTCGTAGTTTCATTTGTCTAAAGTTGAAATTTGCAGCACAAACATAAATAAAATACTCGAAAAACAACCCCTAGAAACAAAAAAATACCTATTAGTTGGTATTGGTGGTACGAAGTTTTCAAGCTACCTTTGCGTAACATTTTAATAGGACATGAGATTATCAGAACTTCGCACAGGCGATAAAGGTGTTATAGTAAAGGTAATGGGTCGAGGAGCTTTCCGTAAACGCATTATCGAGATGGGATTTATCAGAGGGAAAGAAGTGATTGTTATACAAAACGCTCCGCTCAAGGACCCTATTCACTATCGTGTAATGGGATATGATGTCTCATTGCGACGCTCAGACGCCACATTAATCGAAGTCGTTAGTGCGGCGGATTTCGAGAAGGAACAAGCTACCTCGATACAAGATACGAGCAGGAGCGCTGACTCTTTTATCCTACCTTCCGACAATGAATTGCAAGCCATCGCATTACATAAAGGGAAAACGATTAACGTAGCCTTGGTTGGAAATCCGAACTGCGGAAAGACCTCTCTTTTCAATTTTGCGTCCGGAGCACATGAGCATGTGGGTAACTATAGCGGCGTGACCGTAGATGCCAAGGAAGGAACCTTCCAACAGAATGGCTATACATTCCGCATCGTAGATTTACCGGGAACCTACTCCCTATCCGCTTACACACCAGAAGAATTATATGTGCGCAAGCATTTGAATGAAGAGCAACCGGATGTGGTGATCAATGTTATTGACGCATCCAATCTGGAGCGAAACCTATACTTGACCTCCCAACTGATCGACATGGACGTTCGTATGGTGATCGCCCTCAATATGTATGATGAGTTGCAACGTCATGGAAATAAGTTTGATCATGAGTCCTTAGCAAAAATGATCGGAGCACCCATTATTCCGACCGTAAGTAAAACAGGCTTTGGCATAGAGGATCTATTTAACCGTGTAATCAAGGTATACGAAGAGGAAGATCCTGTCATCCGTCATATCCATATTAATTATGGAGAATCTTTAGAGAAAGGGATCAGCAACGTTAGGAAGACCTTGAAAAATAGCGTAGATATACCCAAAAGCTTATCAAAGCGGTATCTATCCATTAAGTTATTAGAGGGAGACCGAGAGGTAGAGACATTTATCAAAACGTTACCCGGTGCCGAAACGATCTTTCAAGAAAGAGATCGTAATACCATCCAAATAGAAAAGTTATTGCAAGAGGATTGTGAGACCGCATTCACGAATGCCCGTTATGGCTTTATTTCCGGAGCGTTGCGTGAGACCTACGAGCAAAATATGATCAAAGAGGCGACGAGTACGCAAATCATCGATCTATTCGTCACACATAAAGTTCTAGGCTTCCCAATCTTTATCCTGTTTATGTGGATCATGTTCGAGACTACTTTCCGTTTGGGAGGCTATCCGATGGAATGGATAGAGGCATTGGTCGAGGAGATCAGTAATTTCGTGCGCAGCTATATGTCGGAAGGACCTTTGAAAGATCTTCTGGTGGATGGTATCATCGGTGGCGTAGGAGGTGTTATCGTGTTCCTGCCAAATATCTTGATACTGTATATGTTCATATCATTTATGGAAGACTCCGGATATATGGCACGTGCGGCCTTTATCATGGACAAAATCATGCATAAGATGGGACTACACGGAAAATCTTTCATCCCCCTAGTGATGGGATTCGGTTGTAATGTACCCGCTATCATGGCCTCCCGCACGATAGAGAGCCGCAATAGCCGGATGATAACAATGTTGGTTAATCCGTTGATGAGCTGTAGTGCCCGCCTACCGGTTTATGTATTGTTGACCGGGGCGTTTTTCCCAAAGAACGCCAGCTTTGTATTATTAGCTTTATATGTATCTGGAATCTTGCTGGCAGTCATCATGGCTCGTCTTTTCAAACGCTTCCTATTTAACGAAGAGGATGTCCCTTTCGTAATGGAACTCCCCCCCTATCGGATGCCTACCGGCAAATCCATCATGATCCATATGTGGGAGAAAGCGAAACAATACTTGCACAAGATGGGAGGTATCATCTTAGTCGCTTCTATCATCATTTGGTTCTTTGGATATTTCCCCAGACATTCGGAAAGCGGGGATCAGTTTGACCGCCAAATAGCGGAAATCGAAAATACAGAATTGGATTCTCAAGAGAAAACGGATACGATAGAAAAGTTAGAACACTTGAAGACAATCGACCATCAGCAGAATTCGTATATCGGACGTATCGGCCAAACAATTCAACCGATCTTGGCTCCTTTAGGATTCGACTGGAAAATGAGTGTAAGCTTACTTACCGGTATGGCAGCGAAAGAAGTTGTTGTCAGCACGCTGAGCGTATTATACACAGGGAATGCCGATGATGATAGCCAAGCGTTGTCGGAGCGTTTGAAACAAGACCGTAACGCAGAAGATAATTTGATATTCACACCGCTCATAGCGATTAGCTTAATGCTTTTTGTCTTGATTTATTTTCCGTGTATAGCCACTATATCGGCTATTGTCAACGAGTCTGGCTCATGGAAATGGGGTATATTCGTTATCGTATATACTTGTGTCCTAGCATGGACCGTTTCTTTCATCGTTTATCAAACGGGAAATTTCTTTGTGGGTTTATTCAGCTAAGAACTTTCATCTGTCTTATTTAGTTAATATATAGAAGGTAAATTTATAGGTATGTGGCAAGATATAGCAATTTGCGTTATTGGTATCTCGGTTATCGGATATATCGCATATAAGGTTTATCGAATGCTTACGAAGCCAAAATCCAGTGATCCTTGCAGCGGTTGTAGTGGGTGTTCGTTGAAAAAAAAGTTTAGAATGAAAGAATAACAAAATATTTCCTATATTTGCGTTATTCTAATACACCATAGATTATGAATAACAAGGCCTTACAAATATATACTCTTTTTATCCTACTGATCTTATCAGCAGGCTGTAAAGATGGTTGGAAAAACCTCAACTTGCGTAGCGGGGAGAATGAATCTTTTTATTGGGAAAATAATAAGCTTGCAGCTCAGAGGCTAGCAAAAATCATGTACAATAAAACAGATAGTGGAAGTTATGAACGTTTTAAGATCGTCCATATTTCGGATTCCCATTTATCCTCTTGGTCTCCGAGCAATAATTACGAGTTACCGATAAATTTAAGGCAATCTATCCAATTTGCAAATCAACAAGAATTACAAATCAATGCGATAACCGCTACTGGGGATTTTATTTCTATTGATAAGAAAAAGGAAGCGAAAGAATATATGCGTTCATTTCTTCATTACCTTTATGACGAAAATCATATCCCCACTTTTATTTGTACAGGGAACCACGACAGTAATTCCGAAGAAGAGGTAGGTAACACTTTCTTATACAAAAATGAAATCAATGAATTATTATTCAGTAACAGTAACTATTCGATGAACCGAAACAGTTCTGAGAATTATTATTACTCAGATCTGCCAAACCCTCAAGGAGGAACAATCCGCTTCATTGCCCTTGATATGTTAGACCAACCAGCATCCCAATATAATACCTTATCTTACGCATATTTCTCACAGAAACAAATAGACTGGCTTATAAACACTGCATTGAAAAATGGTATGACAGACCATCATAGCGTTATTATCTTAACTCATTATCCATTTCAACGCCGTAGTGTAAATAACGATACCTATTTATGTGATGGGGATTACGTCCATGCGTGGAATATGATTCCCGAAATCATCGAAGCTTTTCGTACTCGTTCCTCATTAGAAAAAATATATCCAAATCAAATCGACCTAGCCTCCATCAATGTCAAGGCAGATTTCAGTGATCGCAAAGGAGAATTTATCTGCTATCTAGGTGGACATATCCACTGCAATGCCTATTTTGACGTGACTGGATTAGAAAATGAAAGTACAAAACTTGTTCCGCAAAAAATGATCCTTTGTACCAATCAAGCTCCAAGTGAAAAAGGATTGATATACAATAAGGTTATACGAGAAGAGGATAGCCTATCAAGTAACAGTTTTTGTATTTATGCTGTAGACACAAAAGAAAAGAAGATTTACATCACCTACTTCGGTGCCTATAAACCTTCTAATGATCGTAACTATCCGGAGATTCATACAATCTCATATAATTAAAATTTATCGACCTATACAATGATAGGTAAAGCCGGCTTCCTCTAACTCTGTCTTATCATAAATATTGCGTCCGTCTAAAATTAAAGGCGTGGACATCAATTTCTTAATAACAGACCAAGAGGGCATACGAAACTCTTTCCATTCCGTAACAAGCAACAGTGCGTCTGCATCTATCACAGTCTCATAAATATCTTTACCGTATGAAATCATCCCAGCGGGTAAACGTCTTTGAGCCTCGGGAATAGCAACCGGATCATAAGCAGAAACTATACATCCCGCTTCTTTCAACTTTTTGATTAAGATTAGTGAAGGAGCCTCTCGCATATCATCCGTTTCCGGTTTAAATGCCAATCCCCATAAAGCGATTCGCTTACCTTGTATATCTCCTCTAAAATGTTTCATTAATTTACGGAACAATATCGATTTCTGCTCCTCATTTACGATTTCCACCGCTTCTAGGATACGCATTTGATAACCACTATTAGCTGCGGTCTTCACAAGCGCCTTTACGTCTTTTGGAAAACAAGATCCACCATAACCACAACCCGCATATAAAAAACGGCTACCTATACGGGCATCCGTACCAATACCTTTACGCACCATATTCACATCTGCCCCCACGATCTCGCACAGATTAGCGATATCATTCATAAAGCTAATACGAGTCGCAAGCATAGCGTTCGCCGCATATTTCGTCATTTCAGCGGAAGGGACATCCATAAAAATTACCCGGAAATTATTTAACAAGAACGGACGGTATAATTTCGACATCAACTTTTGGGCACGTTCAGACTCAACCCCGACAACAACTCGGTCCGGACTCATAAAATCCTTGATAGCCGCACCTTCTTTCAAGAATTCCGGATTAGAAGCGATATCAAATTCAATACTCACATCCCGCAAAGCTTGTTCCTCTTTAATCGCTTTCTTGATCTTCTGGGCAGTACCTACCGGAACCGTACTTTTCGTAACAACCAAGATATATTTATTCATATAGCGTCCTACCGTACGGGCAACCTCAAGCACATACTTCAAGTCTGCGCTACCATCTTCATCGGGAGGTGTACCAACCGCACAAAACAACACCTCGACCTCATTCAAACATTCTTTTAAATCAGTCATAAAATGAAGACGACCTGCTTGGAAATTGCGTGCCACCATCTCGTCTAGCCCCGGTTCATAGATAGGAACTACGCCTTTTTTTAAATTCTCAATCTTTGCCTTATCCACGTCCACACAAAA
This sequence comes from Parabacteroides distasonis, assembly GCF_004793765.1. Lineage (GTDB taxonomy): Bacteria > Bacteroidota > Bacteroidia > Bacteroidales > Tannerellaceae > Parabacteroides > Parabacteroides distasonis_A. The sequence continues at coordinate 53,717 of NZ_SRYM01000001.1, read as the reverse complement.
GACCTCAGTCCCCATTTCCGCAAAACAAGTACCCGTTACCAGCCCGACATAGCCTGTACCTACAATCGCTATTTTCATTTATATCTATTACTTATGTTTCACACGTACTTTAAAGAGATACAAAAGTACGATTAATCCAAGAATTATACATAACTTTGACGACATTTTAATGAAAGGATAAAAAAGGACGGTACTTCATACAATAAAACAAGGTTTAAACGTTCTTTTAAAAGAAAAAGTATCCGGCTCAATAATTAGGATGTGTTTTGCAGCGTTTACTGCAGCCGGTGCATCTTTAAAACAAAAAGATTTTTATGCAAGCGATAATATTAGCAGCAGGAATGGGTAAACGCCTTGGCGAATTGACCAGGGAGAACACAAAGTGCATGATCAAGGTACACGAGCAAACCCTGATCGAACGCATGATAAAACAATTAAGTGAGCTGGGTATAAGCCGTATCATACTTGTCATTGGATACAAGGGAGACAAAGTAAGAGCCTTGATAGGCGACAGGATCGATAATACACCTATCTTATATATCGAGAATCAGGTATATGACAAGACTAACAATATATACTCTCTTTATCTGGCGAAAAATTATTTGGTAGAACAAGAAACTCTCCTCCTTGAATCAGACTTGATCTTTGCGGATGATATCCTTAAAAAATTGGTGGCCGACCCCAATCCTAACGTTGCGGTTGTAACCAAATACCAAAGCTGGATGGACGGAACAGTGGTCACCTTGGACGAAGAGAATAATATCCTGAACTTCATCTCCAAGAAAGCGTTCGAGTTCAACCACCAAGATACCTATTACAAGACTGTAAATATTTACAAATTCAGTAAGGAATTTTCCACGAACAAGTACGTGCCTTTTCTGGAAGCCTACTGCAAAGCTTTAGGTAATAAAGAGTACTACGAGCAAGTGCTGAAAGTAATTTCTCTATTAAACAAACCGGATCTCAAAGCTTTGAATATAGGTTCGGAAAAATGGTACGAGATTGACGATCAGCAAGATTTGCATAATGCAGAAGCTCTGTTTTCTGAAGGAAAACAAGCGTTAACCTTATACAGCAAACGGTTTGGTGGATATTGGCGTTTCCCTATGTTACTGGATTTCTGCTACTTAGTAAACCCCTATTTTCCAAATAGCCGCCTTAAAGACGAGATGAGGGTTAATTTCGATACGCTATTGGCCGAATATCCCTCAGGAATGCAAGTGAACGCACTATTAGCCGCCCGTTATGCGGAAATCTCACCAGAGCAAATCATCGTAGGGAATGGAGCGGCAGAATTGATCAGTTGCTTCTTGAGAACCTCACCAGCAAAAGGTAAGACCGGAGTGATCCTGCCTACTTTCGAAGAATATCCAAACAGGCTGGATCCTAAAGAACTGGAATATTTCACTCCCAACAATCGAGATTTTTCTTATACGGCTTCTGATGTCATTTCTTATTTCAGCAAGAAATCCATCAAGCAGCTCTTGATAATTAATCCAGATAATCCATCAGGTAATCTACTGTCTAAAGCCGAATTGATCTCCTTGATCGAATGGAGCAAGTCAAACAATATAAGGATCATTATTGATGAATCGTTCCTCGACTTCGCCAAACCAGACAATAAACTCTCTCTACTAAACAAGGAGATATTGGATGCGAATCCTCACTTAATCACAATAAAAAGCATATCCAAGTCGTATGGAGTACCAGGGTTGAGGCTCGGATTTCTTGCATCTGGCGACAAGGAATTGATCTGTTCATTGAAGAAGGAGATCTCGATTTGGAATATAAACTCCTTCGCCGAGTTTTACATGCAGATTTTCATAAAACACAAGGAAGATTACGAAAAGGCATGCATCAAGTTCCAAAAAGAAAGGGAACGTTTTCTCTCTAGGCTGAAGGAAGTATCTTTCCTGAGGGTAATCCCTTCGGCTGCCAATTATTTCCTTTGTGAGGTAATTGACTACTATACAACCGAAGAACTTTGTAGTTTTCTATTGGAGAGAAGCAATATCCTCATAAAAAATTGCGCAACAAAAGCCGGATTCAAAGGGATGCAGTACGTCCGGATAGCCATTCGCAACCAAGAGGAGAATGATCGGTTAGTAGAGGCTTTATTACAACTAAACAAGTAAATATATGCGTAATTATCATACTGTATGTATTTGTGGAGGAGGAGGCTTAGGGCATACTTTAGCCGCAAAAATCAGCAAGAATGGTTATCAAGTCCATCTATTGACCGGACATCCTGCACGATGGTCTAAGCACATCCTTGTAGAGGATTGCAATCAAGTCACCATAAATGGAGAGATAACTCAAATATCTGATCGACCTGAAGAAGTAATCCCCTCTGCGGACATCATCCTTTTATGTGTTCCCGGTTACCTCATTCAGCAAACACTCCACGCCATCGCCCCTTACGTGAGCCCTGGTACAGAGATAGGATCCGTCATTAGCAGTGGCGGCTTTTTCTGGATGGCCTGCCATGAGCTTGGCAAAGAACAACGGCTATTCGGTTTCCAACGAGTACCCTATATCAGCAGGGTAAGGGAATACGGACGGAGCGCAGAACTGAAAGGATACAAATCAATGTTAAAAATAGGAGGAAACAGCAATAGCGACCTGGAGGAGTTGACCTCTTTTTTCTCAAAAGCATTAGAAACTCCGACAATCGCATTGGGACATTACCTGGAAGCCACGTTGACAAACAGTAACCCCCTATTGCATCCATCCCGCATCTATGGAATGCTATCACCGTTCGACACAGATACTTACGACAAAGAATTCCTATTCTACGAGGAATGGGATGATAGAAGTTCTGAAGTCTTGATCGAATGCGATTCCGAATTCCAACGGATCCTTTCACGGCTCCCCATCCACCAAGAAGAGATTCCCTCATTGCTCCAATACTACGAATCGGAAGATGTAACGTCACTGACAAGGAAGATCCGATCAATCGAGGCGTTCAAAGGAATCAAGATGGCAATGGTAGCCCAAGGAGACAGATTCAAGGTTGATTATACAAATCGTTACTTTACGGAAGACATACCCTTTGGCTTGCTCATCATCAAATCTTTGGGAAACTTGCTAAAGGAAGATACCCCCATGATTGACCAAGTGATCCTTTGGATACAAGAACGAATGAGAAAACAATACCTCATCGCCGGAACATTGAAAGGCAAGGATATAGGAGAATCGGGAGTTATTCAAAATTTCAATATAAACACACTTGATGACTTATATAATCTTTAATATATAAGAATGGATATAAAGAAGAGATTCAAGAATCCTATGGTCATAAACTTCATCTCCTTGGTTTTGCTCCAAGGAGTGAATTATCTATTGCCCCTATTATCTTTTCCTTACTTATTCAGGGTGCTGGGGGTGGAAAGGTATGGACTAGCTACCTTTGGCTACTCATTGATGCAATATTTTGTCATGTTTACGGACTTTGGTTTTAATTTGTCCGCCACCAAATACATCTCCGAACACAGGAGCGACCTACAGAAGATCAATACCTATCTGAACAGTGCCATGATCGGACGTTTCATCCTATGCGTCATCAGCTTCCTGTTTTTATTAGCCTTGGTCTCGTGTGTCGACAAATTCAAGATAGACTCCTCCCTCTATCTGCTGTATTTCGGCATCATCCTTGGCAACGTCATGTTTCCCATGTGGTTCTTCCAAGGCATGGAAAACATGAAATACATCACCGTGTTCAATATCGTGGCAAAATCGCTCAGCTTCATTCCCTTTTTTATTTTCATACGAAAGCCGGAAGATTACCTATACGTACCGATATGTTATAGTACCGGATTCATACTCGCAGGACTCGTAAGCCTATATATCATATATGTAAAGATGAAAATGCGCTGGTACATCACCTCGTCCAGCCAAATTAAGAATGCACTGAAAGAAAGTTCCACTTATTTTCTTTCCCGACTGTCCACTTCCTTGTTCACTACCAGCAACTCTTTCTTGCTTGGATTAGTGGGCGGAAACACCGCTGTCGGATATTATTCGGCCGCCGAGAAACTATACCAAGCCTACAACCAATTACTATCCCCCTTCACAGGTGTATTGTTTCCGCACATAGCAAAAAGCCGCAATGTATCCTTCTTCAAGAAAATATTCTACTGGATTACATTTGCAAACTTTTTTTGCGTGACTGCCGCCCTCTTCTTATCTACTTATATGTTACAGATCGTTTACGGTACAGCCGATTCAAATATCTTAGAAGTTTTCCGCACGTTATTGTGCGCATGTTTTGTCACGATGCCCTCCATGCTCCTAGGCTATCCTTTCTTGGCAGCCATGGGATATCCGTTATATACGAACTACACGGTTATGGCCACTTCGGCTGTCCACATCACAGGATTAGCCATTCTCTACATTATGGGAATGATCTCTCCCATTACAGTAGCCATGATGGTAGTATTGTCCGAGACGCTTCTCATCCTTTTTCGTATTAAAGGTGTATGTAAATTCAAGCTTTTCAAAAACACAAAAAATTCTGACACTTGACATCCTTATTGAATAGAAAAAGCCTGTATTCAGAGAATATATACTTAGCAAAGTAAGATATCTTGTCCATTCTTAAAATCACCTGTCATTTTTCGGGCAGTTAAACAATTTCACTTGTCAATAAACTCACGACTCTCCTGGCTTACTTGTCACACACTGATAAAACCTACAGAAAAGCTTGTCATCAAAGGAAGCCCGAATATATAGAGTGATCCATATCGGACAAATAGTAAAGACCAATCTTCAAGCGTTTTTCAACATAGAAAAAAGCAAATAAATGCAAAAAGGATAACAATACATGGTTAATTCCAAGAATAAATTATAACTTTGTTTTTTAATAAAACATATACAAGTTACTCAGCGTATTCTTATTAAAGCATGATACAATATTTGATTAATAAACACTTTTTCAATCTGCTTATTTTAACCTTGACTTTTGGTATATTATTATACGATGCCATTGGTTTTGATTATACAGATGAAATTTGTGCCTTATTCCTATTTATCCTCTTTAGCATATATCTATTTTCCACATCGGACTGGAACTTTAACAAGGGTTTCTTAACAACCATTGGTATATTCTTATTCTACTTTTGCTACTCTTTATACATTGGTAGTAATACAAAAACGGCAATCATATCAGATATGTTAATTCAGATAAAGCCTTATCTCGCTTTTTTCTGTGTATATTCAATGATGCCAAGATTCAGTGATTCCCAAAAAAATATCATGAAATCTATTTGTCTTATATTTTGGCTTCTGCTACTTTCAATAGGATTAGGAACAATTGTTAAACCAAGAATTTTGTTTAACCTAATGGGACATCCCACTTATTATGCCGCAGCCGTAATATGTGTTTCTTTTTGTTATTTATATTGTAGTAAATTCACCAATCTAGAAAAAATCACATTCATCGCTTTATTATCTATAGGTTTAATCTCTAGTAGATCTAAATTCTATGGTTTTTTTGCTCTTACAGCATTTATCACATTCTATTTTTCTAATATCAAACAATTTAAATTAGATGCCAAAAACATAACGATCCTATTATTTATGATCATCGCAATTTTGTTCGTTGCTAAGGAAAAAATATATTTCTATTTCTATCAAACTTTAACAAGTGAGGTGGACAAAGATATGATCGCCCGCTATGTCCTATATACAACTGCCCCACAAATATTAATTGATTATTTCCCGTTCGGTAGCGGGTTTGCCAGCTTCGGGACATTTTCTTCGGGAGTATATTATTCAAATATCTATTCGAAATATGGAATTGACGGGGTATGGGGCATGAGTAAAGATTTTTACAATTATATAGCAGATACTTATTACCCCTCTTTAGCCCAATTCGGTATTGTAGGGATTATCTTATACATCACGTTTTGGGTTTATATTTTAACGAAGGCGATAAAATTTCATAAGAAGACTTATAACATGAAGTGTTTATCTATGGTATTGATGATCATTGGTTTCTTTATCATTGAAGGTACTACCGACTCAACATTTACAACGCATAGAGGCTTTTTTGTCCTTATGTTATTAGGTTTAATATTATCAGATTTGAAGAACGGAGTGACAGATGAAATTCATCCAAATACAAAAGAGTTACAAGATGAAAATACTTCAGATAAATAAATATTTTTTCAAAAAGGGAGGTGCTGAAACCGTCTTTTTCAACACAATCCAGCTCCTCGAGAGACATGGGCACACAGTTATCCCATTCAGTCTTAAGAATAAGAAGAACGAACCTTCTCCTTATGAGTCGTATTTTGTAGACTATCCTGAACTATCGGAGTCTTCTCTACCAAAAAAAATAAAGAATTTACCGGCTTTCATCTATAATAAAGAAGCCGCACGTAAATTAGAGAAGTTGATCCAAAAGGAAAAACCGGATGTAGCGCACATACATCTGATGTTTAATAGTATGTCTGTATCGATCTTACCAATCCTCAAGAAATACAATATTCCTATTATCATGAGTGTCCACGACTATCGTTTAGTCTGTCCTGCATACACATTCACAGATGGAAAAAGGAATTTTTGTGAGCGTTGTAAGACCGGGAATTACTACAATTGCATAACACACAAATGCTCAAAAGGTAACCTCATCAACAGTTTCATGTTGAGTATGGATAGTTATTTCCGATCAAAATTCTATTCTCCGATCGATTACATCAATCGATTTATATTTGTCAGCAAATTCTCGATGAATAAGCATATTCAAGTAGAGAACCGATTCAAGGATAAATGTACCTATTTGTACAATTTTACCCCGAAGGTAAAAGATTACAGCTCAACAAAAGGAGATTATATCTTTTTCTTTGGAAGAATATCCGAGGAAAAGGGTATCCTCACCTTATTGAATGCGATCGAGCAAGTTCCTGATATAAAATTAAAATTAGCCGGAACCGGACCTTTATTGGAGCAACTAAAGTCTCAAAGCCCTCCAAACGCAGAGTTTCTAGGATTCAAACAAGGAGAAGAACTGCGGGAACTTATCCACAAAGCCTCTTTTGTTGTAGTCTCATCCGAATGCTATGAGAATAACCCGATGACAATCATTGAATCCTATATGATAGGAACTCCTGTCATTGGCAGTAATTTGGGAGGAATACCAGAGCTGATTATTGAAAACAAAACCGGATATACATTCAAGCCAAAATCATCCGATGATCTAAAAGAAACGATTACAAAGGCTTGTTCTATATCTGAGGAAGAATATGCGAGAATGTCGGATGAGGCACAGAAATTCGCGATGGATAACTTCTCGGAAGAAAACCATTATCAAAGACTCATCAAAAACTATCAACTCATTATCGATCAGAATAAGCGATGAAAAATGTTTATGTATTTGGAACAAGAGGTTTTCCAAATGTACAAGGAGGCGTAGAGAAACATTGTGAGCAACTTTATCCGGAACTGACTTCTAAATATAACATTTCTATATTCAGGAGGATTCCATTCTTAAAGAAAAATGCGGAAAAAGTATATAAAGGTATCCAATTCATAGATCTACCTTCTACACGTATAAAAGGGTTTGAGCCTTTTTTCCATTCATTCTTGTGCACCATATATTGTATTGTTAAGAGACCGGATATCGTACATATCCATAACATTGGTCCCGGAATGTTCATACCACTCCTTAAACTCGCTGGGTTAAAAGTTGTCCTTACGTATCATAGCGCAAACTATGAACATAAGAAATGGAATTACATATCCCGAAAAATATTAAAATTCAGCGAATGGATAGCTGTTAATGGTTCCACTGCCGTAATCTTTGTCAATAAAAAGCAAATGTGTCTTTTCAATGATAAAATTCAGCGTAAATCCACTTATATTCCGAATGGAGTATATCGCAAGCAACTAGCGACAAGGACTGATTATATAGAGAAACTAGGGTTACAACCTCAAAAATACATTTTAGCAGTTGGACGTATTACACAGGAGAAAGGATTTGATTATCTCATTGATAGCTACGTACGATCTTTACCTCATGACTTCAAGCTCGTTTTAGCTGGAGGAGTAGACCATAGCTCCTCCTATTCGTCCGAGATCAGTAAAAGAGCCCAAAAACAGAATGTAATCATGCCCGGATATGTGGATGGAGAATTTCTAAGGCAATTATACTCCCATGCCAGACTCTTTGTATTACCTTCTTATAATGAAGGCTTCCCATTAGTGCTTTTAGAAGCTATGAGTTATCATCTACCTATATTGGCAAGTGATATACCCGCTAATAAACTACTTGAGCTAAATCCAGGGGACTATTTCAAAACAGGGAGTGCTTTGGATTTATCTAAGCACATAAAACAAAAACTGGCTCAAGAATTTACCAGAGTAGACTATCCACTCCACGAGTATACGTGGCAGAATGTCAGCGACAAAGTAACTACAATCTTTGACAAGATATAAAAATATCCCTCAAAATACTATTTAGTTATTTTGAGGGATATTTCTATATAATCGGCTTTATTTCATGAGCATGTTGCGCAGCCAAACGCAGCTTCTCAGGAGGTGGAGTCATATAATTAGGGCCATATAATGTCGTTAAATATACATCAGGTCTATGAGGCGCAAAAAACTTTGAATCCTCAAAGTCTATCTCTACCACAGGAAAGATATCGTCAAATCGAAGATATCTTTTCCACAAGGTATCAAAACCATGACCAAGGCGACAGTCTGTACCTAATCCCCGATTCTTATCAATGAGCTTCTTCGCTAATTTCATATATTGAAGAACCAGTTTATGGAATACAGGATGAAAAAAAGCCAATATTTTTTTATCAATAGACTCATCCTTGAAATATATCGCATCCAAGCTCTTGCATATAAACGTATTATAGGCCTTCACCATTTTCTCAAACACAAAGGGTAATTTTTGCTTATGATAACGATCCATAGGAAATATATCTATAAACAATCCCTTTTCGCACTCTTCATCCTCATATCCCGGAGATAATATAAAGCTTTTCTTGTCCCTTACCTTACAAGGTAAAGGCAAATAATGGTAATGAGGATCAGTCTCTCTGGTCTGCAACATCATATCTTCTGGAAACTCATTCACAGCAATCTTTACAAAACGCTCATAATCTTCACGAATCATACAGATATCCAAATCATCATCCCAAGGAATGAAACCTTTATGGCGAACCGCACCTAACAAGGTACCCGAACACATCCAATAAGAAATATCATGCTTTCGACATATATAATCAATAATCTTAAGCATCCTCAACATCACTAATTGCGCTTGACGCAATACGGTTTCTCCTTCTTGACGATTGTCAGGATATAGTTTCGAGAAATCAACTACACTCATAAGATACTACTTAGAACCTTTACTTTGCTTTTTATATTCTTGGATAAGAAGAGACGATTGCTTTCTTACAAATAAATAAGATATAGGTATCACCAATGTTAGTACCAGCATTCCTATAAGCGCAAATAACTTACGAGGGCCTACAGGCTTACTCTTCACATAGGCAGGATCAATCACCCGAGCCTTATCTCTTGTCTGACCTAAGATAAGAGCGGTCTCCTCTCGCTTCTGAAGCAATATCAAATAAACGCCTTGAATAATTTCCTGCCTACGTTTCAACTCTATAAACTGTCTTTCCGCAACTGGATAATCATTCATCTTTTTATATATTTCTTGTTCTTTCGCTTTTACATCCTTTATTGATAACTGCATACCTTTTTGAGCGTTACCAATGGTTTTTATAACACTACCTCGTAATTTATCAGCTTGCTCAGTCAAAGTTCCAACCAAGGGGTTATTGATACTAGAATTCTGAATTACCCGGGCACGTTCTAACAAAACTTCATTATAGCTAGTTAACGCACTTCCTTTCTCTCCTTCTTGAGCAGACAATAAGACAGGAACCAAATTATATTTATTCGTAGGATCCTTCACGAATTCATCCATCATATTGATGATATTGGATTGAGCCTCCAATTCTATCAACTTTGTTTGTAGTTCTTTCATTTGCTCTACATAGAATTGAACATCATGTTCAATATCCATCAATCGGTTCTTACTTTTATATTCTTCAATCTGACTTTCGACAGCGGCAAGTTCCGCTACAATATTCTCAATCCTCCCATCTAAGAAAACCAAAGATTTACGAGCCTCTCCTTTTTTATACGCCTCAGCTTCCTTGTTATAGATCGCAATTAATGTATCTAGCATATCTGTACCCCGATTCTTTTCGTAATCAGTGCAACTCAACTCTATTACGTTTGAGGTCTTGGAGCTTTCTTCTATTAAAAATTCTTTTTCCAAATCCTCTGCGACCCAACCCGCAGGATTATATGTGATATCGAGCTTTACAGAGGTGATATTTTTTTTTTCCGGCGCAAAGTCCAATGTGAAGTTTCCCATCGGTAACTCAATGGAAGCAGGCAATGATGGGAAACTAAAATATTTCTTTTTCATATTAACAGACTCCGCAGAAACCTCTGCCTTTCCATTTTTTACGGAAACCGAGAACTCCACAGCTTCAGCCAAACGGGCGTTTGTAGCAGAATCGGCAACCATCTTTAAAGGAGATTCATCATATAAACGATAGCCCAAAGAAAATGGTTCACAATAATCCACATTCACGCCTAATTTCAGAACCATATCCCGAAGCATTTTATTAGAAGTCAATGTCATTAGTTCATCATCTATATTAACGACACCACCAGAAACAGATCCCAGCCCAAAAGATTTCATCAATCCGGCGGCCTCTCCTAATCCAAAGCCACCTCCTCCAAGGTCTTTATCTTCCTGTATTTGGATACGGGCCATCATCTCATATGTACGAGGGTAATAAATCAGATATAAAACCGCAGGTATTATAGAAAACAAGAATACCCCTAAAAATAATTTCCAATGCAATAGATATCTTACGATAATACTTTTAAGTCCGATTGTTTCGTTGTCTTTCACTTCCATCATCTAATTATTATTTAGTAATAGCCAATATAACAGTCGTTATCACAGATACAGCGCTCAAGATTGAGGAGAACACGGTTATACTATATTGTTGGGCCTGACTGTAACGGGCGTTTCTCTTCTTCGCATTATTCGGTTCTACATAAACAACATCATTTTGTTGAAGATAATAATAGGGGGAAGTAAATATATCCGGCTCAGTAATATCCAAACGAGCGAACTCCTTCTCCCCATTATTGTCTCGTATAACCAAGATGTTCTTACGGTTCGCGTTAATTGTCAAATCACCGACTTGGCCTATAGCATCTAAAATTGAAAGACGATCATTTTTCACGGAAATCGCACCGGGCCGAGAGACCTCACCCATCATCGTGACCTTATAATTTACAATCTGTACATTAACCAAGGCATCTTTCACATAAGGGGAGATCATTTCTTGCATTTTATCACTGAGTTGTTGCTTGGTCAATCCCACCACGCAGATCTTTCCCAAAACAGGGAAATTTATGTCACCATCCCGATCAACCAAATACGTCCTTAATTGGCCAGAAGAAACCGTCGTAGTCTCACCTTGAGTCGCATAGGCATATACAGGGGGATTAAAGGGAGTAACAACAGTCGGATCCCATGCCGTAACGGTTATCGTAAGCAAGTCATCAGGGCAAATCTTCGAGGTATAAGCTTGATTCATCTTACTTACCTGTTCGGGGGTTAAGGCATCCACTCCTTGGAAATAAGCGACATCTTTAGGAACAGAACAAGCCCCTAACAATAAGACAAAGCATGCCACTACTGATACTAATTTTACTCTCATAATCTTTGTTTTCTTCAAATAAGGTACAAATATACGTTTTTTAGTTTGAACATGAGGTCTCAAAAGGACCACAAGTATAAAGATACTTCTATAACGATGCAATTGTCTAGATATTGCTGCATGCCAAATCAAAATTATAGTTGTTTTACCGCTTTTTTCATGATTATTGCGTAAGTTTGTGACAAAACAAAAATATATGGTTGAGATAGGAAAATATAACACGCTGAAAATAGTGAAAGACCTGGACTTCGGGGTTTATTTGGATGGCGGTAACGGGGTGGAGATATTGTTGCCGAATCGTTACGTACCTAAAGACGTGAAGCCCGGGGATGAGATCGAGGTGTTTATTTATCATGATAACGAAGGGAGGTTGATCGCTACTACCGCACGTCCTCTGGCAACGGTCGGGGAGTTCCAGTTCATGGAAGTAAAAGACGTGAATAATGCCGGCGCATTTTTGGAATGGGGAATCATGAAAGATTTGCTCGTTCCTTTCAAGGAGCAGAAAATGCCGATGAGAGAGGGGAAATGGTACTTGGTCTATGTCCGGTTGGATCATGTGACAGGACGTATCATGGCATCCGCACGTATCGAGAAGTTCTTGAACAATATCCCTATCGATTACGAGCAGAATCAAGAGGTTCGGTTATTGGTAGCCGATGAGACGGATCTTGGCTATAAAGTGATCATCAATAACCAGCATTGGGGATTGATCTATTATAATGAGGTATTCCAGCGTCTTGAGAAGGGCGAGCACCTGAAAGGCTATATAAAAGAGATACGTGAGGATGACAAGATAGACGTGAGCCTAACGCCGCAAGGCTACCAAAAGGTAGAAGGGATCGCTGGCGTCATTCTGGAAGCAATGAAAACACAGGGGGGATACATCCCGGTACACGACAAGAGCGATCCGGACGTGATCTATTCCTTATTCCGCTGTAGCAAGAAAGCTTTCAAACAAGCGATCGGGGCACTCTATAAGCAACATCTTATCATGCTGGAAGATGGCGGGATACGGCTCGTGAATAAGAAGTGACCCATTTATATAAAAAAGTCAATGGAATCTGTTACAGAATCCATTGACTTTTCTTTATAAATCCATTGAGTTAGTGAATGGATTCCTTTGACTTTCTAATCCAGCTTCAATACGGCCAAGAACGCTTTTTGCGGAACTTCTACCGTACCGATCTGCTTCATTCGTTTCTTTCCCTCTTTCTGTTTTTCCAGCAATTTACGCTTACGGGAGATATCGCCTCCATAACATTTCGCCGTCACGTCTTTACGGACAGCCTTGATCGTCTCACGAGCGATGATCTTAGCGCCTATCGCCGCTTGGATAGCGATATCGAATTGCTGGCGGGGGATCAACTCTTTCAGCTTCTCACACATACGACGTCCGAAAGTAACGCTATTATCCACGTGTGTCAATGTAGACAAGGCGTCTACCGGCTCACCGTTCAACAGGATATCTAATTTAACTAATTTGCTCGGACGGAAATCATGCAAATGGTAATCGAAAGAAGCATACCCTTTTGAAATACTCTTCAACTTATCATAGAAATCAATTACGATCTCGCCCAACGGCAAGTCATAATGAATCTCGACGCGATCACCAGAAATATATTCTTGCTTAAGCAGGACGCCACGCTTACCCAAACAAAGAGTCATGATCGGACCGATATAAGTAGTGTTCGTGATCACGGAAGCACGGATAAACGGTTCGTCTATATGATCAATCAAGGTCGGGTCCGGCAAGCCTCCCGGATTATGCACCTCGATCTCCTCCCCTTTCTTTGTATGCACGATATAAGAAACGTTCGGTACAGTGGTTATCACATCCATATTGAACTCACGATCCAAACGCTCCTGAACAATCTCCATATGCAACAAGCCCAAGAAACCGCAACGGAACCCAAACCCCAGCGCGGCGGAACTCTCCGGCTGGAAAGTCAAGGAAGCGTCGTTCAACTGCAATTTCTCCAATGACGCACGAAGATTCTCGAAATCCTCGCTATCGATCGGATAGACACCGGCGAAGACCATCGGCTTCACCTCCTCAAAACCGGCGATCGCGTCTTTAGCCGGGCGAGACACATGAGTGATTGTATCACCGACACGCACCTCCCGGGACGTCTTGATGCCGGAAATGATATATCCTACGTCTCCCGTCCGGATCTCCTCACGGGGGCACATATCTAATTTCAATATACCAACCTCGTCGGCGTCATACTCTTTTCCCGTAGCGACAAACTTCACATGGTCACCTTTACGGATCACGCCGTTTACCACCTTGAAGTAAGCGATAATGCCACGGAACGGATTAAATACGGAGTCAAAAATCAGGCACTGCAACGGAGCCTCCGGGTCACCTTTCGGAGCTGGGACCTTCTCCACGATCGTATTCAAGATCTCAGTCACTCCCTCACCTGTCTTTCCGCTCGCCCGTAAGATATCCTCACGAGGACAGCCTAACAGTTCCACGATCTGGTCCTCGACCTCCTCCGGCATGGCGCTAGGCAGGTCAATCTTGTTCATCACCGGAATAATCTCTAAGTCATTCTCTATCGCCATATACAGGTTAGAGATGGTTTGCGCCTGAATACCTTGGGCCGCGTCCACGATCAACAACGCACCCTCGCAAGCGGCGATAGAGCGGGAAACCTCATACGAGAAGTCCACGTGCCCCGGAGTATCGATCAGGTTCAGTATATATTCTTCACCCTTATAATTATACTTCATCTGGATCGCATGGCTCTTGATCGTAATACCACGCTCACGCTCCAAATCCATATCATCAAGGACTTGAGCTTGCATGTCTTTACCTTCTACTGTCTTGGTATACTCAAGCAAACGGTCTGCCAAGGTACTTTTCCCATGGTCAATATGAGCAATAATACAGAAATTGCGGATATTCTTCATCTGCTAAATTTATTTTTAGGTACGCGAAGATAGGAAATTTAGCCTAAATACTATACTTTTGGCATACCATTTGTTGTTAATAGTATATGACAATACAAGAAATAAATAAAGCATACAACCGAATTATCGGTTCATTAGACGAAAAAGAGCTAAAGAACGCGTTCGATTTTCTCCAAAGTCTAATAGCGGGAATACGTGAGTACTCATTCCAAGACAGGTTGAACGAGCTACAAGATACTTATAAATATATGTTGCGATACCGGATCGAGGGGGCTAAAGATCCGATGCAAGACCAAATATACAACAACTTGATCGCATCCAGCTATGAGTTCGCGGATATAGTGAAGCACAAGGCCTTATCAGTAGATTCGCCTCTCTCCTATTATAGTCGTAGACGAATGATGCAAAAGGAGCTTACTAACTATGGCCAGCTCCACGAGATTTTGAGAAACGCTTCTCTGGCGAAGATAGAGACTCCGACCGGAACCATTACGGAGCAGCAGCAAATCGAATCTGCCACGATCCTATTATTCAATAAGATCTGGACCTCGAATCCGCTCAACAAGGAAGAAACAGCCTCTATCAGAAGCCTATTGAACGACCAAGAGTTGCCTTTTATCATCGGTAGCCAAATCGTATCGGCATTAATGCTGGGGTTGCAAGCCGCTTTCGATAAGGAGAAACTGCTATTATTATTTGATGCGGCCAATCTCCAAGAAGACGAGATTCGTTACCGTGCGTTGATCGGGATTCTCCTGACGCTCTATACCTATAGAAAACGTACGGCGTTATATCCGCAGATAGCGGATCGGCTAGCGGCTTTATCTGAGGGATTCCCTAATTTCACGAAAGCGATCCGCACGATTACCCTCCGTTTTATCCTAGCCCGTGAGACGGAGAAGATCACCCGTAAGCTACAAGACGAGATCATTCCGGAGATGATCAAGCTAGGCCCCAAAATCAGTCAAAAGATAAACTTGAAGGATATCACTCCAGAAAATCTCGGAAACGAGATGAATCCTGAGTGGAAAAATATGTTATCGAACAGTTCCCTAGGGAAGAAGATGGAGGAGTTCAGCGAACTACAACAAGAAGGAGCGGACGTAATGCACTCTACTTTCGTGCACCTAAAGCATTTCCCCTTTTTCCGGGAACTGGGTAACTGGTTCATGCCATTCACGACCGAGCATTCCGCTTTCGGCAATCAGTTGAGCAAGAATCAAACGGAAAAGGATATGCTAGATTCCATGACTCTTGCGGCATTCATGTGTAATTCCGATAAATATTCCTTATATTTCAGCATGATGCAATTGCCGGATCAAGCCCGTCAAATGATGATGGGACAGTTTGGTAGTCAAGCCTCCGAGATGATTCAGCAAACCAAGGAGGAATTGATAAGTAAACGGGGAAAACTGGAAATCATATCCAGACAATACATACAGGATTTGTATCGTTTCTTCAAACTTTATCCGGGACATCTGGATTTTGATGACATATTTACATCTGCGCTAGACTTTCATAACCTGCCAATTTTGCAGCCTTACGTCAGTGACGAGGAAAGTCTGACAACTATCGCGGAGTATTACCTCCGGAAGAATTACTTCCTCGATGCGCTCACGATCTACAATCGTTTATCCAACGCAAATCAAGAAAGTGACATCTTATTCCAGAAAATCGGTTATTGCAAACAAATGAATGGCGATATACAAGGCGCTTTGGAGGCTTATTTACATGCTGATCTTATCAATCCGGACAGTAAATGGGTTATTCGCCGGATCGCCGGTTGTTACCGTACCTTAAAGCAACCGGAAGAAGCGTTGAAATACTATCATCGTTACGAGGCTTTCAATCCGAATGATTTATCGATCCAAATATGTATCGGCCACTGCCACCTTGAACTCAAGGACTACAATGAGGCGCTGAAATATTATTTCAAGGTAGATTATCTGGACAATAAAAGCACGAAGGCTTGGCGTCCGATCGCTTGGTGTTCTTTCTTGACCGGTAAATACGATCAGGCCCGTAATTATTACAAAAAGATCATGGATAATCAACCCAACACCCAAGATTTCTTGAATGCGGGACATACGGAATGGGCATTGCAGAATATCAAGGGAGCGCTTGCTTTTTATAAAAAAGCCGTGGAGAAAGAGTCCGGTGATTTCTCGAAGTTCCAAGAGCAGTTCAATCAAGATATCCCCGATCTTCTTGTAGCGGGAATCGAGGAGGCGGAAGTGCCGTTGATGATGGATCAACTCCGGTACTCCTTGAGCAATATATTCTAAATCCAGCCATCCAACAATTTGAGAAGATAAAAAGAAATATCGCATGAAAGAGATGATACTAGAGACAAAACGACTCCTATTAAGGGAATTAAAACAAGATGATTTTGATGATATCTGTAAGCTTTTACAAGATCCGATCGTAATGTACGCCTACGAGGGAGCGTTCAGTAAAAAAGAGGTACAAGAATGGCTTGACAAGCAATTAAGGAGGTATCAAAACGATGGTTTTGGCTTATGGGGGATGATAGAGAAAGGCAGCGGAGAGCTTATCGGCCAATGTGGTCTCACCTATCAAGAATTCAACGGTCAACAGGTTCCGGAGATCGGTTATTTGCTTAGGGCGGAATACTGGCATAAAGGTTATGCTACCGAGGCCGCCATAGCTTGTAAGGAATACGCCTTCAATATTCTTAGCTTCGACAAAGTGTACTCCATCATACGGGACACAAATATCCCCTCTCAAAAAGTAGCATTAAGAAACGATATGAGGGAAATCGCGAATTTCATAAAACATTATCGCAATATTGATATGCTTCATTTAGTATTCTGCGTGAATAAGTTATAGTTATCAAGCGGAAAGAAAGGGTTATGAGCCTACTCCCCCAATATCCTTGAAATTCATTTTTTATCATCATGCCAAAGCCTTAGGGGGTACAACTTAGGTTACAAACGCTTTTCTGTCATCTTTTGGCTGTTCATCGTCTGCCTAAAACTACGATTTAAGGATACGACTTTCTTTTGATAGCGGTTGCCCTGCCTATGATCTTTGTCAATTTGTAAAATAAAAGATATTTACGTAGATTTGTACACCATTATTTTAAGTTAAGGAATCAATTAACACACAAAAAAAATTATATGGCAGACGATAAGAAGATTATTTTCTCGATGGTAGGCGTGAACAAGATCTTTCCGCCTCAAAAACAGGTTTTAAAGAATATATATCTGTCCTTTTTCTATGGGGCGAAGATCGGAATCATCGGATTGAATGGTTCCGGTAAATCTACGTTGCTGAAGATTATCGCCGGTATCGATAAGGATTATCAGGGAGAGGTGGTCTTCTCCCCCGGGTATTCCGTAGGGTATCTGGAGCAGGACCCTAAGTTGGAGCCGGGCAAGACCGTGAAGGAGATCGTGCAGGAAGGCGTGCAGGAGATCGTGGACACCTTGAAGGAATATGAGGAGGTGAACGAGCGATTCGGCGATCCGGAGGTGCTGGAAGACCCGGATAAGATGGATGCCTTGATCAACCGCCAGGCGGAGTTGCAGGACAAGATCGACGCTACGGACGCATGGAACCTCGACAGCCGCCTGGAACGTGCCATGGACGCTTTGCGTTGTCCGCCGGAGGATCAGGTGGTGGATACGTTGTCCGGAGGCGAGCGTCGCCGGGTGGCCCTTTGCCGATTGCTGCTCCAGCAGCCGGACGTATTGCTGTTGGATGAGCCGACCAACCACTTGGACGCCGAGTCGATCGACTGGCTGGAGCAACACCTGCAACAATATGCCGGTACCGTTATCTGCATCACGCACGACCGTTACTTCCTAGACCACGTGGCCGGATGGATCCTTGAGCTGGATCGTGGCGAGGGCATCCCTTGGAAAGGCAATTACTCCTCTTGGCTAGACCAGAAAACGAAGCGTATGGCTCAGGAAGAGAAGCAAGCCAGCAAGCGTCGTAAGACCTTGGAGCGCGAGCTGGAATGGATCAATATGGCGCCGAAGGCACGTCATGCCAAAGGCAAGGCTCGCCTGAACTCGTACGAGGCCCTCTTGAACGAGGACCAGAAGGAGCGTGAGGCTAAGCTGGAGATCTTCATCCCGAACGGCCCTCGCTTGGGCAATAAGGTGATCGAGGCACAGCACGTGGCGAAGGCGTTCGGCGATAAGCTGCTGTTCGATGATTTGAACTTCATGCTTCCCCCGAACGGTATCGTGGGAGTCATCGGGCCAAACGGTGCCGGTAAGACTACCTTATTTAAGATGATCATGGGCATGGAAAGCATCGACAAGGGGACCTTCGAGGTGGGCGAGACCGTACAAGTAGGTTACGCCGACCAGACCCATAAGGATATAGACCCGAAAAAGACCGTTTACCAAGTCGTATCCGGCGGACAAGAATTCATCCGTATGGGCGGCAAGGAGGTGAACGCACGCGCTTACCTGTCTAAATTCAATTTCGCGGGAGCGGATCAAGAGAAGCTATGCGGCGTACTCTCCGGAGGAGAGCGTAACCGCCTGCATCTGGCGCTGACGCTGAAAGCGGACGCCAACGTATTGCTGCTCGACGAGCCTACCAACGATATCGACGTGAACACGCTGCGTGCCTTGGAGGAGGGCCTGGAGAACTTCGCCGGTTGCGCCGTAGTCGTCTCTCACGACCGTTGGTTCTTGGACCGTATCTGTACGCATATCCTGTCGTTCGAGGGCGATTCCAACGTGGTCTTCTACGAAGGGACCTATTCCGAGTACGAGGAATACAAACGTAAGACCTTGGGCGACGCCGAGCCGAAACGGGTACGCTATCGCAAACTAATCGTTGATTAATCATACTATAAATAGAGTTTAATGCCATGAAAAAAAGAATGCTATCTTTGGCTGTATTAGCCGCTTCCCTCTTCTGTCTCCCCAATGGGGCGAACGCGCAGAAGACCAAGAAACTGTTCAACGGGAAAGACCTGTCTAACTGGAATTTCGTAGTCGACAAAAACTCCGTCCCCGCCGATCAGGTCTATTCCGTACGCGACGGTAAGATCTTCATCACCGGCCAGCCTTTCGGCTATATGTACACCAAGGAGAAATACAGCGACTATAAATTGCACGTGGAATGGCGTTGGCCGAATGGGGATTCCAACGCCAACAGCGGTATCTTCTTACACATCGTAGATTTCCAGAATCCCTTCCCGAACAGTATCGAATGCAACCTGCAAGCCGGGAGGGCCGGATTGTTCGTATTGCTGGGAGGCTCCGACCTTGTCGAGTACCAGCAACGCCCGGGAGAGGAACGTCCCTTCTTCCCTGTCGTAAAGAACGTGAACCCGTCTAGCGAGAAACCCGCCGGAGAGTGGAACGAGGCGAACATCTTCGTGAAAGACGGCGTCATCACCGTTTACATCAACGGCGTATACCAGAACACCGGAACCAACAAGGTGAAGGAAGGCCATATCGGGCTACAGAGCGAGGGTAAGGAGGTTGAGTTCAGAAACGTAACCCTCACCAAGTGGTAAGCGGAACCGCTTCCGGCGCATCCGTAATAATTAAACGGAATCTTTTAAATAGTATTAAATAATATAGTACTTTCGCGAGGATTCCTTTTCAATGAGGAACATATCATTGCAATAACCAATTTAAGAGGTAATGAAAAGAGACAACATCATTTTTGACATTATCGAGAAGGAGCACCAACGCCAATTGAAAGGCATTGAGTTGATCGCTTCCGAGAACTTTGTCAGCGACCAGGTCATGCAGGCCATGGGAAGCTGTCTGACCAACAAATACGCCGAGGGATATCCCGGCAAGCGTTATTATGGGGGTTGCGAGGTAGTAGACCAAAGCGAGACGATCGCTATCGAACGGTTGAAAAAGCTATTCAACGCCGAATGGGCCAACGTGCAGCCTCACTCCGGGGCGCAGGCCAACGCAGCCGTATTCTTCGCCGTATTGAATCCGGGCGACACGTTCCTCGGGTTGAACCTGTCGCATGGCGGACACCTGTCCCACGGTTCACCCGTAAATAGCTCCGGCGTTCTCTATCACGCTACCGAATATAATGTAAAGGAAGATACCGGACGGGTGGACTACGACCAGATGGAGGAAGTAGCCCTTCGCAAGAAACCGAAATTGATCGTTGGCGGCGGTTCCGCTTATTCCCGTGACTGGGATTACAAACGTATGCGCGAGATTGCCGACAAGGTAGGCGCCTTATTGATGATCGATATGGCTCACCCGGCAGGCCTGATCGCCGCCGGTTTGTTGAACAACCCGCTGGAGTACGCTCACATCGTAACGTCTACGACGCATAAGACCCTGCGGGGTCCTCGCGGCGGTATCATCCTGCTGGGTAAGGATTTCGAGAACCCTTGGGGAAAGAAGACACCGAAAGGCGAGATCAAGAAGATGTCTCAGTTGTTGGACTCCGCCGTATTCCCGGGTATCCAGGGCGGTCCGCTGGAGCATGTGATTGCGGCCAAGGCCGTAGCCTTCGGAGAGGCTTTGGAGCCGGAATACAAGACGTACCAAGCACAGGTGAAAGCGAACGCCGCCGCTATGGCCAAGGCCTTCACGGACAAAGGGTACAAGATCATCTCCGGCGGTACGGACAACCACAGCATGCTGATCGACCTGCGCACGAAGTTCCCCGACCTGACCGGCAAGGTGGCCGAGAAAGCCTTGGTAGCCGCCGACATCACGGTGAACAAGAACATGGTTCCGTTCGACAGCCGCTCGGCCTTCCAGACCTCCGGTATCCGTGTGGGTACGCCCGCTATCACGACCCGTGGCGCTAAAGAGCCGCTTATGGGCGAGATCGTGGAACTGATCGACACCGTATTGGCCGCTCCCGAATGCGATAAGACCATCGGCGCCGTTCGCGAGAAGGTGAACGGTATCATGAAGGAATATCCTATCTTCGCGTGGTAAATAGGAAATTGAGAATTGAGAATCGAAAAGGATGCCAAACGGCATCTTATCTTCAACTCTCAATTCTCTTTTTAAACTCTCAAAAACATCTAAACAATATTCAATTTTCAACTTTCAATTTTTAATTCTATGAAAAAGCTCCTTGCTACAATCTGCGCCGGCGCCGTGCTGGGCCTGATGGCCTCGTGTGATGATGCTCCCGGTGAAGCGAAAGCTTACAACCAAGGTATCAACATCATCCCGACACCGGTCAGCCTTACGCAGAACGAGGGAAACTTCAAGCTAAACAAAAACACGAGGATCTACGCTTCCACCCCGGAGGCGAAAACCGTAGCCGAGTTCTTCGCGGCTAAAATGAACACGGCGACAGGCTACCAGATAGCTACCGCCGACAAAGAGACCTCCGACGGTATCTCGTTGGTTATCGACGGTGCTCTGGACGTAAACGACGAGGGATACACGCTCGACGTAGCCGACAGCGGCGTCCGTATCAAGGCCAAGACCCCTCAAGGTCTTTTCTACGGTATGCAATCGTTCCTGCAATTGCTGCCCGCCGAGATCGAAAGCCCTTCCGCCGTGAAAGGTATCGCATGGACCGCTCCGGCCGTATCTATCAAGGACGAGCCTCGATTCGGCTACCGCGGTATCATGCTCGACCCCTGCCGCCATTTCATCCCGGTAGAGAATATCAAGAAGCAGCTGGACGTATTGGCCTTGTTCAAGATCAACCGCATGCATTGGCACCTGACCGACGACCAAGGATGGCGTATCGAGATCAAGAAGTACCCGAAACTGACCGGGATCGGCTCTAAGCGCATCGATGGCGAGGGCACCGAGTACGGAGGCTTCTATACCCAAGAGGAGGTGAAGGATATCGTTCGATACGCGGCGGATCGTTTCATCACGATCGTTCCCGAGATAGAGCTTCCGGGACACGAGATGGCCGCTATCGCCGCCTATCCGGAGCTGTCTTGCGAGGGTAAGCAGGGTACTCCCCGTATCATCTGGGGCGTGGAAGACATCGTATTATGCGCCGGCAAGGAAGAGCCCTTCCAGTTCTTCGAGGACGTGATCGCCGAGGTAGCCCCCCTATTCCCGGGCGAGTATTTCCATATCGGAGGCGATGAGTGCCCGAAGACGAGCTGGGAGAAATGCCCGCTTTGCCAGGCCCGTATCCGCAAGGAAGGCTTGAAAGGCGACAAGGAGCATACGGCCGAGGAGAAATTGCAGAGCTATTTCGTGCAACGCATGGAGAAGGTCGTAAACAAGCACGGCAAGAAGATGATCGGATGGGACGAGATCCTCGAGGGAGGTCTGGCTCCATCGGCCACGGTAATGTCTTGGCGAGGTGAGGAAGGCGGTATCGCCGCCGCTAGCATGAACCACGAGGTAATCATGACCCCCAGCAGCGAGGGCATGTATATCGACCAGTTCCAAGGCGACTACAAGATCAGCCCGGTATCTATCGGAGGACTGACCACGGCGGAGCGGGTCTACAAGTACAACCCCGTGCCCGACACGCTGGCGGCCGCCGGCAAAGGGCATTTCATCAAGGGCGTGCAATGCAACGTATGGAGCGAGTACCTTTATAACACGGACATCATGGAGTACCGTATCTATCCTCGTATCCTAGCCCTCTCCGAGATCGCTTGGAGCCCGCTGGACCGGAAGGATTACAAGGACTTCGAACGCCGTCTGGACAACGCTCAGGTCCGCCTGGACGGACACGGTATCAACTACTACATCCCGCAGCCCGAGCAGCCGAACGGTTCTTGCGACTTCGTGGCTTTCACGGACAAGGCTACCCTGACATTCACCACGAACCGCCCGATGAAGATGGTCTACACGCTGGATGGTACCGAACCTACCCCGGAATCTACCGTATATACGGCTCCTTTCGACATCACCGAGACTACGACCGTGAAGATCGCTTCCCTGTTGCCTTCCGGCAAGATGGGTAAGCCTCGCACGATCCTCGTGGAGAAACAAGCGCCGGCTCCCGCCAAGGAGGTAGCCAAGACGACCCCGGGCCTCAATATGGAGGTATTCGATGGCATGTACCTGAGCGTAAAGGATCTGGAGGCCGCTCAGAAGACCGGTAAGAAACAGGCCATCAAGACGACCCGTGAGCTGACCAACCAAGTGCCCGCCCCCGAGTCCATGCGAGGCGTGAAGCAATACGCCGCCATCGCTACCGGCTACGTAGACATCCCCGAGGATGGCGTTTATTACATCTCTTCCGATCTGGAGGAGGTATGGATCGACGGCAAATTGATGGTCAACAACGGTGGCGAGGTAAAACGCTTCTCCCGTCATGACACCTCCGCCGCCTTGGCAAAGGGCTTGCACGAGATCAAGCTGGTATTCCTCGGGCACATCATCGGAGGCTGGCCATCCAACTGGAACGACGGCAGCGTAAAACTCCGTAAATCGGATGCCGAGAAATTCACCCCGATCACGGCCGATATGCTGAGCCATTGATCCTGATATAGATTAAACACAGTAGTGCCTTATCATGGACACTACTGTTCCATTCCAGACACTACCGTATTCCATCCTAAACACTACTCTGTTTAGTCGCGAACACGGTAGTGTTTTTTTTATTCGATCCTTAGTCTCAAGATCGTCACGGAATTAGGCGGGAAATTATAGATAAGCGGGCCGCTTACCGGGAATACGACAGGCTCGGTGACAGGCACTACGGCATCCGGGTTCTCGAACGTATTACGAGCCTCCGGTTCCCCCCTCAATTGGATCAGCTCCGCCTCGCCCAGGATATTCACCCCCTCGATACGCAAAGAGGTCTTCTCCTCGTGGCGGGTCGTATTCACGACCTTCAGGTAAATCATCCGGTTCTCCTTGTCGACGGTAGCCACGGATACCAACGACGGGATCGGACGCATATCCACCTCATGCAGCAATACGCCGTCCACATAGCAACGGACGCGCTCGTACTCGCACGTCATGCGAACCGTATACCACCGGTTACTCTCAAAAGGGAACCGCACGGGAGAGACCAAGCTATCCCTCACGTCGCCTACCTGATGGTACAGCTCGCTCGTTCCCGCCCCGATCGTCAGGGCGATATAATCCGCCTGCTCGTCCGTCCGCCCGTTGTCGCGGAGGCGAAGCTGTATCTGCCCGCTACCTTTCGTACGCCGGACGGTAGCCGTATATTCATAGGCGTAGCTCGTAGAATCGCCGAACAATACCCGATTCCACCGGTTGGCCTCCGGCACCAACGTACCAGCCTGCGGGACCCTCCATCCCCCGCTCGCCACGGAGATATCCGATACGGGCACGCCGTCGATCCGCACGTCCTCGAACTCATAGCTATTGTCGAACATCTCGACACCCGCCCGGCCCGTACGCGCTTGCGGCTTCTCGTAGGTATCCACGATCGTCTTCAGCACCTCGTCCCCCCGGTGGCGGGCAAACATCTTTAATAAATGATAGGAAGGAGAGACCACCGCCTGATGGGTGTTGAAGGAGATCAACGGATGGCGCTGGTTCTCGAACCCGGCGTTGCCCAATACGGGGGCATACGCCAAGCGGCGTACCATATCCGGGTTCTCCTCCGCCCCGACCAAGAAACAGGCCTCGGCCACCGCCGCCCGGAGCGTACCGGCCAAGGGCCGCTCCGTCGTCCCGAACTCCCCGATAAACACCGCCGGCAGACGCCGGGAATACCGGTCGCTATCAAACCGGCCGGAGTTCGAGAGGAAGAAATGCTCCCCGGCGTAATAATGGGAATCCACCCACTCGCCACGGCCCCGCTTCGCGAGGGGCGAACTGCTGATAACGGTAATCTCCGGATAGGCCTCCTTGATCGCCTCGCGGAAAAGCTCGAAGCGCCTGGAATACTCCCCGCCATAGTTCTCGCTGCCGATCTCTACATACTTCAGGTTGAAAGGTTCCGGATGCCCGTTCCTCGCACGCAGGGCACCCAGGTGGGAGCCCGCCGGGGCGTTCGCGTAGGCGATAGCGTCCAAGGCGTCTCCCGTGAGCTTATCCATCGCCGTGATATCCTCGTAGCGGGGCCGGCGACTTTGGCTCGTGATCCCGCTATTGATAACGTAGATAGGCTCCGCCCCCATATCCTCGCACATTTGCAAGTACTCGTGGTAGCCCATGCCGTTCGTCGTGCCATAGGCCCATACGTTCCAGAAATGCCTACGCTCCGAGATATCGCCCAGCGTCTCCCTCCAGACAGGATACGTGCCCGCCGTATACCCCTCCGCGAAACTGCCTCCGGGGAAACGGACAAAACGAGGGGCCAAGGAATCGACCAGCGCCGCCAAGTCCGGCCGCAGCCCGTTCTTCCGTCCCTTCCACGTATCCTTTGGGAAGAGGGATACCACATCCAGCCAGAACACGGCGGCGGTATCCGCCGTGATCGTCAAGACAGCGTTCGGCGCGTCCTCCGTAGCCGTAAACGTATGCCTGTATCGTTTCCACTCGTACAGCGGCGCTACCTGAAACACGTCGCTCAAGACCTTATCAGCCATCGAGTCCTCCAAGGCCACCCGGATGGTACGGGGCTGCGCATTCGCCCCCTTGGCGAAAAACGAGAGATCGTATCGTTCCCCCTTGCGGATCGGTATCCCCCGGTATCCCTCGGCTATCACGCCTCCGCGCCCCGGCTCGCCGGAAGCCGCCACGTCCACGAGCAACGACCGCCGGTTCTTATCATTCACCAGCTCCTTCATATCCGGGTATATCCGCGTGTTGGCGGCAACCCGCCTCCATCCCGGCACGGAATCCTCCCGCATGAAAGGGATCGCCCAGCCATTCGGGGTAATCAAGACGTTCCGGGCGGCGTCGTAAGGGCAGTTCAACGGCGGTACGCCATCCTCGAAGCTCCGGTTCCGGATCAGCTCCGCGTACAGCCCCCCATCGATCCCGTGGTTGATCTCCTCCATGGTCAAGCCATACAGATCCGGGTTCACGGGAACCGCCAGGCCATCCACCTCCACGGTTATCGCGGAGAGCACCGGCATCTCCGGCCGGCAAGAGGACAAGCCCATCCCGGCAATAGCGCCAACCAATAAACGAACAACATCAAAACCTATATATTTCCTCCAACGCATCTTCGAATACTCATCTTTATGTATGATGAGTACAAATTTAATCAAAAAATCGTAAGGATGATCACGCCAACCGAAATATTCTCGCAACCATTCAAAAAACAGAAAGGGATAATACCCTAAATATTAGCATTGATAATCACTTAAAATAGCGTTCGTCATACGGCACATTACCCCTTCCTAAATTTAGCGATTTATTTCCAATAAAAAGAATAAAAAAACATATTTATAAACATATTATTTCAAGCGGAAAATAAGTTGCATTTATCAAATATTATGCCGATCTTCGCAGAAACATTTTTCAATTAATAAACCATCACAATCTACATAAAAAAGAGTGGGACATCCCTTCCGTTACGATTTACGTCCATTGTGAAAAAACATTCGAAGTAAAATGAATCCAAAAGAAAAGCGGCAACGAAACGTTGCCTATTCATTATCTCTTTATAAGAGAATTTATATTTATATATATAGCCGTGCGAATATCAGTGCGAAAAACAGTGACGGTTTTGAGCCAAACGCAAACAAATCAATTCTTTATCGATGCGAAAGTAAGTGCGAGAATCAGTGCGAGTCCAAACATGAGTACAAACACGCCCTCTCACGGGCATAACCATATCATACCATGAGTAAATTTTTCACGCCGGATGAGATCCGTAGAAAAGGATACATCCGCTATCCGAAAATCTTCCTTGACCTGTTGCTAAGAGACTACAACAAGGGCCCCAAGAACTCCGTAGCCACCGGAATCATGCTATACCTGTACAGCAGGGCGGCATACAGCGCGTACCAGCACCAGTGGCAAGGCATGCAGTTCACGATCCACAAGGGACAGTGTATCGTAAAGATACCGGAGCTTGCCAACAGGCTCGGCTGCAGCGTCTACGCCATCCGGAAGGGGCTGGACTTCCTCGTACAGAAGAACGTCGTCGTCAAGAGGAAACTCCCCAGGGGGCTGGCGGTGGAGATCGTCGGCTACCAAGACTTCCTCTTCAAAGGCGATCATGCCGAACCTGACAACCAAGAATAACACGAACCGACATGAAACACCAACAATCAAAAACATCCGCCCCCGCCGGACTTCCCGCCAGCCTCACGCTGCCCGAAGAGCGGAAAGCGGAGAAAGCCCTGCTCTTCGGGCTGCTGGCCTCACGCAAGAGCCTTCCCGAGATCGCCTTCAGGATAACGCCCGAGATGTTCACCCACCCGGATATCGCCCTGGCCATAGAGGCCTACCTCAACCTGCACGGGAAGGGGGAAGGAACGGATATACTCTCGGTGGAGAAAGAGATACGGAGGCTCTCGCCGGAGAGGGCCGGGCAACTGCCCGACCTCTTCGAGCTGGCCCGGCAAGACGGCTACATGGAGGTAGGCGGAGAGTTCGTCCGGCAGCATTGCCGGCACGTAAGGGAGGCTTTCGTGGCAAGGCGGCTTATCCTGAGGTGCCACGAGCTGGCGCATAAGGCGGCGGCCGACGACCGAGATACGCAAAAGCTGATATCGGAACTGGGAACGGTGGCCGACGAGCTGGGCGAGCAACTCTCCCTCACCCACGAGATACCGGACATGCCTACCGCCACCGCCGAGGCCATGGCACGGGTACGGGAGATTCGCGAGCGGGTAGCCCGGGGCGGTACGGCGGGCATACACACCGGGCTGGGGGGACTGGACAGGCTTATGGGAGGGTTGCGGGCAGGCTCGCTCCACGTGTTCGCCGCCCGCCCGGGCATGGGAAAGACGGCCTTCGCCCTTTTCATGGCGGTGAACGCCGCCAAGCAAGGGATACCGGTTTGCATCTACAGCCTGGAGATGTCGAGGGAACAGCTGATCTTCAGGATGCTGGGCCAGATAGCCGGCGTGGAGCCTTCGAAGATCACCAAGGGAACCGCCACCGAGGAGGAGATGAGAGCCTTGGAGGAGGCGAGCCGGCAGCTGAAAGAACTGCCGATATGCATCAACCAACGCTCGGACATCCAGATAGACGAGATACGCTGCGACATCTCCCTCAGGAGGCGGCAAGGGAAATGCTCCCTCGCCATCATCGATTACTTGCAGCTGGTAAACCGGGACGACAAGGGGAAGACCCCGAACGAGGCCATCTCGAACATCACCCGCAAGGCCAAGATCACGGCGATGGACGAGGAGATACCGATCGTGCTGCTCTGCCAGCTGAACCGCAATTGCGAGACGAGGGGGGCCTACTCCTTCAGGCACCAGCTATCCGACCTCAGAGACTCCGGCTCTATCGAGCAGGACGCCGATACGGTGTCCTTCATCAGCCGCCTCGCCGTGGTGAACATACACGAGGACCCGGATACGCACCTGCCCACCCGGGGGCGGGGCACGATCCTGCTGGCCAAGAACCGCCAAGGCGAGCTGGGACACGTGCGCTTCATGCACAACGAGGGCGTGACCTCCTTCTGGGACGACACCGAGCCGGCGCGCGTCCGCAAGACCCGGGCGGCGGAGCCTAAAACGAAAGGAAAGGGCCTCTTCGAATGCTGACGGGCGATACGCTGCGCAAGGTGCGGGAGACGGCCCGCATCGACGAGGTAGCCTCCGGTTACCTCACGCTACACCGCTCGGGGAAGGACTTCGTGGCGCTGTGCCCGTTCCACGACGAGCGGCATCCCTCCTTCCGCGTCTCCCCCGCGAGGAACATCGGGAAGTGCTTCAGCTGCGGCGAGGCGGCGGACCCGATACGGCTCATAAGGCACATGGAGGGATGCGGCTTCGAGGAGGCGGTGCGCCTGCTGGCAAGCAGGTACGGCATCGAGGTGGAGGAGACCGCCGGAACCCGTGACCGCCGGCGGGACGAGCGGGAAGCGCTGCTGCGGGCGAACGAGGCTTTCGCCGGCCGCCTATTGCCGGGCCACCCCGTAGGCACGGCACGCACGGAAGCGGATCGCCAAGGGCTGGAAGAGACCTACCGCGGCTTCGGCGTGGGGCTTTGCCCGCCCGACGCCCCCCCGGCGTTCCGCCCCTTCCTCGGCCGACTCGTCTTCCCGGTACACACCACCGGGGGGCAGGTGGCCGGGTTCGCCGGACGGAGCCTTGCCCCGTCGGAGAAGGGGCGGAAATACGTCAACTCCCCCGACAGTCCCGCCTACCACAAGGGGCATATCCTCTACGGCCTGCACAAGGCGGTGAAAGCCATACGCTCCGAGGGGCGCATCCTGCTTTGCGAGGGATACAAGGACGTGCTCGCCTTCCACGCCTCCGGCATACGGTACGCCGTGGGACTATGCGGCACGGCGCTCACCGAGGAGCATGTCCGGACGATACGGAGGCTGGCCGGGCGGGTGACGCTCTCCCTCGACCCCGACCGGGCGGGACGGCAGAACACGGTCCGGTGCGCCCATACGCTCCTGTCCGCAGGGTGCGCCGTCAGCCTGCTTCCCCTGCCCGACGGCATGGACCCGGACGAGGTGTACCGCCGGAAAGGGAGCGGCGAGCTGGCACGCCTGGCACGGGAGGATACCCTCGATTACCTCTCCTACCGCATCCGCCAAGCGGCCTCCCGCCCCCGCACGGACACCGCCGCCATCAACGGGACGCTGGGCGAGATCGGCCTCCTCTCTTCCCCGCTGGCCGTATACCGAAGACTTGGGGAGCTATCCGGGGCGACGGGTATACCGACGGAGGTACTGCGGCAGGAAATCTCCGTCGCCACAGGCCCGAAAAACGTACCGGTACCGATGCCGAAGAAGGAAGCCGCAGGCCTCACGCCTGCCCTGCCACGAGAAAGGGCGTTACTGCGTTTTTGCCTCACGCACCACGGCCGGATGTTCTACGACCCCGACGGAAACGGGATTTCCCTGCCCGCATGGGTCTCCGGCGAACTGGCGGACAACGAGCTTCCCCTGGAGGACCCGGAGCACGCACGCTTGCTCCACCTCCTCGCCGAGGGCAAGCATCCGGACGGGATAGCGGACGAGCGGCTCTCCGCCCTTGTCCTCTCCCTCCGGGCCTCCGCGCCGCAGGACATGGAGCCGGTGCCTAACGAACAGCTTCCCGGCGAGACCCGCTTCCAAGTGCTCCTCTACGGCGAGTCCTTCGCACGCCGGAAGCTAGCCCGGGCCTTGGAGTCCGTCCGCACGGCGACGACACCCGAAGAGCGCCTGCGCCTACAAGCCACGCTCGAGGGACACTTCGCCCTGAGCGACCGCATCGCCCGGGAATTGCAAAGCCAAAGTATCCTGCCGGAGGGGATATAGGGGGGAGACAAAAAAAACACTACCGTGTTTGGCCCCGGACACTATTGTGCCGGGAAGCCAACACAGTAGTATCCGGGGCGAAACACAGTAGTGTCCGGACCGTAAATACGATAGCCCTTTTATTTCATGCTATCCAACCAACGCTTGCCGGATGGCGTGTACATCCAAACGATAAACACCACAAGTATCAATAGCATTACCCCGAAAAGAAATGTCAATGGATTCATAGCTCTTTATTATTTCAAGATTTTATTACCACAGAAAGCTAACCCGACAGAGAGCAAGATCCCTACCATGAACATTCCAATCATACTTATCTTTATCTTTTCCGATTGGAATAACATAGCTATTCCACCCAGCACCAATGCCGTGAACGTCAGTTTTGACAAATCGTAAAAATATTTGCCCAACGTCTCACGCTGGCACTTCGCCCGTTCACGGGACTCACCTCTCACGTCTCGCCGCTTGTCTTTCTCTTTCATACCGTAAATTTTTCATGTCAACCGAATTTTGATTGGGCAAACATACGCTTATTTCGTTAGAAAACCAAGCGTTATTCACTCAAAATCCACCTCTTTACCCCCATTCACCCGACCTCGCCCCCCTTCGTCCCCGTTGGCCGGAATCCCGCCGGCGGCATGTCGTACCTTTACGACGTAATCAAAAAAACACCAGACATTATGCCGATCAAGTACCGATTAGTCTTACGAAAAGACATGACCAAGGGAGCCGCCGCCGACTCCAAATTGTATTACGCCGTGAACAAGTCCACCGGCACCTGCGATTTCGAGGAGCTGTGCGACCAGATCGCCGACCGCAGCACCGCCTCCCGGGGCGACGTGCACGTCGTGATGGACGGCCTGCTCTACGTCCTCAAGCAACGCCTCCAGAAAGGGGAGACCATCCAGCTGGGCGATCTCGGGCACTTCCAAGCCGTGATCGGCAGCAAGGGCACCAAGCTGGAGGCCGATTTCAACACCTCCCTCATCAAACGCCCCCGCATCGTCTTCCGCCCGAGCGTGGTATTGAAAAACACCACGAACCTGATGAAGTTCGAGAAGATCGTGCCCGACGCACCCGCGCCGGGAGAAGGCGAGAGCGAATCCCCGGACGAAATCTGAGAAATCGAGAATTGAGAATTCAATCTCCCCCAACTAATTCTCAATTCTCAATTCCCTAGGGTTCCCCAAGGTGCGACACGATGCACTCCCGCTGGCGGGGCGACAAGATCCGTTGGCGGGGATGCCATCCGCACTCCTCCAGCCGCTCCATCAACTTCCCGCTGACACGTATCCACCGGGATAGCTTGTCCGAGGCTTTCTTCTTCGACAATAAGGGAAAATAACTCATCGCTATATCAC
Organism: Parabacteroides distasonis; assembly: GCF_004793765.1. GTDB lineage: Bacteria > Bacteroidota > Bacteroidia > Bacteroidales > Tannerellaceae > Parabacteroides > Parabacteroides distasonis_A. The sequence goes on along the minus strand of NZ_SRYM01000001.1, from coordinate 21,439 downwards.
AAAAATAATAGGCGCCCACACCGGTCTCCCGCTTTTCCATACTGATGTTGTTTATTTATTAACTTATTCAAAGATAGTAATTTAATATCAATTTTCCAAGAAAAATCAAACCATAATCCATCATATATATCATGAAACAAGCCTATATCTCCGCCCACCTCGCCGACGCCCGCTCCGCCGCTGCCCGCTTCCACCTGAACCCCATCGTCCTCCTTGCCCAAGCCGCCCTGGAAAGCGGCTGGGGCACCTCCCGCCTAGCCCGTGAGGCCAACAACCATTTCGGCATCACCGGCTACGGGGCGAGCAACGCCTTCTGGCACGGGGGCCGCGTCACCGCCCGGTACAAACGGGGCGAGCTGCTGTTCCGCCGCTACGACTCGGCACGCAACTCCTACCTCGACTTCGCCCGCCTCCTCGTCCGCTCCTACCCGCAAGCCGCCGCCATGAGCCGTTTCCCCGCCGACTACGCCAAGGCCATCGCCTACAGCCCCTACATCAGCGAGCTGAACGGCGACAACCGGGAACGCTACCGGGAGACGCTGGTACAGCTCTGCCGCGAGATCGAACCGATTTGCTCATCCCTAATAAACCACAATTGATATGAACAAGATACGACAAATACTAGCCTTCGTCCGCATCCTGCTGGGTTTCTTGCTAAACCTAGGATCTAACACGCCTAAAAAACAACCGCCCCATGACACGACCGACAACCCCGCCGGGCCCACGCCCCCCCTTCCCCCACTTCCGCCTGCTCGCCTTGGCCAGCCTCTTCCTGCTGGCGGCGCTCTCCCTCCTGCTGGACATGCGGGAGGCGGCGCTGGCGGCCATCGGGGCGATACTCTCGCTCTCGTCCACCCCTCGCCCGGCCCCTTAAACCTGCTGGGCTGGGGGCTGATACTCCTGGCGGCGCTGGGTTCGCTGGGAAAGATATGGCCCCCTTAGGCGAGAAAATCCCCCCCGAGGCACGGGCGCACGGGAAAAGCCAAACAAGGCCCGGGATAAAAAATTAGAAAAATAGATGGACAAATAGTAGTTATATGTCGACTTTAATTAATACTTTCGCGCCATTCAGATTATTTGAATATCAAGAAAATCGGAACACTATTTAGATACAATGGATAAATTGGCCTCAGAGTATAAAGTTCTTATCGTAGATGATGTCCCCATGAACGTCATGCTGGTACAAGCCGTACTGAAGAAAGAGGGATACACGCTCTTGACTTGCGACAACGGGATAAAAGCGCTACGCATAGCTAACGAGAAACACCCAAATCTGATATTACTCGATATCATGATGCCCGAGATGGACGGATATGAGGTCCTCCAGCATCTGAAAAGCAATCCCGAGACTACGGATATACCCGTGATTATCATGTCCGCCCTAAGCGATATGCAAAGCATCGTGAAAGGCTACCAATTGGGCGCCACCGAATACGTCACGAAGCCTTTCCAACGGGAGGAGCTGGTGAAGAGGGTGGCCCACCGCTACGAGCTTTACAGCATCAAGCGCATCAAGGCCGAGCTGGAGCACACGATCGAGTCCAGGGATACGCTATACTCCGTTATCGCCAATGACCTGCGTTCCCCGCTAGGCTCGTTGAAAATGATGAATAACGCTATCCTGACGATGGTGGACAAGGAACGGGTAGGCGACGAGGCGTACGAGATGATCCAGATGATGAACAAGACCTCCGAGGAAGTCTTCCTCCTGCTGGACAACCTGCTGAAATGGGCCAAGAGCCGCTTGAACAAGCAACGCCTGTATAAGCAACAGACCGACATAAACAGTATCATCAACAGCACCGCCAAGACGTATATCCCGATGGCGGCGCAAAAAGGCGTGAAGATTATCTTGGAGAACCCGGATAAAGAGCTGGTAGGCCGAGTCGATATCGATATGCTCAAGACGATTATCCGCAACCTGGTCTCTAACGCCATGAAGTTTAGTTTCGAGGGGGGTACGATCACCGTATCCTCACGCTCCGAGGGGGATCTCGTGACCGTTAGGGTGAAAGATACCGGCAAGGGCATCAAGAAAGAGGATCAAGACAAGCTCCTGAAACAAGACTCGCATTTCACGACCTACGGGACGAAGAACGAGAAAGGCTCCGGCCTGGGATTGATGCTTTGCAAGGACTTCGTGGAACTTCATGGAGGAAAGCTTTGGTTCGAGTCCGAGGGCGAGGGCAAAGGGACGACCTTCCTGTTCTCGATGAAAGCGCTGAACCAAGAGGATGTGCCGAGGTGACATCAGGTACAGTATTATTTATCGTATAAACATTAAGTACAGTATGTATACCGTAATTAAACGCATGGAGATCTCCGCTTCCCACAGCTTGAGATTGTCCTACCCCAGCAAATGCGAGAATCTGCATGGTCACAATTGGATGATCACGGTCTATTGCCGCTCCAAGGAATTAAACGCCGATGGCATGGTGGTCGATTTCAGTCATATCAAGAGAGCGGTGAAATCCCTGTTGGACCACCAGAACCTGAACGATATCCTGCCTTTCAACCCGACGGCGGAGAACATAGCCTTTTGGGTATACGAGCAGATCCCGTCTTGTTTCAAGGTAGAGGTAAAAGAGTCTGAGGGTAATACGGCGATCTATGAGGAAGATTAACGAGATATTCTATAGCTTGCAAGGCGAGGGGTTCCATACGGGGACTCCCGCCGTATTCGTCCGCTTCTCTGGTTGCAACCTGAGATGTGGCTTCTGCGACACCCGCCACGAGGAGGGCGTGATGATGACGGACGAGGAGATCGTGGAGAAGGTATCTTCCTTTCCCGCACGGATGGTGATCCTGACGGGAGGAGAACCTAGCCTCTGGATCGACAAGTCGCTCATATCCCGCTTGCGTGAGGCGGGGAAACAGGTCTGTATCGAGACCAACGGCACACGCCCCCTGCCCGACGGCATCGACTGGGTGACTTGCTCGCCCAAGGAGAACGCCCCGGTGGTATTGGAAAGGATCGACGAGATAAAGGTGGTTTATACCGGGCAAGACCTGTCCGCCTATGCGGAAATGCCCGCACGGTACCATTTCCTGCAACCCTGCTCCTGCCGGAACACGGAAGAAGTAGTGGATTACATCCTCCGGCATCCCCGGTGGAGGCTAAGCCTGCAAACCCATAAACTGATCGATATCCGATAGATAGGATGAGACGGGGCATCTCCCCCGTCTCCATTACTATAGATAACGGACTTCCTTACCCCTCACGGCGTCGTTCACCTCGCCGTCGCCATAGGCCAACTCGCCATTCACGAAAGTCTTCCATACGCCATGGTGGAACGTATAGCCCTCGAAAGGAGACCAGCCGCATTTGTACAAGATATTCTCCTTCGATACCGTCCAAGTCCGCTCCGGATCGATCAATACGATATCGGCGTAGTACCCGGGACGGATGTATCCCCTCCTATCGATACGAAACAGCTCCGCCGGCATATGCGCCATCTTTTCGACCACCTTCTCGTACGTGAAACGGCCTTCCATCGCCAGCTCCAACATCGTGATCAAGGAGTGCTGGATAAGCGGTCCTCCGGAAGCCGCCTTCAGGCAAGAGCCTCGCTTCTCCTCCGGCAGGTGCGGGGCATGGTCGGTAGCCACGATATCGATCGTATTGTTATTGACCGCCTCACGCAGCGCCGCGCGATCCTCGATCGTCTTGATAGCGGGATTCCACTTGATACGATTACCGAACCTAGCGTAGTCGCCGTCATGAAACCACAGATGGTGCACGCAGACCTCGCCGGTTATCTTTTTCTCGCTCAAGGGAAGACGGTTACTGAGCAACGATAATTCCTTCTCCGTGGAGAGATGCAGGATATGCAAACGGGAATCCAAGCGGGTAGCCAGTTCAACCGCCTCGGCCGAGCATTGGTAGCAGGCCTCCTCGCTACGGATCTTGCTATGGAAAGAGATATCCAGATCCTCGCCATGCAGGTTCGTGTAATACCGGATATTACGCCGGATCACCTCCTCTTTCTCCGCATGGATGGCGATCAGCATACCGGCCTCGCCGAAGATACGCTCCAACGAGTCTTTCTTGTCCACCAGCATATTTCCCGTAGACGAGCCGAGGAAGAGTTTCAGTCCCGGCACACGGCTACGATCCAGCCTGCGGATCTCGTCCATATTATCGTTTGTCCCACCGAAGAAGAAGGAGTAATTCGCACGGGAGACCTCGGCGGCACGGTTGAATTTCCATTCCAGGTCGGCGATCGTCGTGGTCTGCGGCTTCGTGTTCGGCATGTCCATGAAGGTCGTCACGCCACCGGCCACGGCCGCACGGCTCTCGGTCCCGATATCCCCCTTATGGGTAAGCCCGGGGTCCCGGAAATGCACCTGATCGTCGATGACGCCCGGTATCAACCATTTCCTCGTAGCGTCGATCACTTGGTTCGCCTCGGCACGCACGTTCCCGGGAACCTCCCCCTCGAACACCGCCGCAATCTTATCCCCCTCCACCAGCACCGAGCCGATAAAAGAACGGCCCTCGTTGATGATTCTCGGATTCTGGATTATTATTTTATTCATCTTTCTTATCCTATTATAAATTGTCAAACTCTGTTTCTCATTGGGCATGGCTCGCATGTTTCCTCGGATACTTCCTGAAGAAACTCCACCATTTCAATTGAAGGACGCCGAATAAAGCCTCCCCGAATATCGAAGAGTTCATCTTGGAGACACCCAAGGCACGGTTGATAAAGATGATCGGCACCTCCACGAGCTTGAAGCCGCACTTATAAGCCGTAAACTTCATCTCCACCTGAAAGGCGTATCCCTTGAAATGAACACGGTCCAGATCGATCGTCTCCAGTACCTCACGACGGTAACATTTAAAGCCCGCCGTCGTATCCTGTATCTTCATGCCCGTGACGATACGGACATACACCGAGGCGAAATAAGACATCAACACACGCCCCAACGGCCAGTTCACCACATTCACCCCGTTGCAATACCTCGACCCGATGGCCACGTCGGCACCCTGCCCGGTACAAGCGGCGTATAATTTCGGCAGGTCATTGGGATTATGGCTGAAATCGGCGTCCATCTCGAAAATAAAATCATATTTATGCTCGATAGCCCATTTGAAACCCCGGATATAAGCGGTACCCAGCCCCAGCTTCCCTTTACGCTCCACAATGAAAAGACGCTCAGGGAACTCCTTCTGCAGGCCTTTCACGATAGCCGCCGTCCCATCCGGAGAACCATCATCGATCACCAAGATATGAAACGCTTTCTCCAGCCCAAACACGGCACGAACGATATTCTCAATATTCTCCTTCTCGTTGTATGTAGGAATAATGACGATACTGTCTGACATATACTTTAATCAATTAATTTTCAACTCATTATATATACGACTGTAAACTATTTGTAAATTACCCTCCAAAGTTACATATTTTTTCCGTGTAAATCTATCATCCAGTCAGGCCATTCATCCGTCACCTGCGTGGAAATGGTCGCTACTTCCAGCATGTTCTTGCGGAACTCCTTCTCGAAGTCGTATGAGCTCTTCGCGGCCTTGGCGAACGCCGTCGCCGCACTGATACCGATACCACCGAATACGTCAAAAGAGGTGATCTCACCGGCCAAGGTCTTGATAATCCCTATAGCCTCCCGTTTCCCTTCGTATAAACCGGAGTTGTCGATACCAATAGCCATAAATAAGGCTCCGTCCCTATTTCTGATTCCCATAATGCGTTTATGGTAAAATATAGGATAGCCTTTCATGTGAGACTGTCAACCGTTAAAAATTCACTTATAAGTTATCTTTTTCGACATTTTCTTTTGCCTTGTCGCTTTTTCTTCGTTCTTTTGTAAAAAGAAAAAAATTCATCGTGGAACTTGAGATTGTCAAAATAAAGCAACTGTCGGGAAAGAAGACTCAAATATATTCTGTCATTCTCAATCAAGAGGCTCAGAGCGTTTTTGAACAATTTCTTCAGAACAACTATTCTGAATATCCAACCGAAATAGAAGATATCGTATCTAAATTGAAAATTATGGCTACAAAAACTGGGGCAGCCGAACATTTTTTCAAGCTAAACGAAGGGAAACCCGGTGATGGTGTCTGCGCCCTATTTGATAGTCCTGATAAAAAATTAAGAATCTATTGTATTCGATTTGCTAACGTTGCTATCGTTGTTGGAGGTGGAGGATACAAACCCAAAAACATTAGAGCTTATCAAGAAAGTTCTTCCTTAAAAAAAGAAGCTGAAACAGTGGTTCGAATATCCAGAATCATATCAGAAGCCATCAAAAACAAGGATATACATCTCGATGATAACGGTTTTTTCTTAGGTAATTTAAAATTGAAGGAGGAATAAATATGAACAATACATCTATTTTGGATACAGTACTTGGCAATATAGACACGAAAAGAGCCAAGAACATGGAAAGACGTATGATGCTTGCCGTAAAAATAGCAGAAGGTATCAAAAGGAAAGGTCTATCCCAAAAGGAATTTGCCGAGAAAATGTGTAAACGTCCCTCTGAGATATCCAAATGGTTAAGAGGTGACCACAACTTTACAACCAGCACTCTTTTTGATATTGAAGATGTTTTGAATATCCATCTTATAGATATCAACGAATATTCTCATGCAGCTTGTCCGGCCTCGATATAATAAAAAAATGAATGGAACACCCCCTGCGGGAGTAACAATGATTAATGCACACGGTATCCTCCTTTTCGTAGGAGGGAAGGAATATTATCTATCGTATGACAGATACCCTTGGTTCAGAAATGCAAAAGTATCGGATGTATTGGACGTGACCATACCGGACGAGGATTCGTTGCGTTGGGACGCAATTGATGTGGATCTTGAGATTGACAGCATAATCCATCCGGAGCGTTACCCAATTACTTTTCGCTAGAAGACACCGCTCTGGTTATCGAGCAGACACTCTGAAGATCTTGACACATTTACAGAGAACAAAAACCGACCAGCCTCACGGTTCGTCGGTTTTTTTACAACCAAAATCACTATGACAAACGTTCTCTACGCAAAGTAATATATATCATACCGGGCTCATTCTTCGAACCCTTTTCTTTTTTCCCGTATCGAAATCGATTACCTCGACCCACTCGCCATGATTATCCCCGGATTCATCATCGTCCACGAGCAGTGATTTGTTCCGGTCGTTCACCAAGTAACCATGTTCCCGTAGCATGGACATGACAAGCGCCAGATCGCTGTCCAATGTCCGCTCATGCGTATACCCGAACGCCTCGTTACATAGTACAAGGAACATGAAGCTACTTTGCGTCACCGGCTCCGACCTACCCAAGTCTCGTTGTTTTCTTGAAGGGCTATTATCTCCTCTTCGCTTAACGGGCTCACAGCTTCCAATGCTATGATAGTACGAGAAAAAGGGTTACAACCCAGACGAAAGAGAATAGCGTTCAAAAGGATATACAGGTCTTCCCATGTACAATTATCCTTCAATACCTCCCGGAACCAAGCGGGCATGTCCCCTTTCTTGTTATGGATACCCAAACATACGATCTCAAAGATCAACTCGTCATATTTCGCCATCAACTCCGACAGTACACTATCAAACGTAACATCCTTATGAGCCACGATAGCATCCTTGTCCGCCTTGTCAATCCGCAAGAGTAACGGCCGTATCCTAAACCCGGTCCTTACCGTGATCGGGGTGATAACGATACTATCACCAACGTTCTTACCCGCCGGGATCGTCTCCGGCTTGAACTCGAAAGGAATCACGACTGACCGACTTGTCACCACGTCGCTCTCAATCTGTAGTGCTCGCTTTACGCTCATGATTTTCCTCTAAAATATAAGAGCCCCGGCAAAAACCGAGGCTCTAGACAACCTAAACAAAAAACATCATTCCGTGTCTTCCGATACGGCCTTCACCGCCCTGCTATACGGGGACGCTTGTTTGCCAGCCGCAGATACCGGTGTCATGATCGTGGCCTTTACCAATAAGAGATCGCAATTCTCCTTATCCGGGGCTTGGCTGATCTTCCCGAACACAGAGCACTTGACAAAGACATATTCCGTGAACTTACCTTGGTACGGTAGGCTCTGTAGCCTGATCGTCTTCAATATCGAGGGCGTAGACAAGGGAGCCTCCCATTTATCACCGGAAACGGTTCCCCCGCAAAACATTTTCATCTCGTCGCTCGTAGGAGAAGGGATAGTGAACTCTATACTGGAAGGATCTCCTTTCCGACTCACCACCGCCCAAGGATCCTCATGTCCCATGGACGTAAAACTAAGCTCCTTGGCATCCGAGAAATTGAACGTCACCGTATCCACGTCAACGCATTGGGTGAACTCGGTACCGGCCACGCCATCCCCGGGTTCCGCAACTCCTAAATACGCCACATCCAGCGCTAAACTTCTTTCCATATCACTAATCTAATTCTGTTATAACCTCTAATCTAATATTCGTACAATCGAAGCCATCCTTGGCCTCGCCCATAGGCTCAGACCAGACGATCCGAGATTTCCAATACATCCCCAACGGCGGCTTGATATCCCGCAACACGAACCTCACGCCTCGTACGGTCTCTATCATCAACTGTCGATCCGATACGCCTTTCGAGGGTCTCTTGACGAAGATATTGATATTTATCGATCCCTTGTTGACATAATCTTTCCCATTCAAGGCCAGAGAGCGGATCGTGATATGATTTCTTTTCTCGCCATCGCCGGATTGATCCTTATACAGGATAAAGCCCGTACTCGCCGGCTCAACCGCATTATATACAATATCCACTATATCAAACTGATCTGCCATGTTCAATATCCTTTCTCAGCGAGTTTATCAAATAACGTTCGACTCTGTTTCTTGATCCAATCCTCGGCATGTTCCGTGGCAACGGAGATAACATCCAGATTTTCGATTGCTTCCACATACTTGGCATAAGGCATAGCGGCTACACCTATCAATACCCAGCCATTCTTATAAAGGGGTAATAATTCTGATACGAGCCTTTTAGCCTCTCTCAATCCCGTATGTTTATCGGTACCTTTCTCATCTGACAACTCGTAGTTCTCGGTCAATATATCGCCATCCTTAACGATCACATAGCCGATTGAACTACGAAGATTGCCGGTATGATCCTGATAGTTCCCTTTTTTTCGAGCGATCTTCACGAACTCTTCCCCGGCACGTTGCAATAACTTGTATATCCGCTCTTCCGCCCGATCCACATAGTAATCGAACCAACGCCCTACTTCCCTATCACTCCACATTGGAGTCAAACCACCTTTCCTTGCCATAAGCTACACATAGATTACAGAGTGAGTCTGAAACGGTTCCCAGCTAATGATATCCACATCGAGAGCGATACTGTCAATCCGGATATGCTTCGCGTTTTCCACAGGACGGGCTTTGGTCGAGAACTCACCGTGTACGATAAATTCCTTCCCATCAGCATTCCGCTTCAACTGCTGTCCACTATTGGACGGGTAGTATTGCCCTGTAACCTCTATTTCCGTCGGTTTACCGGCAACCCATTCCCCTTTGACTAATTGGCAGGATTGAATCGTCACTATCGCTGTATGTGAATATCGCTTTACCATCTGTTTCTCGCCCTTCCTTTGGGTACCTCGATCTTATTGCCTATCAGTTCCGCTTTCTCAGGTTCTCCTCCCTCCCGGTATAGTCGTTTCGCCGTAGCGTCATACCATGCACGGGGATACGTGATAGAGAGCTTGTTTTCCGTGAAGTCCGGCAGACCGCCGACCATGGAATAAAGGTCGGCGGCCACCAGCTTTTGTTTTCGGATATCGATCGTCTTACTATCTTCTGTACCTTCAAAACCGCGTCCCGGCAAAACGACGTTATCCAAAAGATCTTCACAGTCAGCCAGACCGGGATAAGCGAGTATCGTATCTCGAATCGTCTTAGCCATGATTGTTATTCTCCGTTTTCAGTATCCTGAATCGTTTGATCCTCCGGTTCGACGGTTTCACCCAAGAATGTCGCCGGGATATCATCCGTACCCTCGGTATCCTCGGAAGCGTTCCAATCCTTCCCATCCACTTTCATGATGAACATGGCATCCGGATCATTCACGACAGGAATAGCGTTCGCTTCCGCTTTCGTCCATTCCTTGAACGGTTCCAGCTCAGACCATTTGGTTACCAAGATCCAATCCTGCTTAACCATGAGAGCGATTTTCTGCAAGGTAGCGGAAGACTCGGCGGCGATCGGCCCATGCTGAATGTCACCCACCTTCAAATCCTCCAAGAAGCATACACGCTTACGCTCCCAAGGATTGATCGTCTTACGACGATGGGCACTATCCTCGATACGGACAGCCGGGTTCACGGTAATGATCTTCACCGGGATCTCCTGCTCGGCCAGATACTCGTTGATGAGATTCTTTGTCACCAATATCTTGGAGGACGAATTAACCCATGCCTTTAACGTGTCGAACGTGGATTTCTGTTTCTTTAGCAAAGAGAAATCAGCCACATGCATTACAACGTAACGGATCGTCACCCCTTCGGCAGAAGCGGCCACAACCGTATCCTCAATATCCTGCAATCCATTGGCCGTTGTAGCGTTACTCCAGTCCGTAGTAGATTTACGCTGGTTCTTCTTCGGCATACCGCAACCGACAAACTCAGCCGTAACGACACCGCCATTGTTCTTTGCCGACAAATGGAAACCCGCACGGCTCATGAGCTGCATACACCACCATTCGAAACGGGCACGAACGGAGTTATACACGAAATCCTGATCCTTGAAACCCAGATTCAACAATGCCAACTGGTCCGCGTCACCTTGCGCGTCACGTTCCAATTGCTTGTACTCGTTGTAATCGCTCTCGTTCATGCCACGCTTGACGGCTGTCTTCGGGATATCGCCGGACAGCTTGCTGATCACCTCACGGGTCTTCTGCGGTGCGGAAGCGTCGAAAGAGATCACGTCTGCCATTACCGGAGCGCCTTTCTCACCGGTCAGAGTCTCCCACTTCAACGAGGTCTTTCTTTTCACCCCGAAGAAGTTCGGGAAGACAACCGGTTTCACATGACGGGTATTCAAACGGGCCGCCATGTTCTTTTTATTCACTTGCTTAATTAAACTTCTTTCCATATATCTGATTTTAATGGATTACACAAAACGGATAAACGACATTAATACCTTCAAGTCCTTATCTACCGGGAACGGCATACAGGATTCGTTTACCGTACCTCTTACCAATAACCCGGACTGCTGGTTGGCAACAGTCAAGTCGACTTTATTCATCGTGACAACCAATTCGCCATCATAAGGCAACTTGGCGGCTTTCGCAGCCTGTTTGTCTTTAGCCTGAACCAATACCTGACCTTTTGCGGCAGCACCGATAGTCGCTTCCAACGTGATCGTATCAAACTCCGCATTACTCTTATCAATAACCGTGATCTTATCGGACGCGCCTGTCAAAGCTCCACCAATCGTCACGAAGTCACCCACACCAAACAGATGATTCTTGGACACCTTATAAGTAGTTTCATTGCCAGCATCGGAAGCCATCGCCGTCTTCAATACATGATACAGCCCCGTTTCCGGATCTTTCACCACGATCACGATCGGAGGAAGCTCGTCCAACGACTTGCCATTGAACAAAGCGTTCCGCAAATCCCGGCGGTCAATCGTCCCACCGCCGATCACATCCTCAATAATCTTTTCAATTCCGGGAGGATACTGGAATTCTCTTTCTCTTTTTCTGTACATAACGTTACACTTTTCTTGGATTATTCAATACCCAGGTTCACCACACCGGGATTATTTGCGCTCTTGTCGGCATCCTGATCCATCAGCTTCGCCCAATCCGCCTCGGAACGCTCCGGAAGATTCATGGAACCGGGAGCGTAATCACCACGGGCCACGGCATCATCGATCGCCTTTTGCTGGATTTCGGTAAACTCTTCGGAAAGCGCCTTGATTTGATCCTCGATAGAGGTTTCCGAAGCCAAGTCCACACGTCCCAGCCAGTTATCCGGAAGACCAGCATCTTTCAACTGCTTACGGACTGTTTCTTTCTTAGCCTCGTTTGCCGAATTGGTAATGGAATCGCCCACCTTCTTAGCCATATCATCGACGCTCTTCCTCATACTTTCCAGATAAGCTTTCAGTTCCGGGCTAAGATCCTTCAACAGCTCTTCTTCCGTTTTCTTGTTCTTATCCGGATCTTCTACCGGTTTACCATCCTTCAACCCATGCTTGGCTTCATAAGCGGCGACAGCGGCCGTTTCAGCCGTAGTCTTAGCTTCATTCTCCGCTTCTTGGATTGCCGGAAGAATATTATCCTTGAACAGGTCCACGAAAGCCTCCATCCCCTCGGCTTTCTCAATCTTGAACGTCTTTTGAATACGTTCCGCATACTTCTCCGGCACGCCTTTTGTCTTACATGCCGCCTTGATTAAATCTAAAATTGTCATAAGAGTTTTCTGTTTAAAATATAAGGGAGAGAAAGAAAATTCCGGGTATAAAAAAAGCCCACCGGACAACCGGCAGGCTTCATTTCAATTATTCCTATAAGAATCTATCTTGTCAAATTATGTGATTGGATCTAAGCCATTGTTTGCCAGAAGGCGTAAGGCAATAGATCAAAAATGCGGCACAAGGTATGCCTATCACGGCGAATCCAATTATAGCTCCCATTACTTATTAGTTGTATCTATAATGAATCTCTTTAGTGCATCAACATATACCAAATGTTCCTGTCTTGCTATCAAATGAATATAAATATCCCTGTCCGCTCTCAATTCAATAGGGATATTTACAATATCTGATACTTCGTTCGATCTTATATATCTTTCAAACATCTTTGAAAACAAACGACTTCTAAATCTTTGTGGAGTTATGGTTTTATCCCGTCTCGCAATCTCATGCATATCATCACAATAGAAATACAAAATCATATTTTTGTTTTCTGCAAAAACCTCTCCTATGACGTTTGATATCTTAAAAAGAACCTCGGCACCTGTAGAACTTTCCCCTTTTATACTGCTGAGTGTCGCTTCTACGATCTCAATACAACATCCTTCGCTTACAAATAAATCCCTGACTTCGTCTGGTATGATGCTATATTCAATAGGAGAAAGCGTTACCCTATATTCATCCCCGGATTTGGAAAGAATAGAAACAGAAAAATCCATCTGCTAAAACTATGCTTTTATTTTAATGACAAAATCTTTTTTGTTTCGCAACTCTTCCAAATTTTCTCTTTTTCTTTCTCTTAGTTTGTCTACGAACCTCAATAGACCTTTTGAGGGACGATCTATAACAAACAATTCTTGCGTGTGAGAAGATAATTTGTTCATGATTCGTATATTATGTTTGTATTTTACTTTGCAAATATAATTATTATAGCGCAACAAACAATTATTACAACATCAAAAACAATATTTTTTTCTTTTTTCTTGCATAATTGAAAATAAGTGTTCACCTTTACGGTGTCCTAATTTATCAGCGTGGCGGGTGACTGCCGAACATAATTTTTGTGTCGGCATTTTTTATGCCCATACATGAACGTATTATAAAGTATAACGGTTTCGTACCCCCATGATACGGCTTAATGGCCGTAACTGCCGCGCTGGTGTAGGACAATGGGACAGGCGAAACCGTTTTTGTCTATCCACTTATAACAAACAATGTTGTATTATGTCCAAACAGCGTAACATTGATTTGTCGGGGAATAATAGTACCCAACAACCAACGGCCCAACCCTCCGAAATGGGCAAGTACTCCACTCCAGAACTGCAAGCCGCATTCAATACCGGTCGAGAGATAGGAAGAACCGAAGGAATGCTATACTACATCAAACATGCTTCCGAAAATATGCAAAAGGAAGCTGAGAAGCTAAGTGCAAAATTACAAATGCAAAGAGCGAAAGTATAGAAGGTGTCATCAACTGCCACAGGAAAAAGTTTTTCTGATTTATATATTATCTCAGAAAGACGTTACGTGGCAGTTACGTCAGTAGGAAATTTAGAGGGCATCGGGTGTATTCTGTAAACTGCCACTTTACTACAGAATCCCCTTTGCCCTCGCCTTTTTTCGGAAATATGAAAAATTCATCATTTAACGCAAAAGAAATTGCAAAAGTAAACAATGTGGCTATCATGGCAAGTAATGATCCAAGACAACTAGTTCCTATCAAACCTATTTGTGATGCTCTTGGCATAGATGCCAAAGCTCAACGTAATAGAATTGATCGTGATGAAATATTAAATTCAACCGGGGTCATCATGACCTCGGTTGCAGCAGACGGGAAAGAACGTGAGATGTATTGTATTCCCCTTCGATATGTCTTTGGTTGGTTATTTTCAATCGACACAAACCGTGTTGATGAAGAAGCAAGACCCTCAGTCATTAAGTACAAAATGCAGTGCTACGATGTATTATATGATCATTTCTCCTCTTACGCCAGCTTCGTCAACCAGAAACAGAAACGACAGGCTGAGGATTGGGCACGTATTCAGATCTTGAAGAAAGAATTCCATGAAGCCAAAAATAAGCTAGCCAAAGCCACAAAACAAATGAATATGACCGTGGACTACTCATTTGAGCAATGGAAGGCTAACGGGAAACAGCTTATTCTTGACTTTGACGATTAAAATTCCTAAATCGTTAGACAATTAGGAGATTATTTATATTTTTGCAAAAAGAGTAGTCTGATAGATTCAGCCGTGGATTGTAGTTCCACGTGTGATGGTCTATCGGGCTACTTCTTTTTTATACCAGTCAAAACCTTATCACTATCCGATATACTATAAAGGACCGCTTTTCCTGTTATATCTTCTCTTACAATAATCCAACTTTTCTCACCTTTCAAGTCAATTTCAAAGACATGAGAATATTTGATCATAGGATTATCCTTGTGGTATTCGGTATACCCCTTGTAATCCGAACCGGCGAATACCGCTCCTATATTTTTAATCAATTCGTTTTTCTCTTTCTTGAACTTATGAGGCTGATTCAAGAACTCTTTAATAGACTTTCCTGTCATTTTAACTTGTATCGGAAAATCTTTATGAGAGAATGAGCTATTTAACAAAGACTGTTTAGCCCAATTTTGTAGTTCTTTTGCCCTATCTTTTGAATATTGAATTGAAATACTATCTTTTTCTACTTTTCTATCACTAAGCAACCATTCCGCGAACTCCTCATGATCCATCATAATCGGCGTAGATATGCAAATACAAAACGGATGCCATCCTGTAAACTTGAAATCTTTCGAATATTGCCCCGCCTTTGCATCACACACAGGACACAGGCCATGATTCGATGGTGAACGTTCCACCTCTATACCGGTCACGAAGTCCATATTCTGCCAACGCTCGTAGTCGGCAGTACGAAACGCTTTATTTGTTTCCGTCGCAGCCAAGCGAAGAGCATTTTTATAAGACGAGCGATAAACACCCTGCCCCGGATGATAATCTTTCATCGGCTGGGATGGGACCAATTTGCCATTCGCGTCCCTTACACGGCGGAAACGACGGTTGGGTTCGTTTAGTAATTGCCGTATATCTTGGCTGATCAACGCTGCCGGACGACCAGAGGACAAACCCGAAGAAAGATAATGTTCCAGATTATCCATAGCTCCGTCCGTTATATCCCAGACACGGGAGGATATGGTTTTACCAAATTCATCCTTACGTTTCAACAGGGTATTCAGCGCATCTGCACTTCTGGAAAACATCTTATCCTTCAACGTACTGGATATGGCCATATCCTTGTTAGGGAACAGGGCGGGTTTCTTTGCCACTTTATTTCCCGGCACTCACGAAAGAAAGTGGCGGCGGCAAACAGCCGCCGTTCTCTATCAACTGGTTTTAAGGCTCTTTATGGACGTGTATTTCTCTAACCACACCTTTACCTGCTCCATGTTGTATTCGCCCGTGATGATTGCCGTATGGTCGTCTATGGCTACAAACCGGACACTCTCGTAGCTGTTTACCCAGCCTTGCAGTGAACAGACACCCCACGTTGCAACATCTTCAAAAACATTGCGGTCTATTTGGCTGATTGGCTCGCCGAAAACTACCGTCATTATCTGAAAGTCCGGTTTGTCCTCTAACAGTTGCAAATGGTGCAGCGTGCCGAACTCGTCAGTTTTACGCCCCCACGCCCACACATCATTATACAAATCATCGCCCCACTGGTGCGGATGGTCGAAACGGACTTTGACCGCTGTGGAATGCGGGTCGTCTTGGATGCCCTCAATAACCCCCGTTACCATTAAGCCCGTAAAAATGCACTCGCAACGCCTGCCGATAAGCTCCTTGTTTACTTCTGTCGTTTTCATATCCCTAAAATTACTTATTACTCTGTTACTTTTTCGCTATCCACTCGTCACGCCTGCGGCGGCACTCGTCCAGCGTTTTGGCTACTGTGCTGAAAAGTTCGCCGTCCGTGTGGCGGTAGTCATATTGAAAATAAATCTGTCCCCTGAAAGCCCCTAAACAGCATTTCACGAACTTTTCTTCTCCCGGTGTTTGGGTGATGCTTACCCCGTTTTTGTTAAGTGACTGCATGATGTTCTATTTTTTATGGTTATAATATCAGTAAGAAAAGCAACGATAGGAAAAGCAGAGCTACGCCCAGCGCATAAAGGGCTGAAAGGCAGACACGGAACAGGAAACAGGCGGCACGAAATACGATATACGCCGTTATCGCCGTGCCTGCTCCGGCTACGCTGGTAAACCGCCATGCAAGGCAGCACAGGAACGCCCGCCAAAGGATTTTATAAATGCTTTTCCGTTTCATCGCTTGGTTATTTTTAGCGGGCAGGGCTTTGACACCCCGCCCGGATTGGTATTTGATTATGCCGCACGGAACACAAAACCGTCATCAAACCAGTAATCGCACATAAACAGGTCACGGGCGAACTTTTCATAATCGAAATAGGTCTTTGCGAACTCCGGCAGGTCGTAACATTCCTCGATAATTTCATAGGCGAAATCTTCTTCATCGTCATATTGTCCCCGATACTCGTCCCGGAAATCACGTACAAGGTCGTCCGCATCTTCCTCGCTCAAATCATGGCTTTTATAGTTGCACCACACGAAAAAGGCTTCCTGCTCGGTGTCGCTCAAATCCTCCACCGCATCACGCAGGGAAAAGAAGTTTTCAGAAATCCAGCTTTCGCCGATTAAGCCCTCCGGCACGTTCTCCCAGTCCTGAAACATATATTCCGCATCTTCCTCGTCCTTGTGAAGTTCCCGGCAGGCTTCGTAAAATTCTTCCTTGTCCGAATAGTCCGAAAGGTCGAGCCATGCGCCGGACAATGAACCGTTGTTATACTTGGCGTAAGTGCCTACATAAACTTTTGCTTCCGATAATACCTTTGCTTCCATATTGCTGTAATTTTTAAGTTTTTGATTTTATGCGGATTTGAGAGGTGAGGGAGTTGAAGTTTCACTGAACTTTTTTCCTGTTTCCCGTAAATCCGACTTTTTTTTTATGCGTCTTCCGGTCGGGTCGGTCGTTTTCGTTTCACATAGGCTGGTTTGTGAAGGGGTCTTGATATGCAAATTTTTCCGACAAAAATTTTTTCCGACCAACGGGAAGCTGGAACAATTTTTTTCGATGAAACCCAATTTGCAGAGCCAAAAGCCCCCGTAGCTACCTTTGCCTATTGAAATGATAAAAACGACTGTCCCGGCTGGGGGACTGCATAATGAGGAAGATTTACAGATAGGGAAACAGGGGAAAAGTGCTTGTTCCCTTTCGTCTTTTAGGGAACACTCCATGCGGGCGGGAAAGGCAAGGGTATGGCAAGTTCACCTTGCGGTACGCTTGTGCGGGTTTCCAACGGCTCTTTTCACGAAAATCAGTCAGCCATGCCACGCACGGCTGGCGTTTCGGGGAATGTGCCAGTGGAAAAGGGAATAAAAAATGCGGGTAGTCGGTGGACTGCCCGCAAGGTGAAAGAATGTAAAATACTCGGATATAACTTATTAGGTGGTATTTCGTTACCGAAATCGTTACCTGTTTTGTTACCAACGGTA
Organism: Parabacteroides distasonis; assembly: GCF_004793765.1. GTDB lineage: Bacteria > Bacteroidota > Bacteroidia > Bacteroidales > Tannerellaceae > Parabacteroides > Parabacteroides distasonis_A. The sequence goes on along the minus strand of NZ_SRYM01000001.1, from coordinate 3,444 downwards.
TATAGGTAACTGAAAATTTACATGGCGACTTCCTTGTAAATCTTCTCGATGCCGACAAACTTCTTGTCAAGCCCTTGCATATCGCTGCCTATTTTGCTGTTGGTGATGCGGGCGTAAATTTGGGTCGTTTCGATATTGGTGTGTCCCAGCATCTTGGACACCGTTTCAATAGGTACGCCCTTTGACAACGTGGTAGTCGTTGCGAACGTGTGACGTGCAAGGTGAAAAGTGATAGGCTATGCAAAGAAACACAGAGAGGTAAAGATTAAACGTAAGTCGTTTGAAATGAACGGTATTTCAGCATTCTGCCAAGTAGAGAAAATGCAAACGGCAACGGAATATTGAGGTTGTTCAGTTACCAAACCGTTAGCCGGGCAGTTACCGAAACAGGAATAGGTAACGGCAGGCAATGAAAAGAAACCCTCACCGTTTTATTTGCGCTCATACACAGTGTTTTGCATATCAAGGAACGCTTATACGGCAAGTAATTTTGCACTAAAAAATATAAGCGTATGAAAGTAGAAAAATTCAAGGTGCTGCTCTACCTCAAAAAGAGCGGACTGGACAAGTCGGGCAAGGCTCCCATCATGGGACGCATAACCGTGAACCGCACGATGGCGCAGTTCGGATCTAAGCTGTCCTGCACTCCCGAACTGTGGAATCCCCGTGAAAGCCGTCTGAACGGCAAGAGCAAGGAAGCGGTGGAAACCAATGCCAGGATTGAAAAACTGCTGTTGGCGGTGAACAACGCTTTCAACAGCCTTGTGAGTCGTAAAGTGGATTTTGAAGCCACCGATGTGAAGAATCATTTTCAAGGCAGCATGGAAACACAGATGACTCTCATGAAAATGACGGATGTTGTCTGTGACGACCTCAAAGCCCGTATCGGCATAGACCGCGCGAAAGGAACTTATCCCGGCTATCACTATATGCGTCTGACCCTCGGAGAGTTCATCGAGCATCAGTACAAGGTCAAGGACCTGTCATTCGGGCAACTGACGGAACAGTTCATCCACGACTATCAAGCATTCGCTATGGAAAACAAGGGATATGCGATAGATACCGTCCGCCATCATCTTGCCATCCTGAAGAAGATATGCCGTCTGGCTTATAAGAAGGGGTATGCCGACAGGAGCCATTTCCAGCATTTTACCTTGCCGAAGAAGACTGAAACGACACCACGGGCATTAAGCCGTGAATCGTTTGAGAAAATCCGGGATGTGGAAATACCTGCTTACCGCAAATCCCACATGCTGGCAAGGGATATGTTTCTCTTCGGATGCTATACCGGAGTCTCTTATGCAGATGTCGTTTCAATTACACATACCAATTTATATACGGATAAGGACGGGGCTTTGTGGCTGAAATACCGCAGAAAGAAGAACGAACTCCGTGCCAGCGTAAAACTATTGCCCGAAGCTATTGCGCTTATCAATAAGTACCATAGTGAGGACAGGGAAACCTTGTTTCCTTTACTTCGCTGGTCAAATCTCAGAAGGCACATGAAAGCGTTGGCGGCATTGTCAGGAATCAAGGATGACTTGTGCTACCATCAGGCCCGCCATAGCTTTGCCTCGTTGATAACGCTTGAAGCAGGCGTTCCGATAGAGACCATCAGCAGGATGTTGGGACACTCCGATATCTCCACCACTCAGGTATATGCCCGTGTAAGCCCGAAAAAACTATTTGAGGACATGGACAAGTTCATTAAAGCGACCGAAGATTTCAAACTCACTCTTTAACACTTAAAGAATAATATGCGAAGTACATTTTCATTATTACCCTACATCAACCGCAGCAAGGTAAAGGCTGACGGTACGACCGCCGTATTGTGTCGTATAACCATTGACGGCAAACAGACCGTCATCAGTCCCGGAATTTATTGCAGACCGGAAGACTGGAACGGCAGGAAGAACGAGATAAAGTCCGCAAGGGAGAACAACCGTTTACGGGAATACCTGCGCCTGATGGAAGAAGCCTACTTAGAGATACTGAAATCGCAAGGTGTGGTCAGTGCGGAGATGCTGAAGAACCATATCACCTTGAACAACATCCATCCGACGACCCTCCTGCAAATGGGGGAATGGGAAAAGGAGCGTTTGAAGAAACATTCCGAGGAAATAGACTCAACTTCTTCCTATCGGAGTTCAATGTATTACCAGAAGTACCTGACAAATTATCTCATGTCTTTGGGCAAGAAAGACATAGGCCTTGAAGAAGTCACGGAAGACTTCGGCAAAGCCTACAAAGCGTTTTTGAAGAGATGCAAGAATTTCGGGGCTTCCCAAACCAACCATTGCCTGCGTTGGTTGAACCGCCTGCTGTATCTGGCAGTCGATAAGGAGATTATCCGCGTGAACCCTTGTGAGGAAATGGAATATGAAACCAAACCGGAGGCAAGGCACAGGTATATCAGCCGTGAGGAGTTCAAGAAGATACTTTCCACCCCGATGTATGACAAGCGGATGGAACTGGCAAGACGGGCTTTCATCTTTTCGACCCTTACCGGACTGGCGTATGTGGATATAATGCTCCTGCATCCACATCATATCGGGACGAATGCGGATGGTAGGCGGTACATCCGCATCAACCGCAAGAAGACAAAGATAGAGGCGTTCATTCCACTGCATCCCATAGCGGAGCGGATATTGTCGCTGTATAACACGACTGACGATGAACATCCCGTGTTCCCGCTTCCCAATCGGGATGCCCTGTGGTTTGAGATTCATGAGCTGGGTGTAATCATAGGGAAAGAAGACAACTTGTCCTATCATCAAAGTCGGCATAGCTTCGGTACGTTCCTGATTTCATCGGATATACCTATCGAGAGCATCGCTAAAATGATGGGACATTCCAATATCCGGACGACACAGGGGTATGCACGGATAACCGATGATAAAATCTCCAGAGATATGGACAAGCTGATGGAACGCAGGAAAATACAATCTATCGGCGAAAAGACAGACAACAATAAGTAAACAGTATCAATTCAGTACATTATGGACAGAGGAATAATAACAATCAGTGAAACGGGTGTAGTCATTATGCCGACAGCACCTATATGGATGACACAATTTGAGATAGCCGACCTGTTCGGTGTGTTCTCATGCGATGTCCGCAAGGCGATCCGTTTCATCTACAAGAACAAGGAACTGAACAAACTTGGCACGATGAAGTATCTCAAGCAACCGGATGGTATCAGTTACGATGTCTATAACATTGAAGTGATTATAGCCGTTGCATTCAGGATATGCAGTAAAGAGAGTGTCTTGTTCAGACGGTTTATAATAAATGAAATTAGCACCATTAAGAAAGCTACGACGATTACACTATTAGTTGCCAGCGTCAGAGGTAATAACCGATGGTATAGTTGAGGTTCATCCCGTCAGCCACTCGTTCCCGATGCACGGATGCAAAGGTAGCGTATGGCTTGATGGCAGCGGC
>NZ_SRYM01000019.1 GCF_004793765.1 Parabacteroides distasonis | reverse complement strand
AAAAACAGGAAAGGGATTTCCCCATCGCTTATCGAATTAGTATACTTAATCAATTCCTGCCATTTCTGCAATTGCAGCTCACAGTCCACACAACCGGAGGAATCTACATACACCAACACCTTATAGGGAGACTGGGGTATCGAGTAGTCCACGGTATCTTTGCCGTAAAGCGTGAATACGGGATGATCCGGGAATTTAATCTCTTTCCCATACCATTCCTTGACGATGGGAAGCAGCTCATTATCCCCCTTTTGCCTGCCACAGCATAAAAACATGATAAAAGTCAGCAGCATAAGCCATGTGTTCCTTTTCATAAGCATCTCAATCTAAGAGTCTGTAAAAAACACCTGAAATCTTTTCTTCATAAAGTTTCCATATCAGCCGGATAGTTTCTTTCTCTAGAGGGACTAAATTTAAAAAAGACGTATTAAACAGATGTAACGGTAATCACGGTGACAATATATATAAAAAACGTCGAACCCGCAAGGAAAAGTAAAAGAAATCAACAAAAAAATCAATCCTGTTTTCTCGAGAATCCCCAATTCATTCAAGTCAGCCGCAAGATACAAAAAATTCGTCCTGCTCATAATGGGCTGATCAAATAAGACAATAACCTTTCGCTCGTATTTATATACTCCTTTTGTCACAGTCTTATTCATTGACGAACAAGGCTCCATTCTTCGTTCGGTGGCAGCGAACGATCATTCGGCAGCAGCGAATATATATTCGTCAGCAGTGAACGATCGTTCGCCGCCGACGAATAAAGAATAGATAAGATCGTTATAGACTTTAGAGCAGGAAGGGGGAAGTTTTTATCCGGCTTGATCTGTCTTTTATCCTTATATATACGGATAGTAAGCCCCGCAAGGTTTAACAGGGGAAAGACGAATACAGGATGATCCCCGCAATGCCCGCCAGGATAATCATCAGGATCGGGTGGATCTTGAACTTCCAAGTCAGGATAAAGGCGGCACCAAAGATCAAGAAACTCTTGTAATCGATGAAGTTTTCCTTATTCATTAACAATAACGCGGCGGCGGCGATCAGTCCCACCGTAGCCGGGCGCAATCCCAAGAAAGCTGCTTCCACGTACTTGTTATTCCGGAACTTGGCGAAGAAATAGGAGATCAAAAGGACCAGTAGGAAGGAGGGCAGGCAGACCGCGAATGTCGTCAGGCAAGACCCTAGGATACTCATCGCCTCCGAATACCCTGCGTTATGTATCGCCGTATACCCTATATAGGTGGCGCTATTAATACCGATCGGCCCAGGTGTCATTTGAGAGATAGCGACAATATCGGTAAACTCCTGCAAGGAGATCCAACCGTAACGGTCCACCACGTCGGCTTGTATCAAGGATAACATCGCATACCCGCCACCAAAACCCAATATACCGATCTTCAGATATACATATAATAATTGCAACCAAATCATATCAGCTCTTCTTATTTAAACCATACACCAAACCTCCGGCTATAGCCGCTAAGATAATCCAAGCGGGAGACACCCCACCCAGCCAAATCAGCAATGCCGCACCGACAGGTATGATCATTTGCACATAAGTCAACTTGATAGAACGTGCGGTCGTCAGACAAGGCACGGCGATCAAGGCGACCACCGCTGGGCGCAATCCCTTAAACGCCTTCTCCACCCATACATTATCCTTTACCTGAGTAAAGAACAAAGCGATCAAAAGCATAATGACAAAAGATGGGAGAATCGTGCCCAAGGCACAAACAACACCGCCCCATGTCTTCTTCAATTTACAGCCCACAAAGATCGCTATATTCACGGCAAAAATACCCGGCAACGACTGGGCCACGGAGAAAACGTCAATAAAGTCTTCTTTCGTCATCCACCCCCGGTCCACCACATCCCGTTGGATCAGCGGCAACATGGCGTATCCGCCTCCGATGGTAAACATACCTATTTTCACGAATGTCAGAAAAAGCGTCCAATACATATCCTCAGCTGTTTACGTTGGTTAACGTCCTAAAAGCCTATTGTAAGTCTCTTTATTATTAATAATCTGAAGCGCCTTCTGGTAACTCGGATTATCATCATTGATAATCTGGAAGTACTGCGCCATATCATAGAGATCCCGTGCGATAAGCGCCTTGATCTGAAGCATGATCAACGGCTTCGAACGATTATATTGCTCTTCCTCAAACTCGATCTTCTCATCCCCAGCCATCTTCAGAAGCTCCTCCATAAGATCCTCCTCGACCACGAAATCCTGCTTATACTGCTGGAACTTCGGATATTTAGCCATCATCCGGTTCCGATTACGATCCAAATAATTCATAGACACCCGATTGACCAAACCGGAGGCTACGAGTTTCCGGTGATAATCCGTATAACGGGCCGTATCTACCGGAATGAACACGTCCGGCATAATACCTCCACCTCCGTATACGGTACGCTCGGTAACCAACGTATTATACTTCATTGAATCCGGGAAATGAATACTATCGGCACTCATCAATTCTCCCCGGTTATAACGGTCGATCAGATCATGATGGTACTCCTCGATCTTCCCGTTCTCGTAAGGCTTTTGGATACAACGTCCGGTAGGCGTATAGTAACGAGAAACCGTCAGACGAATCATGGAACCATCCGGCAGAGGAATCGGTTTCTGTACCAAACCTTTACCAAAGGTACGGCGACCTACGATCACTCCACGGTCCCAATCTTGAATAGCGCCGGAGACGATCTCGCTGGCCGAAGCCGACGACTCATCCACCAACACGACCAAACGCCCCTCTTGGAATTGTCCACGAGCGGTAGAGTTCGCCTCCTCACGAGGTTGCTTACTCCCTTTCGTATAAACGATCAACTGGTTTTTATCCAAGAACTCATCTGCCAGCTCTATGGCGATATTCAAATATCCCCCGCCATTTCCCTGCAAATCCAGAATCAAGTTCTTCATGCCCTGTTTCCGGAGCTTCTCCAACGCCTCCCTAAACTCATCGGCGGAAGAAGCGGCGAAACGGTTCAGCTTAATATAACCGGTATTCTTATCCGCCATATAAGCGGCATCCAGACTATACACGGGTATCTTACCACGCACGATCTTGAAATCCATCAAATCCGGAGACTTACCCCGCTTTACTTTCACACGCACCTCGGTACCCTTCGGTCCTCGTAACTTCTTCATGATATCGGTAGTCTTCATCTTCACGCCGGCGATCAAGGTATCGTCTACTTGGATGATACGGTCGCCCGCCATCAGCCCCACCTTCTCAGAGGGGCCTCCAGGAATTACCTGAATCACGTAAAGCGTATCCGTCAACATATTGAACTGTATACCAATACCATCGAAATTACCTTGTAAAGGCTCGGTCATCTCCTTCGTCTCCTCCGGGTCCATATAATTGGAATGAGGGTCCAGCTTATCCAACATGCCGACTATAGCATCCTCCACCAACTTCGTCTCGTTAGTAGAGTCGACATATAGGTTAGAGATAGCGAATAAAGCCAATTGGAGTTTCCGGGCATCCATATTCGCTTTTTGCGCCGTCGCTCCGGTAAACACACCTAAGACGATCAGCAGGGATAAGACGATTCGTTTCATCAGATATATTCGTTTCATAATTTTCAATACAATCTCGTCTCTTTAGGGACGAATTGGGAAATGTCTTTGCCGTAGCGTAACAACTCACGGACAATGCTTGAGCTAATATGCGTATGCTCCGGTTCCGTAAACAAGATAAAAGTCTCGATACCCGTCAACTTACGATTCACGTCCGCAATCGTCTTCTCGTATTCGAAATCATTGACCGTACGGATTCCTCTTAAAATAAAGCCGGCTCCGACCTCTTTAGCGAAATCCACAGTCAATTGATTATATGACATGACTTTCACCCTTGGATTATCCTTGTATAGATTCCGGATCGCCGCCATTCGTTTCTCCAAGGAAAAATAGGTAAGCTTCTTATCGTTGATACCGATCGAGATCACGATCTCGTCCACCAGTTCCAACCCACGCCTTACCAAGGATTGATGCCCGATCGTAAAAGGATCGAAGGTACCGGGAAAAAGCGCGATACGTTTATTTTCAATTGATGACATCTTCTTCAACCACTAAGTTATCGATAATAAAGTTCTGTCGCTCCATGGTATTCTTCCCCATATAGAACTCGAGCATATCTTTCACGAGGTCCTCTTTCTTCATTGTCACCGGATCAAGGCGTATATCCTTGCCGATAAAATGCTTGAACTCATCGGGTGAGATCTCTCCCAGACCTTTGAATCGGGTGATCTCCGGATTCTTTCCGGCGGCGGCTATGGCAGCCAAGCGTTCCTCCTCCGAATAACAATACCACGTCTTCTGCCGGTTACGTACCCGAAACAACGGGGTTTGCAAGATATAAACATGATTACGCTTAATCAAGTCGGGGAAGAATTGCAAGAAGAAGGTAATCAACAACAAACGGATATGCATCCCGTCCACGTCGGCATCAGTCGCGATAATCACCTTATTATACCGCAAGCCCTCCAAGCCATCCTCGATATTTAAGGCCGCCTGAAGTAAGTTAAACTCCTCGTTCTCGTAAACGATCTTCTTTGTCAAGCCATAACTATTCAAGGGCTTACCCCTTAAACTAAATACAGCTTGATAATTCGGGTTACGGCTCTTCGTAATAGAACCGCTAGCCGAGTCACCCTCCGTGATAAAGATACTACTTTCCTCTAGCAGATCCCCTTTCGAATCGGTCAGGTGAATCCGGCAATCCCTCAATTTCTTATTATGCAAATTCGCTTTCTTCGCACGCTCGCGGGCCAGCTTCGTAACACCGGCGATCGCCTTGCGCTCTTTCTCGGACTCCAAGATCTTCTTCAGCAAAAGCTCCGAAGTCTCCATATTCTTATGCAAATAGTTATCCAGGTCATTCTTGATGAAATCACCGATAAACTTCGCTACCGTAGGGCCGTCCGGTCCTATATCTTTCGAGCCGAGCTTGGTCTTTGTCTGGCTCTCAAATACAGGTTCCTCCACTTTTATACTGATAGCGGCCACGATACCCGCACGAATATCCGAATATTCGAAATTCTTATTGTAATATTCCTTGATGACACGGCCTACAGACTCCTTGAAAGCGGAAAGGTGCGTACCGCCTTGGGTGGTATGCTGGCCATTTACGAACGAATAGTATTCCTCTCCATATTGATTGCTATGCGTGACAACCACCTCTATATCCTCCCCTTTCAGGTGGATGATCGGGTAAAGAGGCTCGGTGGTCATATTCTCGTTCAACAAATCCACCAGACCGTTGCGGGAATAGAAACGCTTGCCGTTGTAAATAATGGAAAGTCCCGAGTTCAAGAATACATAGTTCTTTAATAGCCCCTCGATAAACTCGTCCTTATAATGATAATCCTTAAAGATCTCCCGATCCGGGACAAAAAACACCTGCGTACCGTTCGCCTCCCCGGTCGGTTGGATATCCGATTCCTCGGTGACGATCGCCTTACTATATTCCACCCGCTTACACTCCCCGTCACGGTAGCTGGTTATCAAAAAATAACTACTCAAGGCATTCACCGCCTTGATACCCACACCATTCAAACCCACGGATTTCTTAAACGCCTTGCTATCGTATTTAGCGCCGGTATTCATCTTGCTAGACACATCCACGACTTTACCCAGAGGGACACCACGGCCATAATCCCGTACGGCTACCGTACCTTCCTCGATAGTCACCTCGATACTTTTGCCGTACCCCATCATGTACTCGTCGATAGAGTTATCCAGCACCTCCTTCAACAATACATAGATACCGTCATCGGCATAGCTACCGTCCCCCAGTTTTCCGATATACATACCGGGACGCCGACGGATATGCTCCATCCAGTCCAGTGTCTTGATGTCATCATCGTTATATTCCGTAGGTTGTTGTATCGTTGAATTCAGCTCATCCATATCTCTTATAACTTTTTAATATACGCTCTTCTTGATTTATGATGCTCTCGCTTGAAATAATCCCATTGCGCTTGTACGGCGCTATTCGTCTCCAGCTCCGGGTTACTCTCGGCGTAAACGGCACCGATACGCTTATAGACCGGAATCAAGTCATTAAATAATAAAGCGTTCACGCCTTTACTTTGATATTCCGGCAAGACCCCTGTCAAATACAGGTCGATTACTTTCGGCTTACTCTTCAACGCTTTCAGCAAATGAATCCACCCGAAGGGTAACATATGCCCGCGAGCCTTTTGCAAGGCTCGCGATAGGTTGGGCAGGGAGATACCAAAGCCAACCACCGCATTATCCTCTTCCCTTACGATCAGTGTTACCAAATCATAACGCAGCATAGGGATATACATATTGATATAATAATCGATCTGCTTCTCGGTCAATTGCGCAAAACCATACAAGGGAGCGAAAGCAGCGTTCAATGTATGGAATACCGGACGGGCGTAAGGCATAATCTCCTTAGCGTTCTTGAACTTCAGCACCTTCAATCCATATTTCTTCTTCACGATCTCGCCGATACGCAAATGCTTCTCGGGAACACCATCCGGTATATAGATCTTAAATTCATGCCAATCTTGATCCTTTCCGTATCCGATACGCTCCACTTGCTTGGGGTAATAGGGATAATTATAAATCGTAGCCATCGTACCGATCTGATCGAAACCCTCGATCAACATACCTTCGTGATCCATATCGGTAAAGCCCATCGGCCCGTGGATCTCCCCCATGCCTTGTTCACGGGCCCATTTTTCAACAGCGCCGAAAAGGGCATCGACTACCTCATCATCATCAATAAAATCAACGAAACCAAAGCGGGCACGTTTCTGCCCCCAAGCATCGTTACTCGGACGATTCACCATACCGGCGATACGGCCTACCACCTTTCCGTCCTTATAGGCAAGGAAGTAAATAGCGTCGCACACCTCAAACGCCGGATTTTTCTTCTTATCCAGCGTCATCATCTCTTCCTCTATTAAACCCGGTACGTGGTAGGGATTACCCTTATATAATTCGATATTGAACTTGACAAACTTCTTAAGCTCCTTCTTGCTGGTAACTTCTCTTATCTCTACGCTCATCGGTAATTTTATTTAAGCGACAAAGTTACATAAATAATCTTTTACCATGGCATTATAAAACAAATTTATACCTTTGTAAACTCAGATTCATAGCATACCATGAAAAAAATAGTTATTAAATTCATATTGGCATTTATCATGTTTGAAGGAACCTCTTGCATAAATGATCCTGTTATCATCCGCCCCAACCTTGTGTTCCGCTCGGAAGCTACTACAGGGGAAGGATCGATTTGGCATCCCGATCGCAATACTCTTTTTTGGGTAGATATAGAAGGCAAGACGTTATACGAGTATATACCGGACTTACAGAATTGTCGTTCATGGCAATTCGACCGTATGGTCTCTACCGTTGTGCCAGAGACGGACAGTACGGTAGTCGTAGCTTTACAAAATGAGATCATACGTGTAAACCTAACGGATGGTAATATGACATCTATCGCCCCAATCCCGGACAATAACGGGAAGATTCGTTGCAACGATGGAAAATGCGACCCGTCCGGACGCTTATGGATCGGGACCATGGGATTTGGCGCACCTAAAGGGGCTGCCAGCCTTTATTGCGTATGGGCAGACGGAACCGTCGAAACAAAGTTGACAAAAGTCACGATCTCCAATGGAATCGTATGGTCCGCCAACAAGAAATACATGTATTACAACGACACACCTACCCATAAGATCATACGTTTCCGGTATGACGATAGCTCCGGGGATATATTGTACGATGGTGTAGCCGTAAATATACCCGAGGGCACCGGCTCCCCGGATGGAATGACGATCGATTGCAATGACAATCTTTGGGTGGCTCAATGGGGAGGCGGTGCTGTTTATTGTTATAATCCCTATACTGGCGACCTGTTGACAAAAATTGTCGTGCCGGCTCCCCACGTAGCGTCATGCGCTTTTGGAGGGAATAAGCTCGACACGCTTTATATAACGACCGCCCGTGCCGGATTGAGCGAGGAACAGCTTGAGGAATATCCATTAAGCGGTAGCGTATTCTGTTGCAAGCCCGGAGTAAAGGGGATACCGGCGAATTGCTTTCATTAATAATCCGTATTTTTGGTTACAAACTAACAAGATCGTAAACCAAATATCAATTTAAATTGTTTACTTTGTAGACATAGCATGCAAAATAGAGGCATACTCCTGTCTCCACGCATAACAAATGCTAATAATTATACAGAATGGCAAAGAATAAACCTGCAAAAAAAGATAACAAAGAGAAAAAAGGCAAAAAGGACAAAGGATCTGGTAAACGTATGAAAAAAGGAGCGATGATCCAAGCCATCATTTCCGTTTTCCAGTCCTCTCCCAAGGAACCTTTCAACTATAAACAAATCAGCAAGATTATCGGGCTCGAGAACCAAGTGCAGAAATTGCAGGTGGTAGACATCCTGTATGACTTGTCCGCCGAGGATATCATCACCGAGATCGACCGTGGCCGCTATCGTCTCAACGGATTGGGAACCCTAGCCGTAGGAACTTTCGCACGCCGCAGTAACGGAAAGAATTCTTTCATCCCCGAAGACGGAGGTACACCGGTATTTATCGCCGAACGTAATTCCGGACATGCCATGGATGGTGACAAGGTGAAAATACAGCTTTTCGCTAAGCGTAAAGGTGCCGAGCCGGAAGGTGAGGTCGTGGAAATCCTTGAGAGCAAGGAACGTACTTTCGTAGGCAAACTTCAAGTAGCTAAGGGATTCGCCTTCTTGATTACGGAAAACAAGACGTTGTCTAACGATATTTTCATCCCTAAAGATAAACTGAAAGGGGGTAAGAACGGTGACAAGGCGATCGTACGTATCGTGGAATGGCCGGATGAAGCCAAGAACCCGCTGGGTGAGGTCGTCGATATCTTAGGTACCGCCGGACAGAATACCGCCGAGATGCATGCGATCCTTGCCGAATTCGGATTGCCCTACAAATATCCTTCCTCGGTAGAGAAAGCGGCGGATAAGATCCCGGAAGCGATCTCTCCGGAGGAAATTGAGAACCGGGAGGATTTCCGGGGGATAACAACCTTCACGATCGACCCGAAGGATGCGAAAGACTTCGACGATGCTCTTTCCGCACGCCGTTTGGATAACGGGAACTGGGAGGTGGGCGTACATATCGCCGACGTAACACATTATGTGAAAACGGACGGTGTCATCGATAAAGAGGCACAAAGCCGTGCGACTTCCGTTTATCTGGTAGACCGTACGATACCGATGCTTCCTGAGCGACTTTGTAACCAAATATGCTCTTTACGTCCCGACGAGGAAAAATTATGCTTCTCCGCTGTCTTCGAACTAAATAGCGACGCCGTAATGCAAAACTCCCGGATCTGCCGCACGATCATCAAGAGCGACCGCCGCTTTACCTATGAGGAGGCACAAGAAGTGATCGAAACCGGCGAGGGAGATTATAAAGAGGAGATTCTAGCCTTGAACGACCTTGCCAAGAAATTGCGGGAACGCCGCTTCAAGAGTGGCGCTATCAATTTCGACCGCTATGAGGTTAAATTCGAGATCGACGAACAAGGGAAACCGGTCCGTGTTTATTTCAAGGTCTCAAAAGACGCTAACAAGTTAATCGAGGAGTTCATGCTATTGGCAAACCGTACCGTAGCCGAGTTCGTGGGCCGTCCTCCTAAAGGAAAGACTAAGAAGACATTTGTTTATCGTATCCATGAGCTTCCGGACCCGGATAAAATGGAGAATTTCGCCTCTTTTATCCGTCGCTTCGGCTATAAGTTGAAAACAGACGGCACGAAGACGGATGTCTCCAAAGGTATCAACTCCTTATTAGACAATGTACAAGGGAAGCCGGAAGAGAACTTGATCGAGACAGTGGCGATCCGTGCCATGCAAAAGGCCCGTTACTCCACGGAGAATATCGGCCACTATGGCTTGGCTTTCGAATACTATACACATTTCACCTCTCCTATCCGCCGTTATCCGGATATGATGGTACACCGATTGCTGGAACGTTATCTAGCCGGTGGCCGTAGCGTTATACAAAAGAAGTATGAGGATTTATGCGATCATTGTTCCAGCATGGAGCAAGTCGCCGCCAACGCAGAGCGTGCATCCATCAAATATAAGCAAGTGGAATTCATGCAGGATAAGCTCGGCATGGTATTCGACGGCGTTATCTCCGGTGTCACCGAATGGGGACTTTACGTAGAACTGAACGAGAATAAATGCGAGGGACTCGTACCTATCCGTGATCTGGATGACGATTACTACGAGTTTGATGAGAAGAATTATTGTTTATTGGGCCGTCGCAAGAAACGTCAATATCGTTTGGGAGACCCGATCACGATCAAAGTAGCGCAAGCGAATCTGGAACGTAAGCAACTTGATTTCCAATTAGCGGAATAAGGCCGTCGACCCTACGGTAGCCATAAGTATCCAAGTATCTTAACTTGTACTTCATCATTTGTTCCGGCTTTCCCTGCTTATGGCTTGCCCAACTTATCGGCTTCTTTCTTTAGCTGTTCGGCTTGCTCGTTCAACAGCCTTGCACGTTCCAACGCTTCCGCCTGCTTTTGGATGCGGTATTCAAAATCCATCACTGAATCGGTCAGACTTCGGATAAAACCGTTATCCCGTTGCCACTTGAACTTGTTTTCCAGCATATCAAGAGTTTCCCCGTCTGCCTGTCCTTGCATCAGCAAATAGCGATATTTCATATCGTTGTCCTGCAACTGCTGCATACGTTCAGCCAAACGGACATTCAAAAATATGGAAACGGAACAGACAACCAGCACTGCCGAAAAAACAAACAATCCCGGACTAATCCAAGAAGCGACCTTGTTGTAAATCCGTTGATAGAACGGTAAGGGCATAGCTTCCTCTTTATCCATCTTGCAAGAGCCCAAAGTATCAATCATTACCTTGAAACAACGGTAGGTTTCCAATGTTATTTTCTTGGTGTCCTCTATGTTCTTCTGCTGACCTCGCATCCTGCTCCTTATGTCGTCAAGTTGGCTTTGAATAACCTGCAACTTTTCTTCGGGAACAGCCGAATTACTGTGCAGTTCCGACAACGCTTGTTCTATTACTCCCAGCCGTTCGAGAGTTTCCTCCCGACTGGCTGGCGTTACCTGTGCTTCCTGCTTCTCTTTCAGTTCCGTAACCATAGAGAGAAGCCCCTCTAAAATCAAATTATCCTCCATGTCTTTACAGTTTAAGTCGTTTTTTCTTTTTCTTCTTTCTCAAATTAAAATTAGGTTCTTCATCCACTGGGGGAGAAGAAGCGGAAAACAGACCGAGCGAACCAGTTATCAACGGACTGTCAGCCTTGCCCGGTGCAGGTACTTGTTCCCGAACAGGTGCGAAGGTTGTTTGCCGTTGGCTTCCGGCAACATTCATTCCTGCATCCCCGAAACATTTATCCAGTTTGGAAAAACTGAAACTGCGGTCTATCTCCGAACCCTTGAATGTGTATTCGCCTTTGGAAAAGGATATGCCCTGTATCTCATCGGTCTGTCCCTTTCGTTTGAACTGGACGGTGATACCCTTTTCCGCTAACCGCTGCTGTAACTGCTGCCAGTTACGGGATTTGCCGATTTCATTCTTCACAGCCGTGTAAATCTCGTATTTCGACTTGTCCGGCTCTTTCAATCGGTGCTGCTTTACCTGTTCTTTTCCACCAGCAAAATAAAGCCCGTGTTTGGTTTTCAGCTTCTTGCAGACCTGCTCGTTACGGTACATATCGTTCCTGTCCGAAATGGTCCTGCCGTTGTTGTCTATGCGGTTGAATACAATATGTACGTGCGGATGCTCCCGGTCTTGGTGGCGCACGATGATATACTGCGTATCGGTGATTTTCATTTCACGCATATACTCCTGTGCAAGCTCTATCATTTTCTCGTCCGTCAATTTGGGTACATCCACTGCCGAATAGCTTAACGCAATGTGTCCGACCGGCTTCTTCAAATCGGGATTCATCCCGGTCTGCATACAGAAGCTGCGGATTATATCGCTCCAGCTTTCCGTCAGAACCCCGTCCGCATGAAGCAAAACCGCCTGCTCCTTGCCAAGCACATAGTTCACACAGCCCTTAAAACCGCTTCCCTTTTTTATTTTTCCAATCATCCGACAAATGATTTATGATTTCAATAATCCTATTTTTGAGCTTCACCAGTTCCACCGCCACCAATGCGAAACCTCCGGCATTTGCCCTATGCGCCAGCTGATTGATGTTGTTGGCTTCCCCTGCCAGCTTGCGGATGGTGTCCGCATCCTGCCTGTTCAGCCGGGGTATGACCTCTGCCGAAACAACTGCCTGCCGTACATACTCACTGACACGCAACCCGGCTTCTCCGGCTCGCTTCCTGATGGCGTAATACTGCAACTCGGTCAGTTTCGTACTGACAACCCGTTGCTGCTTCTCTATCCGTTTCTTTGCCGGACGTCCCCCCGGCTTATCCTTTATATTCGTCATAGGTTTTTACGTTTAAATGGTGTCTTAAAAATTGCGACCAACGGGAGAAATTTTCTTTGCGATGAGCAAAGCAAGGTAGTTTCGGTTTACCGAAACATAACCTTGCTCTCCCTATGAAACCGCCAGCCGCTGGCAATCCTGCCGGATTAAATGCCCCTGCCTCTCTTTTGTTTTTGGGCGGCACGTTGTCCGGTTTTCTGCTTCGTTTCCTGTACTTGGCTGGCTGCGTTTTTCTGTTCCTGCTTCCTGCCGCACAGATAATCGTTCAAGTCCGAATACCCTCTGTAATTGTGCGAGAAGTCACGCACACGGTAGGAGTATTCCAATTCGATAGCCCGTGTTGCCTTATACCCTGTCTCATCATTGTCAAGCATACAGTGGATGCGTTCATACGGGTATAGCACATCAATGGCTTTCGGCACATTGACAGTCGAGTTAAGAATAACATAGTCCTGCCTGTCAAGGTCAGGCATGGTCGGACAGTTCTTCATCCGGAGCGTAAGGAAAGAGAGGTAGTCCATGAATCCCTCGAATACCAGACACTTCTCTCTCGGCTCTCCCTGCTGCCGTATATGGGTGATGTCTTTCGGGGCAATGCAGCCTTTGAAAAAGGAATTGCGAACCTCGTAACCTCCTGCCATGTTCGGAAACCCGATAGCAAAGAACGGCTTCCCGTTATTGGTAAAATGAAGTTCCTTACATTCTCTTTTTGCCAGCTCAATATTGATACCCCGTCCCTGCAAATAACGGAGCAATGCCGGATGAGTTAAGTCCCGGACTTCCAAATGTTGGAAACTTGGTTCTGTCCTACACTGGGGAAAAGAAAAACTGACTGGGCGAACATTCGGGGTCTGCTCTTCTATCCTTTTTAAAAGGTAGGGCAGACTGTCGGAAAAGTAAAGTTCCTTTGCCAGGGCGATGATGTTGCCGCCTTTCCCTGCGCCAAAGTCATACCAAAGGTTGCGGTCTGTATTCACCTTAAAGGACGCTTCGTGTTCCTCTCTCAGTGGTGATTTATACCATAAGCCGTTACCCTGCTGCTTGACGGGCGAATAACCTAAACTATGCAGATAGTCTGCAATGGGTATTTGTTTCACATCTTCGATGTTCATAACATTTTCTTTTTGGGGATTAAAAAATAGTTGAAAAGTGCACCAGTCCTGTTTAGTCCGTCATATATATACCCGTACCATACTAAACCTGCCTGCTGTCGATACCGGGAAACAGACAGTCCGTTCCGCTTATATATACACCCGGACTAAACCAAACCGACTTTTAATAATGAAAATCAGGATTGTAGCGATAGCCCTTACCCTCTTTCACAATCATGCGCTTGTTCACAAGGAACTTGTTAAGCGACACAAGGACATTGCGTCCACGCTCGTAACCTATACTTGCGTAACCTTGTTTCAATGCCGCTATCACATTGGAATAGCCTTGTACAACCTGCTTACCGAAACCGTTCTCCAATGCTTCCCGGTGCTGCTGTTCCGTCAGCTCTGTAAGCGGAAAGCTTCTGTCCTGCTTGGATTGCTGGAATACATAACCGTTCATGACTTCGGGCAAAGCGTTATCATTGATGCGAAATGCGAACGGGTCAAACTCCCGGTCACGTATGTGCATCGCCTTTACTTCACTTATATTGCCGTCCTGCGTGCTTTTCGTGATTTGCAGGACGGTTTCAGCTTTGTTGTTCAGCTCTGTACCGATATGTCCTCTTGTGTTATCATCCCCCTTGTTCAAATGCAGTACGGTATGGATATGCAGATTATACCCACTTGACCAGCGCATCAAAAGGTTGATTAGGTCGGTCGATTCGCTCGGACTGTTGATGTCGTACATCAAATCACGGATTCCGTCAATAATGAGCAACCCCACATCGGGCATATTCTCTAACATATAGCCAATTATCTGCTTACGTTTGTCGGGGGTCTGCTCCCTTAACACAATGAAAACAAAATCGTCCACATCTTTATCGGTCGGCAGTCCGGCAAGGCGCAAAATACGTTCCATGACCTTATGGCAATGGTACTTGCTCTGCTCGGTATCAACATAGAGAATTTTGCGCTTGTTCGGTGGCAGATATGCCGAATACTTCAAAACCTCGTCATTCTTCAATGCAGCCGCAACAATGGCGGAAATGTTGAATGTCTTTTTGCTCTTGGCTTTGCCTGTGGATGCACTGAAATTGCCCAACGTGCCGATAGTAGAACCGTTCACCCAAAGAATTTCGGGCGGTACTTCATAAGTGTCCGTCACCTTTAGACGAATGGTTTTCCAAAGGGCTGCAAAATCTTCTTTCGTCATGGCTGTACCTTGTCCGATTTCCTCTTTCGTCTTGTTTTCCATAGCCATTATTTCTTTAGAGGACGGTTAAGGATATACTTCTGCGCTTCCTGCTCTATCTGCGCCTGCGTCTTCACCGGGTTCTGACGCAACCATGCTTCCAGCTCAGCCTTTTCAAAATAAAGCATTTTGCCTTGCGGCTTGTAATGGGGTATCAAGTTACCCGAAGTCAGCTTGTACAGGTAACTTTTAGAAAGGTTCAAGAACCTGCTCGCTTCATCGAAGCTAAGCACGTTCTTTGAAAGGAACAACATCTTTTCGAGTTCGGAAACTCTTAACTCCAAGTCTTTTTCCATATCGTTTGGGATTTTAGGTGAAACAATATGAAGGTGCGCACCCTCGTCTTTTGTGTTAACGGGGGCAAAGTTAAGAGCTTGAAAATGAAGTCTAATTGACCTTTGTTTGAGCGTTCAATCTATGCTCAACCTTTTTGCAGTTGTTTGATGTATTTGTCTATGATTTCATATCCTTTCGGATAGATGTTCTTCGCCTGGTCTGTCGCACTCGACAAGTCAGTACGTGTAAGCGGTTCTCCTTTTATCTTCTTCAATATCAACTTGTTGTTTGCTATAACTGACTGCCACTCATAAACGATGTAGTTATAACAGCTGAGTTGCATCATTAGATAAGCCAACAGACGGGTATTATTAACTTTCAATACACCGTCCAACTTACAGTTGAAAAAATCGGTAAGTATTTTGGTGCTGACAGTAGTAGTAAACATATTCGCTTCGTTCACACATTCGGTCAGAAGTTTGATTTCATTGGCTTTCAAAGTGGATTTGAAGGGATTGCTTTTACCCACAATCTTGGCTGGAGTGGTTTCTACACTTTCATCTTTTTCTTTTGGCAAGACTTGTTCTTTAGTGGCAACAGAATCTGTATAGTATTTGCTCTCCTGCTCTTGCAGAAAGTACAAATACTTGGAAAGTACCACAAGGCTAACGATGATGGAAAAATAGGGAAGCCGTTCATCATAGCAAGACGGTTCATGCAAATATGCATCCATATCAAAATCAGAACAGCGGAAAACGATGTACTTTTTCCTCTCATCAGAGTTCAAGTCCTCAAAATAACCGCTTTCCCACAAAAAATCAGGAATATCCATATCCAATACAATGTTACGCACGACACGGTATTTTTGTTGGATGGCTACAATATTTTCAGTCACACGGAAAATTTCTTGTCGCAAATAATCCTTTAGCTGGGCTTGCGTCAAATATTCACGTTTTAAAAATAGTGCATCTACTTTAGTTTTATAGTCATGAGCTATACAACTATCTAATATCTTCTGTATTCCTCTGAAATTGGTTTCTATATGATTTTCCATAATCGTGTGCCTTTAAACGTTCATGTCACAAATATAAGGTAAGAATCTCACTTTTCCCGAAAACATCGGCAATAATAAGGAAGAAAAGATAGGATAAGCGTTAAGAAATTATAAAGATATGGGGAAGAAAACTATTAAAGTACACCTTTTCTTTGTATTCGTCATTCAGTACACATTTAGTACACCCTATAAAAGTAGAAAACCCTGATAATCAGGTGATTATCAGGGTTTATTCGTACCCAGAGCCGGGATCGAACCGGCATGGAAGTGAATCCACTGGTGTTTGAGACCAGCGCGTCTACCAATTCCGCCATCTGGGCATTTTGATCAACCTTTTGGCTTTAACAGTAGGTTTGTTTCTCAAATGCGTTGCAAAGGTACAGCTTTTTTTTAAACCTGCAAGCGTTTGGATGAAAATTTTCAAATATTTTTTTCGTAAAGGGAATATATATGGGTTTGTTTCGCATAGCAAAGATTATTTCGTTACATTTGTGAATGTATAATCATAATAACAGCCAATATCATGAAAGATAATTATTGCGTCATCATGGGAGGCGGAATCGGTAGCCGTTTCTGGCCTTTCAGTAGAGAAAGTTACCCAAAACAATTCCTTGATTTTTTTGGGAGCGGACGGTCTTTACTGCAAATGACATTTGATCGCTTCGCAAAAATCATCCCTACTGAAAATATATACATCGTTACCAACGAATCTTATGCAGACTTAATCAAGGAGCAGTTACCCGAATTAGCGGAAGAACAAATCCTTTTAGAACCAGCTCGTCGCAATACAGCCCCCTGTATCGCTTATGCGACTTATCATATTAAGGCATGCAATCCGGAAGCGAATATTGTCGTAGCCCCTTCAGACCATCTGATCTTAAAAGAGGATGTTTTCTTGAGGGACATTCAAAAGGCATTGGATTTCGTGAAAAGAAACCGTGCGTTGGTCACTTTGGGCATCAAGCCTAGCCGCCCGGAAACAGGATACGGATATATCCAAAGCAGTGATACGGTAGTAGATGATTTCACCAAGGTGAAGACCTTTACGGAAAAACCGAACCTCGAGTTGGCAAAGGTATTTATGGAAAGTGGAGAATTCTTCTGGAATTCCGGATTGTTCGTCTGGAACGTGAATACGATCTTGGAAGCGTTCTCTAAATATCTCCCGGATATCAGCAGCCGTTTCGATCTGGGCAAGGATAAATTTAATACCCCGGGAGAAAAAGCGTTCATCCAAGAGAATTTCCCCTATTGCCTAAATATATCCATCGACTACGGTATCATGGAAAAAGCGCACAACGTATATATGCTATGCGTAGATTTCGGTTGGGCCGACCTCGGTAGCTGGGGATCTTTGTTCGACCTAGCGAATAAAGACGAGAATGAGAACGCCGTATTGAAAAATAACCAGGCAATGCTATACGAATGCTCCGGCAACGTGATCGCATTGAATAACCCGAAACGTCTAGCTGTTATCCAAGGGCTAAAAGATTGCATCGTAGCCGAGTCTGGAAACGTATTATTGATTTGTAAGAAGGATGACGAACAACGTATCAAACAATTCGTAGCCGACGCCAAGATTAAATACGGAAAAGAATACAACTAATTAAGAATTGAGAATTGAGATTTATCGGCAAGCGGTATTCATTCTCAATTCTCAATTTTCAATTTCTTAGCAAGATATCGTACAGGATACCACGCTGCCAAAAAGCCTATCGTTAACACCGTTACGAAAACCGTAATTATATCGGTTGGGACTACACGTACCGGATAAGCCTCTATAATAAATGCTCCAGCGGCTTCCCCTAGTTTTATAAAGCCAAACTCTTGTTGTAACAAACAAAGCACAACTCCGATCAAGACTCCGATCAAAGCTCCAAAACCAGAGATCATCCAACCTTCAAACAAAAAAATCCGACGGATCAGACTGTCATCAGCTCCCATATTACGCAGTGTACTTACATCCTCCTGTTTCTCGATCATCAACATAGATAAAGAGCCCACCACATTGAATAAGGCGATCGCCAATATAAATGTAAGGATCAGGAAGGTCATCCATTTCTCCACTTGCATCATTTTGAAAGAAGCCTCCTGCTGCTCAAAACGGTCTTGCACGATATATGGATCACCTAGAATTCGTTGAATCTCTTTCTTTACCGAAGCGATATCCTCGCTATCTTTCACCTTCAATTCCAACGCTGTCACTTCTTTATCATAATTAAATAAAGAACGAGCCAGCGACAAGGGCACGATCATATATGAATCATCGTAAACCTGTTGGTCCGTACGAAAGACAGCGCCTATATAAGCATATTCCAAATTGAAGGAAGAAGCCGGATTCGCCATGTTTACCTTCTCCTCCCGCTTTGGAGCGTAGATCTCCAGCGGAGAGACAAAGCCTGCGTTTATTCCTAGCGAGAAAGCCAATCCGATCCCCATATTCGCGTAATTCGCAACCTCGTCATTCAGAAGGAATTTTCCATCAATCAAGATACTATCGATCTGCGCCAGTTTCTCATATTGATCGTCTACCCCTTTCAAGGTAGCCACACCCTGACGATCTCGATAACGGACCAAGGCATTGTCTTGCAACACCTCACTAAAACAAACAATGCCGGGCAATTCCCGCACCTTTCGAATCTCTTCCGAGGTCGAGTCGAAAACCTTCCCTTTCCGAGGCATGATTTTCAACTCCGGATCAAAATTGCTGAAGAGAGAAGAGACCAAATCGTTAAAACCATTATAGACCGACAAGGCACAGACCAAGGCGATCGTGGCGACAACAACCCCACATACCGATACCATCGATATGATATTTATGGCATTGTGCGACTTTTTCGAAAAGAGATACCGCCGGGCTATATAGAACGGAAAATTCAAGGCTCCTCTTGATTACTTATGCAAAAGATTGTCGATATTCTCGATATAATCCAATGAATCGTCTATAAAGAAGCTTAATTCAGGAATCTTACGCACCTGCAAACGAATGCGTTGCCCCAAATCAAAACGGATCGCTTTCGTATTGCTTCGTATAGCCTCCAATAGCTCTTGCGATTTATCCGATGGGAAAATGCTTAAATAAGCTCTCGCCACACTTAAATCCGGACTTACACGAACTACACTGACAGAGACCAATACGCCATGCATTCCTTGCGTCTGTTTCTGAAATATATCACTCAACTCCTTCTGAAGAAGGCGTTCGATCTTTTGTAATCTAGTACTTTCCATACGCTTTATTATTTACTTTTTCCAGATCATCGTCAAACCGTCGCGTAAAGGGAGGATCACCTTCTCTACCCGATCGTCTTGCTTGATCTTTTCATTAAAAACCAGTATTCCCTTCGTTTGTTTATCGGAAGGATGCACTTCTTCTATCACTTTACCGTCCCAAAGCGTATTATCCGCAATAATCAAGCCGCCCGGACGGACCATCGGGAATACCAAATCATAATACTCGGAATACAGACGTTTGTCGGCATCGATAAAAACTATATCGAACGTCTCATCCAAATGGGGGATAATCTCCATCGCATCCCCGAAATGGACTTTTATCTTGTCCTTATGTGGCGAGCGGGAAAGATATTTCATAATAAAATCCTCCATCTCGTCATTGATCTCGACCGTATGGATCAACGCCCCCTCGTCCATCCCTTCCGCCATACACAAAGTGGCATAAGACGTATAAGTCCCGATCTCCAAGGCTCTTCTCGGACGAATCATCCGGCAAAACATCTTCAATATCCTACCCTGCAAATGCCCGGATAGCATACGCGGACGGAGGAGGTTCACATTGGCGTCGCGATTCAATGCCAACAACAAATCCCCTTCTTCGTCTATATGAGAAAGAATATACGCATCAATCTCGCCCGTAAACATGCTTCTTACTCTTTAAAAGTAGGCAATTGGTATTGTGTGCCGGCATCCAGCACCTTTCCTACATTATTAATCTCCAAGAAGCTGGTACCACCACCTTCGCCGAAGCTACCGCTCAAATACGCTACCATATCGTTACGAGTGATACGTCCGCTATGAATCAACTGATTCAGCGCATCATAAAAATATCCCCTACGGCTGTCATTGTACGGCTGATGAACCGCCCATACACCATAAGAAAGACCCAACATACGCATCACACGAGGGTTATAGCAAATAGCGAACACGGTAGAGGTTCCGCGGAAAGCGGCCAGATAACGTGCCGTACGACCGGTGTAACTATCCGTGATGATCGCCTTCACATGTAATTTAGAAGAAGACTTAACGGCTTGTTTTGCTAAAAAAGAAGTCACGTCTAAATCATTCCCCTCGATCGGTACACGGATATCATTCGCAGAAAGCTTAGTCTTCTCAGCCTCACGAGCCACTTTCGTCATAGTCTGTACCGCCTCGACTGGATATTTTCCATAAGCCGTCTCACCGCTTAGCATCAAAGCATCCGTACGATAATAAATAGCATTGGCGATATCCGTAACCTCAGCACGAGTAGGACGAGGATTGTTAATCATGGAATGAAGCATTTGCGTAGCCACGATAACCGGCTTCTTCACCTCCACGCACTTACGGATCAACATACGCTGGATACCCGGAATCTTCTCGGCCGGAACCTCAATACCCAAGTCACCACGAGCAATCATGACACCATAAGCCACTTCCAAGATCTCTTCAATATTATCCACGCCCTCTTGATTCTCGATCTTAGCGATAATCTTGATAGGGCTGTTAGACTCGTCCAAGATACGTTGGATATCCAATACGTCCTGTTTGTTGCGAACAAATGAGTGAGCAATAAAATCAAGATCATGCTTGATCGCCCAAAGTATATTATTACGGTCTTTCTCCGTCAATGAAGGTAAATTGATACGTACGCCCGGCACATTCACGCTCTTGCGGCTACCCAACGTAGCGTCGTTCTGGACTTCGCAAAGCAAGCAGTCGCCAGATTTCCCGACAACTTTCATTTCCAGATCACCATCATCGATAAGAATGTCGCTGCCAACCACCAAGTCATTCACGAAATTCTTATATGACACACAAATGCAATCATGCGAAGTTTCCTGATCGGGATTACCGATTACCTTCACGATCTCTCCAGTCTTGAAAGGGATCGGCTCCTTGTTTACCGTTGTCGTGGTACGTACTTCCGGCCCTTTCGTATCCATTAAGATACCGATACGATCGGATACAGTACGGACGTTATTTACCACACGGGTCAACCCCTCTTCCATCATGTGAGCCGTATTCAAGCGCACCACATTCATTCCCGCTTTATATAACGCCTCAACGAACTCAACGTCGCAGCGCTGGTCGGAAACTGTAGCAACAATCTTCGTATGCTTTAACATATACCTTAAAATTATTATAACCTAATTATTAATTCTATTTGATAACCTTCTATCACATAAACGATTCAATCGCCAACCGATACGAATCCAGTCCAAACCCAAGAATCACTCCCCGGCATGCTGCCGATATCATCGACACATGGCGAAACGATTCACGGGCATGCACATTCGAGATATGTACCTCCACGACTGGCGTAGTAACCGCCTTGATAGCATCATGCAACGCAACGGAAGTATGTGTATAAGCACCGGCATTCAACACGATACCGTCATATTCAAAACCAACCTCATGGATCTTATTAATCATTTCTCCTTCCACATTACTTTGATAATAAGATATCTCACACTGAGGAAAGCAGGCACGTAACTCGCTCAAATAGCCCTCGAACGAGGCATTTCCGTATACTGTCGGTTCTCGCTTGCCCAACAGATTCAAATTAGGGCCATTGATGATCTGAATCTTCTTCATTCTTATTGTAAGTTTATTACCTTTGTACCGCCTGTTGAGGTCGGAATTATCCGGCAAAGGTAAGGATTTTATTTGACACATTCATAACGACATACCGACAATGAGACAAGGAAAAGATATAAACAACCGATATAAGACCTATTTACGGCTGGAAAAATCGCTCTCGACCAACTCGATCAACGCCTATTTGACAGATCTTGACAAATTGCTACGTTTCGCTGAGGATGAGAAAAAGGACATTAAGAAGATCACCTACGACGACTTGCAACAGTTCATCGCCCAATTACGTGACATCGGTATCCATCCCCGATCGCAAGCACGTATCATTTCAGGTATAAAATCGTTCTATCGTTTCTTATTGCTTGACAATTATATAACAAATGATCCGACCGAATTGTTAGAGTCTCCCAAGATCGGACTAAAGTTACCGGAGGTTCTAACCGTCAACGAGATAAACAGCATTCTCGAAACGATAGACCTCACGCTTCCCGAGGGACAGCGCAACCGTGCGATGCTGGAAGTTTTATATAGTTGCGGACTACGCGTATCGGAGCTTACCGGCCTACGTTATTCGGATATATATCCCAAAGAAGGTTTCATCCGAGTAGAGGGTAAAGGAAGCAAACAACGACTTGTTCCTATCTCCGAAGTCGCTTTGCGAGAAATTAAGAACTATTTATATGACCGGAATTCGATCGTGGTTAAAAAAGGCTTCGAGGATATTCTATTTCTAAGTCGGCGAGGGACGGCTCTCTCCCGTATCATGGTATTTCATATCATCAAGCAACAGACAGAGGCCGCCGGTATCCATAAAAACGTAAGCCCCCATACCTTCCGCCATTCTTTCGCCACCCACTTGCTGGAAGGCGGCGCCAACTTACGGGCTATCCAAGAGATGCTGGGGCATGAGAAAATCACCACTACCGAAATATATACACATATCGACCGGGAGTTCCTTCGCAAAGAGATACTAGAACATCATCCGAGGAGCAGGCCAAGAGGGTGACGCTGCATGGAATATCAAATGGCACAGATTGCAAAGAGACATTCCAGATAGTACCGTATTTATTGCCAAAGAAGCCTAATTCCAGACTATATCTTTTGAGTCCATTAGGCAGTTTGTCGATATCTATCACCATGTTCTCAAACCGGTGTTCCATATCATCGAAGGTTCTCTCTAATTTTCGGGTATCGCTTCCTATCGGTAACTGGAACCGCCCGAGAGCCTCCCGATCAGCCACCGCATTGCTTCTCTGTTTTCCTCATAGCGTATTCAAAAAGCTCAATCTTTCGATCAGCTCATTTCCCAACGCGCGTTTGTTCACAATATGTTCTTGTACGGCGGTGACAAACGGATTGTTCTCGAAATCACCTCGTACCCCCTCGAAGTCTTGTTGTTTTTCCACACTGGAACCATCCACGCCAAAACCTGTCATAGAGGTTAAAGAGAACTCCTTGCGAGCATCCTCATACAGCAATTCGTCCAAGCGAGTCACAGATTCTTGCCAACGGCGCACAAGCTTGATGATCTCAGCCGCCGAGATCGAGCGAAGGTCTACCTCATAATAAAGTTCGATCATCTCATACGCCCACGTCCATTCCAATGAATAATAGCGGCCATGTACCAAACGGAAGAAACATTCCACCTCCTCTAACGAGGTAATCTCCCCTTGTTCGATATCCGACAATAAAGCGTCTAGCGGCTCTTTCGGAAGGATCAGACCCGCCAGATCCAACCACTCGCCAGAACCTTTGGACTCCGTGGGACGCAATTGTTCCCAAACCTCTTCCATCGAATGGAATTCGGTTCCCTCTAGTCTCTTGATCAAAGAGTTACCGAAAAACTTATTGATAGCCATTCCATAGAAATTCAAGGCATTCCGAAGAGAGGAACCTTTTATACGGGCATTTTGGTAATAATAAATCTCCGATGTCTCACCAACCAACGCTTGTAAATTCCTCAAGATATCGATCGCCTTGAGCATCTTATGAATCGTATAAGGACTCAACAAATTGTAGTTGATCATATCCAAGCGATCCGGGTCTGTACGTTTATCACGTTTCGGCCATTTCTGGGCATCACGGATCGTACCCACGCTGCGAAGATTAATTCCCGGGACTAAGTAAGTCTCATCATCCTTCTCTATTAAATAGGAGAAAGGAATATCAGAAGTATCGCTATGGTGATGATGGCGCCCCATTACTAAAGAGAAAGCACCGATACGAGCCGGCCAAAGGATATACGAGTCGCTGGTAGTCTTGGAACCACGCTCTACGATCCCTTGATGGATCGGTCCCAGCTTATACATATGATTACTCTGGTTGGAGCCACTCCCCGCATTCAAGAACGAATACATTCCCGCTATCAACAAACTGCTCTTATGCATAGACACCGTAAACGGGCCGGCGAAAATAGCACAAGCCTCTCCATTCTCGAAAGCGCAGTTACTGAACAATAAGGAATCGTGCGCCGAGAAGTTATGTGTCACTTGGCAAGCCTGTCCGATAAAACAACGGATAATCTTAGCGGCATCCGCAATTTTAGCCCCCGAGGAGATAATGAAATCTTGTGCGATCACGCTATCCCCGATAAATATCGGAGCCTCCTTCTTGCTATTTACGGAACCATTTTCCAAACGTGCACTATTCTCTATAGTCGCATAATCACCAATCTTCACGTTACGGATCGTACCGGTATTAACAATCTTAACTCTATCGCCAACTATTCCCTCCGTAGAGGCGATACCCTCCGTATAAGCGGTAATCATATCCCGCAAGTGTTTGATCAAGACCGGACGATGTCGGTACAAAGCGATGATATAAGCCAATGAGGCCGATAAACCATCGTAAATCGGAACTTCACGCCCACCGGTCTCATTCAACACCGATACCTCGACATTATTCCC
This sequence comes from Parabacteroides distasonis, assembly GCF_004793765.1. Taxonomy (GTDB): domain Bacteria; phylum Bacteroidota; class Bacteroidia; order Bacteroidales; family Tannerellaceae; genus Parabacteroides; species Parabacteroides distasonis_A. The sequence continues at coordinate 41,208 of NZ_SRYM01000019.1, read as the reverse complement.
GAACGTAGCCTTGCCTTCCACCAACATAACATTTATATTCTGGATAAAGCAGTCATCGCCGATTCGGTAATTAGCTATATAATTTTGTACGTTCTCAATCAATACATTATCCCCCAACGTACAATTATGTAGGGTAACATGACGAAGCCCACTATGCTTTACCAGTCCCCCCGGTAGGGTAAACACCTTTCGAAAGGCTCCTAACTGAACCGTTCCCGAAAAACGCACATGGTTCACATATTCAATATCAAACATCTCAGGAACCCAAACTTGATTCCAATCATCGGCCCGGCAAGCTTGAGATCGCAAAATAGCGATCTCATCCAGCTGCAAATTTCTCAAATGATTCATTGGCATTAATTTTGTAAGACTCTACTCTTCATCGTATTGCTGAAAGAGGAAGTCATTGTAGGGGAAACGGTTGATATGGATTTGTTTAACCCGTTCATACAATATATCTTTCAACACCTCTATATTCGTACGTTCCTTGGCAGAGATAAAGATGCAATTATCTTGCAATTTACCCATCCACGTACATTTCAGTTCATCCAGATCAATATTCTCACGAGTACGAGGAGTCAAATCATCCTCCTCTTTCGGGACAAAGGTAAATGCATCCACCTTATTGAAAACCATGATCATAGGTTTCTCGACCTTATCAATCTCCATCAACGTACGGTTCACGACCTCTATTTGCTCCTCAAAAGTAGGATGAGAGATATCCACGATATGTACCAGCAAATCCGCTTCTCGTACCTCATCCAAGGTCGACTTAAAAGATTCTACCAGTTCAGTCGGTAACTTACGAATAAATCCGACCGTATCAGACAGCAAGAACGGTAAGTTCTCGATAATTACCTTACGTACGGTCGTATCCAACGTAGCGAACAACTTATTCTCGGCAAAAACCTCGCTCTTGCTCAATAAGTTCATCAAGGTAGATTTACCAACGTTCGTATATCCGACTAACGCTACACGTACCATCTTACCCCTATTTTTCCGTTGTACGCTTTTTTGTTTGTCAATGTCCACCAACTCTTTCTTCAACCGTGATATTTTATCCAAGATAATACGTCTATCGGTCTCCAACTGAGTCTCACCCGGGCCACGCATACCTACCCCGCCTCGCTGACGCTCCAAGTGTGTCCACAGACGAGTCAGACGGGGTAACATATATTTATATTGCGCAAGCTCCACCTGTGCCTTCGCATGGGCAGTTTGCGCACGGCTAGCGAAAATATCCAAGATCAAGCTTGTACGATCCAAGATTTTCACCTGCAATTCTTTCTCAATATTACGGAGTTGCTTCGGACTCAGCTCATCATCAAAGATCACCAAGCCAATCTCATTCTCTACCACATACTCCTTAATTTCTTGCAATTTACCGGTCCCGACAAAAGTGGCAGAATTCGGATAATCCATTTTCTGGGTAAAACGCTTTACCGCATCCACCCCTGCCGTATCAGCCAAAAAAGCCAATTCGTCTAGATATTCCTTAACTTTTTGCTCATTTTGCCCAGGGGTAACTAAACCCACCAAAACAGCCTTTTCGGTCTGTGCCTCAGATATGATAAATTCTTTCATGCCACAAAGATATATTATTTCAATTATTTACGTATATTTGTGGACACATTTACAAATATAAATCAACTTAGCTATGAAAAAGAGTATTTGGCATCTATCCAGATGTGTTGTCGTTTGTACGACATTCCTATTCGTACAACAATTTATTCGGTCACAAGTTTCACATCCATCTACATGGGATAGTTTTGTGCAAAGTAACGCAAATATATCTATCCGAGATACGTTTAGGATACAGACATTTACGGGATTACCTTACGATAACTGGAACTACACAACGATCGGAAACGTTTCTATCGAAAATATCTCGGAGACAGATATTCCCGATGACCCTAAACAGGGAAGAGGACACGGAACTCATGGCCTACGAATGTCCATGAACACACAAGTCGCCTTTGAGCATATCCCCTTAACGACCTACCAGGACGTAATAATCAGCGTTCGTAAAGGAGGCATCCATCTGGCAGAAGGAGAAGGCATGAAAGCCAGAACCTATCGAAAAGATGAAACAAGTTATCCCTCCTTAGTATCAACCATAGGAGAGAGCGGCATCAATCCATTCAAAACCACAGATATAAAAAATAATCCTCCAGGAGTGGATCTTATTGTCCCAGCCCCGGCCGTCAATACCAAAAACGGCTATTATTATGTAGACAGTGTCTATGCTCATGGAATGGTTCCTACCTATTCTCTATTTACCGGAAATAGCGATTGGGACAATGAGGATCACTGGAGCCACCTACCCGTCTACCGCCATCGCAACGCCTTGATTAACGGTAATATCTCCATAAATACAAATATCAGCTGTAAAGATATTTATATTTATGGGGACATCTACATTTTACCAACCGGAAATCTATCCGCAAATAACCTTACGATTTATCCCAATGAGGATGTCTTGGTGTCTTCCTCCACCTTGCGATCATCCGGAACTATTAACATTGCCGGGAAAATAACGATCGAGAAGACCTTCGCTCAAAAAGGCAAATGGTATTTTATCTCCTTCCCCTTCGATATATTCGCTTCCGGCATAGACCCAGAATTCCAACTAGGTGACAACAATAGCAATACAAACGGTAATTACTTTTACGTACAAGCCTACAACGGAGAAAAGCGAGCCAACTCACAAAGCCTCTTCAACAACTGGGAAGTTATACCACAAACAATAATCAATACATCCCAACCCATCTTCAAGAAGAACAAGGGGTACCTGATCGCTATTGACGCCTCTGCCGATCGCCAGAACCTTCGTTTCTCCTCGAAAACAGGAGATATCCCTATAGATTTCGGCAAAAACGGTCAAGCCTCTATCCCGGTAAGCATTAACAACCAAAGCCAGAACCAGAATCACAACGGTTGGTATCTATGCGGAAATCCCCTACCGGCCCCTTTAGCTCTCAGTCAAATAGAATCAAACTCAGCCTTAGACGGCTACATTTATATATATGATGGTTCCACTTACCAATCCTACACAATTGGTAGTGATTTCGCCATCCCTCCATTCTCTGCTTTCTTTGTCAAAGCGAATAAAAGCACTAGTTTATCTGTATATAGTACGTCCGAACCTGCCAATTATAAATTATTATCAACGAACGTACCCATGTCTTTCCCGACATCAGAACCTCAAGCCCGGCAGGCCCCCCCTGTTTCCAATCAAGCCTTCTCACTTCCGGAATTAAGCTATCATCTAGAGAACAAGACTTTATTCATTAATAATCTTCCATCCCCCAGTAAAATCGAACTATTTACTCCGGCAGGCGTATTAGTATTCACGCAAACGGTACAGGTAGGGAACCCTATCCTCCCGATTTCCCTCCCACAAGGTTTATATATCTTAATTATTCAAACAGAACATTATCGAGCACAGTACAAATGCGTTTTAACCTCATAAAGCCCGAAACTATCTTATATCTTTGCTCTATTTTTAGAATAAAACAAATATGAAGAAAATCAATATTACAACAATTGCCTTACTTGTCTACTTAATTGTGATGAGTATCATCGGCTGGCCCGGCAATAACCCAGGTAATAGCTATACCGAATATTTCCTGATGATCAGCGTTACGCTCGTCATCATTCTCCTTCTACGCTATCTGCAAGCCAAACGTCTGAAAATACGGGATAAGTGGAATAAAGACGACAATCCTGCCAAACAATAAAAACACAGCCTGTTCTTCTGTGAAGAAAAACAGGCTGAATAAACTTTATTTTATTACACTAGTATTAATATTACAGCTTTTTCTCCCTCACAGGCTACTTGAATGTCTCATAAAGCCTACGCACGGTATAAATTATGATTATAAATAATTACAATCTTAAAGGAGACACACCGCTTGTTTCGCTTACTTTCTTAAAATGAGTTACTTTCATAATTCTACATTTTATTCACTAGTACTAAAACCGCATCAAAACATTAATTCAGAAAAAATCACATACGTGTTTTTCGGGAAACTATTATATGGAATTTAAGTAACTATTTTGATGAGATGAGACGCAGCATGCTAGATCCCTGTAATTAAATGGATTACAATTTATCTTTCAAAAACTTTCCAGTATAGGATACCTCGCAAGCCGCTATCTTCTCAGGTGTACCGGCACAAACTAACTGTCCACCGGCCTTTCCGCCTTCCGGACCGAGATCGATCACATAGTCCGCACATTTGATCACATCCATATTATGCTCGATAATTACCACAGAGTGACCTTTCTCAATCAAGGCACTGAAAGCTTTCAACAAAGTCTTAATATCATGAAAATGTAAACCGGTCGTAGGCTCGTCAAAAACGAATAAGGTAGGTTGCTGTTTCTCTTGACCTAAGTAATAAGCCAGTTTTACACGTTGGTTCTCACCACCGGATAAAGTGGAGGAAGTCTGTCCCAACTTGATATAGCCCAAGCCCACGTTTTGCAACGGTTTCAGACGTTTCACGATCTTCTTCTCTTGGGAGCCAGAACCTTTTTCGAAAAATTCGATCGCCTGATTCACAGTCATTTCCAATACATCATATATGTTAGTGCCTTGATACTCTACATCCAATACATCCTGTTTGAAGCGTTTGCCGTGGCAAGCCTCGCATTCCAAGGTGATATCCGCCATAAACTGCATCTCCACCGTGATCTTGCCCTCGCCCTTACATTCCTCACAGCGGCCTCCTTCTTTATTAAAGGAGAAATAGGCTGCGTTATATCCCATCTGCTTCGCTAGAGGCTGCTCGCCAAATAGTTTACGTATCTCGTCGTAAGCACCGATATACGTCACGGGGTTCGAACGGGAACTCTTTCCGATCGAGTTCTGGTCTACAAACTCGATTGCCTGAATCATATTCAAATCTCCACGGATACCGGAGCAATCCACGGTCAGACGAGCGGCATCATCCAAATGGCGTTTCACGCCCTCGTAAAAAATATCACGAACCAAGGAGCTTTTACCCGAACCACTCACGCCGGTAACCACCGTCATCACGTTCAAAGGAAACTTCACGTCCACGCCCTTCAAGTTATTCTTCCGGGCTCCTATCACCTCTATATAATTATTCCACGGACGGCGATAAGGCGGGATCTCGATCTGATCCTCTCCCGTCAAATAACGTACCGTATGGCTATCGCTACACTTCCGGAGGTTGTTCACATCACCTTGATAGACAACCTCTCCCCCCAAACGTCCCGCTTTCGGACCAATATCGATGATATAATCCGCCGCACGGATAATCTCCTCATCATGCTCCACCACGACCACGGTATTCCCCAAGGCTTGCAACTGTCGCAATACCTTGATCAGCAAATCCGTATCCCGAGAATGCAGACCGATACTCGGCTCATCCAAAATATACAACGAACCCACCAAGCTACTACCCAACGAGGTAGCCAGATTGATACGTTGGCTCTCTCCCCCGGATAAGGAGGCCGAGAGGCGATCTAAAGCCAAATACCCCAACCCCACATCCAACAGGAATTGCAAGCGATTATTGATTTCCGTGAGCAAACGTTTTGCGATCGCCACATCCGTCTCATCCAGTTCCAGTTGATCAAAGAAAACCTTTGCCTCCGAAACCGGCATCGTCACCAGCTCAGCGATATTCTTACCGCCCACTTGCACATACAGCGCTTCCGGCCTCAAGCGGCTCCCCTTACAGACCGGACAAGTCGTCTTTCCCCGATAGCGGGCTTGCATCACCCGGTATTGTATCTTATACAGATTCTCTTCCACGAACTTAAAGAAATCATCGATACCGTGTAAGCCTCTCGCCCCATGCCACAACAAATCCTTCTCTTTCTGCGTCAAGTCGTAATACGGGCGGTGGATCGGGAAGTTATATTTCTCGCTCTTCACGATAAAGTCTTTCAACCATTCACCCATCACCTCACCTTTCCAGCAAACCACGGCTCCTTGATAGACAGACAAGCTTTTATCGGGCACTACCAAATTCTCATCGATACCCAGCACCTTACCGAACCCCTCACAGGTCGGGCAAGCGCCCAACGGATTATTAAAGCTGAACATCATATCGGTAGGCTCCTCGAATGTCATGCCATCGGCCTCGAACTTCTTTGAGAATTCCTTCACGACTACCCCTTCCTCCGTATAAATACGAATCAAACAGGTACCATGGCCCTCAAAGAAAGCGGTCTCGGCCGAGTCTGCCAAACGACTTTTCAAGGTCTTATCGTCCGATACCGTCAGACGGTCCACCAACAGCTCGATCGGGTAAGACTGCAACTCCCCGCTCGCCAGTACCTCCGAGATACGATATACCGTATCATTCACCGACAGACGGGCATATCCTTCTTTCCGTAAGATCTCCAGCTGCTCCTTCATATCCCGGCCTTCCGGCAAGACAACCGGGGCGAATACGGCAAAACGAGTCCCCTCGGGATATCGCATGACCTCCTTGATAATATCGCTTACCTGATGTTTTTTCACCTCGGTGCCGGAAACCGGCGATATCGTCTTCCCGACGCGAGCATATAACAAGCGTAAATACTCATAAATCTCGGTAGATGTACCGACCGTGGAACGCGGATTACGGGTATTCACCTTCTGCTCGATAGCAATAGCGGGCGGTATTCCCTTAATATAGTCGCATTCCGGCTTACTCATCCTCCCCAAGAATTGGCGGGCGTAAGCGGATAAACTCTCTACATACCGGCGCTGCCCCTCCGCATAAAGGGTATCGAACGCCAACGATGATTTTCCACTCCCGGACAGCCCGGTTATCACCACCAGCTTGTCCCTCGGAATCTCTACATCTATATTTTTCAAGTTATTGACACGTGCCCCCTTGATGAAAATCGAATTGCTCTCAGACATATTACCTTTATCTTTTTCTTTAACGCAAAGATAACCAAAACTAACCGATTCTGCCCTATCTTCATCGAACTAATTCACACAGTTAGACAGGGTGTGCCTCGTCTCTGCTGCCAAGTAAATAAAATAACAAGGGCGAAATATTTCATATTTACAGGGAATCTTCTACATTTGTTGAAAATTTCATAGACAAATACAGCAAGGCACTCATGTACATTAAATATTTTCGCTTCTTAATAGCGATTCTCTTTTGTGTGATAACCTCATGTTCTACGGTTCGCAAGACACCTCGTCCGGTTACGAATACAGGCAAGGAGACCAAGCGAGAGTTTAGGGGAGCATGGATACAAACCGCTTTTCAAGGCGAATACAAGGATATGTCTCCCGCCCGGATGAAAAAAGACTTCATCCGCAAGCTTAATTACCTACAAGCCTGTGGTATCAACGCTATCATCTTTCAAGTGCGCCCCGAGGCAGACGCCTTCTATAAATCCGATATCGAGCCGTGGAGCCGCTTCTTCACCGGAGAGCAGGGCCTAGCCCCAGCAGGAGAGTTCGACCCGATGGCTTTCCTGATCCAAGAATGCCATAAACGGAACATGGAGTTTCACGCTTGGTTGAATCCTTACCGGGCAAGCACAGCAGGAAACACCCGTTTCGCTGATTCCCACATTTATCATAAGCATCCCGAATGGTTTGTCACCTATAATAAACAAATCCTTTTCGACCCAGGATTGCCGGAAAGCCGTCAGTTTATCTGCCGGGTAGTGCGTGATATCGTCGGCCGTTACGACGTAGACGCTATCCATATGGACGATTATTTCTACCCCTATCCCGCGGCAGGTATGCCTTTCCCTGATGATAACAGCTTCCGGAAATACGGCTTGCGAAAAGGCTATAGCGAGGCACAAAGGAACGATTGGCGCCGGGAAAACGTAAATACCTTGATCCGGGAATTGAAACGCACCATCTTGCTCACCAAGCCTTGGGTACGCTTCGGTATCAGCCCCTTCGGCATCTACCGCAACAAGAAAAGTACCACAGACGGATCGGGTAGCAACACCAACGGCCTACAAAACTACGACGACCTCTACGCCGATATCACCTATTGGGTACAGCAAGGTTGGATCGATTATAACATCCCCCAAATCTATTGGGAGATCGGACACCCGGCGGCAGATTACATCACGCTTATCAAATGGTGGGACAAAAACGCCAACGGCGGACACCTGTATATCGGTCAAGACGTGGCCCGCACCATGAAAGCGGACCAATTAACCCGCAAGATGCGTTACGAACGCACCTTATCTCACGTAAGCGGCAATTGTTTCTGGCCCGCCAACGAGATTCTATGGAATAACAAAGGCGTAGCCGACAGCCTGAAACGGAACTATCACCGTTACCCGGCACTTATCCCGGCCTATACCCATATGCATAACCGTCCGCCAAAAGACGTAAGCAAGCTAAAGACCGAATGGACACCTAAAGGCTTCTTGTTACATTGGCAAGCGGAGCAAAGCCCCACGAATCCGGAGCTAGCCTCTTATTTCGTGATTTATCGCTTTAACGACAAAGAACCGATAGACACGAGCGACCCCTCGAAGATCGTGGCTATCACCCGGGAAACCGGCTACTTGATGCCTTACGAGAAAGGTAAGATCAAATATCATTACGTGGTGACCGCCGTAGATCGCTTTCACAACGAGAGCGAGGGCAAGGCAAAGAAAGTAAAATTATAAAGACACCAATTATGTTAACCGACCATCGCTGCACCAAATATACCGACTGTTCCTCTTGTAGTTTCTACCAAAGGGATATATTCAAGTATCGTCTTTATCCGAAAGGGTACGTGATCCCTCAGACAAGATGCATGCAGAACATGGTATTCTTCCTGATCAAGGGAGAAATCTGGCTGAACAGCGAGGAGCATCCGGACACTACGTTCCGGGGCGGACAGTTCGTATTGCAACCGATCGGCTCGAAAGTGGAGTGCAAGATACTCGACTATACCGAATGTATCATCTATCTTTTCGAGCGTCCGCAAAACATATGCGACAACCGTTTCAACAAAGGCATCTCCATCGTGGAGACCGAGCGCCAGCAACCCATCGTCATGACGATGGTTCCACCGATACAACTCTTCATCGAGGGTATGAAGCTTTTCCTCAACGATGATTTAAGATGCTCCGGACTGATGCAAGCCAAACGCTCGGAGATGGTCTACCTGTTGAACTGCTACTACCCCATCAAGGAGCTAGCCGCGTTTTACGCCCCGATTTACCGGTATAGCCACAGTTTCCAGTATTTCGTGATGCAGAACTACCAAAAGGCGAAAGACGTGGAGACCTTCGCCCAATTGGGAGGTTACAGCGTACCCACTTTCCGCCGTATCTTCAAGGACACGTTCGGAGAGCCCGCTTATCAATGGATGCTGAAACGCAAATGCCAAGACATTCATAACGACCTTATCATGACCGAACTTTCCATATCCGAGATTTGTTACAAGTATGGCTTCGAGTCGCTTTCTAACTTCTCGCACTTCTGCAGGGCTAATTTCGGCCAATCTCCTCGCTCAGTCCGTTCTTTAAAGGATGAAAACACATAATATTCAATGATTTTAAAAAAGAGCAAATAGTTTCTCTCAGGGAAAACTAAAGTTTCGTAAGCACAAAACAAAAGTTTCCCTATGAGAAAACAAGAGTTTTCCAATATGAAAACTTTTGTTTTTACACCATAAAAACTATAAACATCAATTATTCAACTTCTTAAACACAAAGCCTAAAATAATCAAGTAGCTAGTCTGCCGGCATACCGTTGCGCAACGGACGATGCGCAACGGGCTAATGATGCGGTTGGCGAGTAAGGGAACTGCAGTATTTAATGGTTGAAAATATCTCCCGATTCATTAGACCTATTTAAAAGACAAAACCGTACAGATATAAATATTATTTATCAGCTCATTCATACGTTAACTTATATAATATCCATGATTTCAAATGAAAAACGTTATCTTTGTAAGATAAATCCAGAATATGACTCATGAAGGCTAAATATATCGTAATATTCTTCCTGTCACTCCTTTCATTTGTCGCTTGCGATAAAAAGGAGATTGTTATCCCTACTACCGCCCCTCGTACGGTTCTTATCTATTTCGCGGGGAATAATAGCTTGAGTGGATACGTGAGCCAAAACTTAAAAGCGATAAAGGAAGGTATTGAGCAAGATGGATTGAACAACGGCAATTTGTTGATCTATACGGATAAGCAGAACGAGGTTCCCCAGCTTTTCCAATTAAAGCTGGAAGCGGATACCATCCAGCAGATTGTGCTCGAGACCTACGACTCGAACCAGAACTCAGCCTCTACCGAGACGCTGACGCAAATAATCGACAAGGTACAAAAGGAATACCCGGCGGATAGTTACGGGTTAGTACTGTGGAGCCACGGAACGGGTTGGCTACCTTCGGATATCTATAGTTATCTGCGTTCTTTCGGGCAAGACGGGAAGAATAATTTCATGGAGATCAATGATCTGGCCTCCGCTTTATCGAAGTATCATTTTGATTTTCTTTTGTTCGACGCTTGTTATATGTCGTGCGCCGAAGTAGCTTACGCTTTCCGGGGATGCGCGGATTATATTATCGGCTCGCCCACGGAGATACTGGCCAATGGCTTCCCATACCAAACGATCATGGGGGATATGTTCAAGAAAGAAGCTGATGTGGTGGGGATAGCAACAAAGTTTTATACGTATTATCAAAGTGAGGCAGGAACGATCTCAGTCATAAAAAGCGACGAATTGGATGAATTGGCCGCTACTTGCCATACCCTATTCCAGGGTAAGACCGAAAGTGATCTTTTCGCCGTGCCCGCTAGCGAGTTGCAGATCATGGAGTATTTAACGCCGAATTATCATGCCTTATATGATTTCGATGATTACGTGAGCCGTCTGGCCACGGAGGAGCAATATAACGCATTCAAGCGGAACATGGAAAAGGCGGTTATTTACAAGGCAACTACACCCAAGGCGGTTTATGCTTATCCGTATCCGTATGGAAGCTATCTGCCGGTCAATAAATATAGCGGCTTATCTATCTACGTCCCCCAAGAAGCCTTGCCCAAGCTGAATGAATGGTACAAGGATCTTGAGTGGTATAAAGCGGTCTATTAATCACCCCTTATCCAACGCTTTCCGCGAGGAGTGTGAAGAAACAGCAAGTATCTTCATTAACTCTCGTGCCTCTTTATACTCTTCTCTTTTTCTTTCGAAATTACTCATGCCCAAAATAGTAATTATATTTTACATAGTAGGTTATTTCACTAAAAACACTTCTTTGTACCGCTTAACGACACCTTGAGGATGAACCAGTTCCGCATAAAAGATATACACGCCAGTCCTTACCTTGGAACCGCTTACCGCCATACCATCCCAGACCAAGTTTCCTTCTATCCCCAACAATTCATGATTAACGATCTCACAGACTCGTTTTCCTGCGGTATCGAATACCCATGCACGGTAAGTATAGCCGGATTGATCCAGATGATAATGAATCGTATATTCCTTCGTCACTTCTGAATAAACGGGAGACTCTATACCCGTGACCTCACCTTCACCTTGTATCCCGTATTGAGAATTCCGATAACCGGGCGTTCCGTATCCATCCGTCGCCGAAGCGGAAGTCCAATTCGCCTCATTTTGCGAGTCACCATCCGGATCTATCCGTTCCAAAGCGATACCTTTCTCATTCTTTACGGAAGGAGCATGCCACTTGGAAGAATAACGAACCTCATCGATCACCTCCTCATCTTTGGAGCGGAACAAGACCAATGAGGCAGAAGTATTCGCCAAGACCGGCAATTTCAACTCATGCATCGCCTTGGGTGAAGATATCAAGTAAAAATCCTCTACCCCTTCTATACTTTTCGTCAATAACGCATAATCCGCCGGCTCCAACAGTGACGAGATAGAGGATAAGGGATAACGCATACTCAATGTCCCGTCCGATTTTCGGGTGGCAACAGATAATCCCGATAGGGTAAGCGTACGATCTGAACGGTTATAAAGCTCAATATATTCACTTCCGCCCGGATAGGGATTCGGCAGTAATTCGTTAAACACGATCTCATTAGGCAAGATGATCATTTCTACAGGAACCTCTGGTTTACCAGGAGTATCCGGCTTATCCGGTGTTTCCGGATCGTCAGTAGAGGAAGAATTGACAGAACCCGGTGTACCGCCCCGTATATCCGTTGATAAATGAAAACCATCTCCGGAACGCTCCCAAGAGATACCGGGTTTGGCTTTCTCATAAATCACTCGATCTATCTCTTTTCCCGAGGGATCTGATAAACCCAGTTCCTTTCCGGTATTCACCAAGGAAGCGGGGAATTTATCCAAAGGCAGATCCAGCCCCGCATCATCAATATGGATGTCCCTTCCGGATCGATAGAGCACCACATATCCGTCCGCCTCTAATGACATAACAGGCAAAACCGTAGGTTTACCGCCGTATAAGAACGACCAGTCCTTTAATTCCACGGTTTTATCTGTCGTATTATAAAGTTCCACATACTCCGTTTCGGGGAAAGCCTCTTGTCCCTTTGGATCGGCCATCACCTCATTAATCAATACACAGCCGGAAGGAAAAGAAGGGGTTACCGGTGTTTCTGGTTCTTCCGGGTTCTCGGGTTTTCCCTCATATTCTAATAAGACGGTAGCCGTATCATCCGGAATCTCATTCCCTTTAGCATCTTTCAAACCCGAACAAGACAGACGATATTCTACTCCTAAATCCAGTTCCTTCTCAAAACTTATATTCACGTTCACCTTCGTATCATCCGCATAAACGATACATGATGCCTTTCCTATACCGGGAATAGAAAATACGGCATTACTGATATCCACGGGATTATCATACTGCAATTGGAAAACAGATTCGGAAAAAGGCTGGATAGCGATTAGTTGGGGTATAACAGGCTTTTCAACAGGCGTATCCGGATCTGACGGCTCGATCTGTGATAATGAATTAGCCGAACCGGGCGTACCTCCCCGAGTATCCTTCGACAAGTATAATCCATCGACCGAACGTTCCCAAGCAATCCCTTTTTTCGCTTTCTCATATACGATCTCATCTATAAGGACATCGGAAGGACTATATAGAGCCAAGTCTTTTCCTGCATTAGCTAGATTTCGAGGGAAGTCCTCCAAGGCTAATCCCAAACCATCTGGATCTACATATATATCATTCCCAGATCGATATAACACGACATAACCCTGGGCGGGTAGTGAGAGCGACATCAGTCTCGTTCGTTTTCCACCATACATAAATTGCCAACCATCCAACTGGACAGACTCGTCCATCGTGTTATACAGTTCAACATACTCTGTCTCGGGAAAAGCGGTCAATCCTTTCGGATCAGCCATGATCTCATTGATACGAATAGCACCCTTTTGCTGGGAGAACGCACAAACAGGAAGTAAAAACGCAAATAATAATAATAATTGTTTCATAGCTATATCGTTTTAGTTATAAATTTCTCTATCTTTGCACCTCAATAACTTACAACTGTAAACTAAGGGGCCTAAAAGGCTTAAAATCGAAAGCCCTTTTGCGCAGCAAAGTTATAACTATTTTACATTATTCAAATTAAATCAGTGCTCAAAATGAAAGTAGCAATTGTTGGCGTAAGTGGAGCCGTAGGACAGGAGTTTCTGCGTGTACTCGACCAGAGAAACTTCCCGATGGATGAGCTGGTACTTTTTGGCTCATCTCGTAGTGCCGGACGTGTTTATACCTTCCGTGGTAAACAGTATACCGTTAAGGAACTGAAGCATAACGACGACTTTAAGGGAATCGATGTTGCTTTTGTTTCAGCCGGAGGTGGTACTTCTAAGGAGTTTGAGAAGACGATTACGAAACATGGTACGGTGATGATTGATAACTCCAGTGCGTTCCGTATGGACGAAGATGTTCCATTGGTCGTACCGGAAGTAAACCCGGAGGATGCCTTGAATCGTCCTCGTGGCGTGATCGCTAACCCGAATTGTACGACGATCCAGATGGTCGTAGCATTGAAGGCGATCGAGAATTTATCTCATATCAAGCGTGTTCACGTATCTACTTATCAAGCCGCCAGTGGAGCGGGCGCTACCGCTATGGCTGAGTTGGTAAAACAGTATGAGCAACTATTAAAGGGCGAGGAGCCTACAGTAGAGAAATTCGCTTATCAATTGGCATATAACGTAATCCCTCACGTAGACGTATTCACGGAAAATGGTTATACGAAAGAGGAAATGAAGATGTATAACGAGACCCGCAAGATCATGCACTCGGATATCGAGGTGAGCGCTACTTGTGTTCGCGTACCGGTTATGCGTGCGCATAGCGAATCTACTTGGGTAGAGACAGAACGTCCGATCAGTGTGGAAGAAGCCCGCAAGGCTTTCGCCGAGGCTGAGGGTGTGGTATTACAAGATGAACCGGCAAACAAGGATTATCCAATGCCGTTGTTCGTAGCGGATCATGATCCGGTTTACATAGGTCGTATCCGTAAGGACATCAGTAACCCGAATGGTTTGACATTCTGGACCGTAAGCGACCAGATCAAAAAAGGCGCCGCTTTGAATGCCGTACAGATCGCCGAATACTTGTTAAAGGTGGGTAATATCAAATAACAGACAACTTTGTAAATTCTATATATGCGGAAGCGGGATCAAGAGGACACTCTTATCCCGCTTTTTTATTTTTTAGCGTAATTCCTCCATGCCTTTCTCCAAAGAAAAAGGCGAATAGCCTAAATCCCTACGGGCTTTCTCGATGCTTAATCCACTGAAACGGGGACGTGGTGTAGTCTCATCCATCTCCTCAGTAGTGACAGGATGGATCAAAGAACGATCCAAATGGAAATAATTCGCTACCCGATAGGCAATCTCTGAGATAGAGAGACATTCATCCCCGCAAATATGATAGATACCATGATGCGTAGCAGGTAATAACAACTCCACTCCGTTCGCTATATCACCCACCCACGTCGGCGTACGCCACTGATCAGATACCACACGGATTTCCTGTTGATTCTCCAAACGTGTTTTCACCAACTGTAAGATATTGCCATGTTGTCCAGGAAGCGCCTTTCCACAGACCACTACTACACGGATAATGGCGTAATTATCACAAATGGAAATTACCGCCCGTTCACCCAAATACTTGGTCTGCCCGTAATAATTAATCGGAGCGGGCATATCCTCTTCCGTATACAAATCCCGTCTCGCACCATTAAAGACAAAATCCGTAGAGAAATGTAGTAAACGGCTACCTGTCCGCATACAACATTCCGCTAAATGCTCGACAGCCGATACATTGGTGGCATACGCCTCCTCATGATGCGTCTCGCAATAATCCGGAATGGACAAAGCGGATGTATTTATCACGACATCCGGGGTAAACGTACGAAACAAATCCTCCACAACCGGGAAGTTATTGATATCCATCTGAACGAAACTATAATCCCCCGAACCCGGCAATATATCCGGACGTAAGGAGCAACCCATTACTTCATATTTCCCGGTACCGGATAAACAAGAAAGAACTCGTCTTCCCGTAAAACCGTTAGCGCCTACTACCCATATTCTCATGATCTTCTTTCGTCTTAATTAAAACATATAAATCAATACGCCCAATATCCGATGATTAGTTACCGAGTGCGTGTCATGAATCCGTCCACCGTCTTGCAAGTCTACATTACCATACCAAGCGATGGAAGGGCTGTATTCGACACCCAGTTTCCAGTGCGAGAGGTTATACGAAAGTTGCAGGTTGGTCGTAAATACCTGATCTACGTCCAGACCTACGCCATAGGTTTTGCCTACCAGTGCCTCATTCGCTCCCAAGTTCTTCAAATAGCCTAAGAACAAACCCGGTTTCCATTTCTTACCATACACGATATTCAACCAAGAAGTGGAGAAGAGATACGGCGAATATTCCTGTTCGCCGGTACGTGGGTCGATAGAGGTGACGCCGTAACCACCCAACATACAAGTTTGCGTCAAGTTAGAAGCCAGCAATGTTTTCGCCATCACCAACCAATTCGCGTCCTGATATTTCACGTGCGCCTCGCCGGATACGGAAGTAACCCGCTCGCTGACTTTATAAATCTTGCCATCCACCTCGTTCTGCGTTCTCGGCACTAACGACAAGATTTCCATACCGGCTCCTACCTGCCAACCGGGTTTCTTATAATCCACCCCGAGATAGACTTCCGGTACGCAACTATTCTTGATATATTCCTCACTCTTTCCATTCGGTCCGGCCGATAGATATTGCAACTGCCATAGAACCGAGCCGGTCAATTGCCATCCATTGTCCGTATAACGATAACGAATTTGCGGGCTGCGGTTAAAGGGCTGGAACGGGGCGCCGGTAGAAAGATTCAACATCTGTGGAAAGACCTCGCCAAATAGAGGATGCCACGTCTGTCCGATCAAGACAGCGGACTTGCCCCAATCCAGATTCACATAGGCGTGACGGATACGGAGTACCGCCCAATTGCTACCCGAACCCCGGAAATCGGCCTCCAGTTTCAAGGAAGTCTTGGCCGAACCAACCTTCGGTCCTTGTACATCGATTCCCAAACGGGAGTAAAGCAGGTAAAAACTACCGTTCGGACTAGCGTTCAAGTCCTTGCCATCCGCATCCAACGCCACGTCCTTCGGATATAGGTGGAACAAACCATCCACGATCTCGGCGTTCGCACGGGAATTATAGAACAAGTCTCCACGTACCTGTCCGTAAAATTTGTAAGAGAAGTTTTTCTTTTGCGCCTGTACGCATACCGCCATACATAGGCCGATCAAAAGAAGCAAGTTGCGTTTCATTTCCATTCCGGTCAATCTATCTTTAAAAATAATACATCATCAAACCTAATATACGATGATTCGTTATCGCATGTGTTTGCTCGATACGTCCGCTCTCTAGGTCGGTCGTGCCATAATAAGCTGTCGCCGGACAATACTCGAAGCCGAACTTCCAATGCGGTAAATTATACGATACGTTTAAGCTGACGGTTATTAATTGATCGATATCCAATCCCATACCATACACCTTATCCGCTGAGACCAAGGACTTCCCGGTTCCCAAATTCTTCGTATATCCGACGAAAACTCCCGGTCTCCATTTCGTTCCGTAGGCGAAATTCACCCATGTCGTAGAATGGCGAAAAGGCGTATATCCCTGTTCGCCCGTACGGGAGTCCACCGAGCTCACCCCGTAACCGCCCAATAAAGCGGTATGATCCAAGGCTGAGGCCATCAAGGTTTTCGCCGCAAAGGTATAGTATCTTCCGCTATACTTCAAATGTGCCTCGTAAGAGAATGCGGTCATTCGCTCGTTCACCTTAAAAGTTTGCTCCTTCCATTCCGTGGAAGTACGGGGTTTCAAGGAGATCATATGAGCGCCGAGACCCATCAACCAGCCATCAGCAGGGGTAAAATCCGCCCCCACGAATATCTCCGGAATACAACTATTCTTGATATAATCCTCACTCATTCCTTTCGGTCCGCTGGAAAGGTATTGTAATTGCCACAACACGGAAGCCGTCAATTGTACCCGGCTATTCGCCTTATACTGGTAACGGATCTGAGGGCTACGGTTGAAAGGCTGGAACGGCGCTCCGGTGGAAAGATTCAAGACATCCGGCATCACGGCGCCAAACAAGGGATGCCACGTGATCCCTACTAATACCGCCGATTTTCCCCAATCCAAGTTTACGTATGCCTGCCGGATACGTAACATCGTATTACTACCGGAAAAACCGCCAAAGTCCGTCTCTATCTTAGCGGAGGAACGAGCCTTGCCGATATCGGGACCCGTCACGTCCAAGCCCAAGCGGGAAGTGAACGTATAGAAACTGCCATTCGGCGTGGCGTTCAAATCCTTGCCATCCGCATCAAAACTCTTATCCAAAGGATAGAGATAAAAGTTCCCATCGATCGGAGCCATATTAGCCCGGGAATTGTAGAAAAGATCTCCACGGACGAAGCCGTAGAATTTGTAAGTGAAGTTTTTTCTTTGCGCTGTCGTAGAAAATAAGGCTAGCATCCCCACGAGCAACAGGGTAATCCGTCTCATTATAATTCAGTTTGTTATTTTTCTTACCTTATAAGCCGCGAATGTATATATTTTTATGGATTCAATTTGAAGAAACGAAATATTATTTGTTCCTTTGCTTCCAAGTTGTAAGCCTTAAAGGTCAAATTAGATTAATATTGTAAACACCAGATAAAGAAAATGAGTACTAAAAAGTTTTTGCTAGAAGAAAAAGATATACCTACGGCATGGTATAATATCGTAGCGGATATGAAGAACAAACCGCTGCCGATCTTAAATCCACAAACTAAACAGCCCTTAAAGGAGGAAGATTTATATCCTCTATTCTCGAAAGGCGTCTCTCATCAAGAAATGAACACGACAGACACATGGATCGAGATCCCCGATGAAGTACGCGAGCTTTATAAGGTATGGCGACCGACTCCGTTGGTTCGTGCCACTGGATTGGAAAAAGCGCTGGATACGCCCGCTCATATCTATTTCAAGAACGAGAGTGTAAGCCCGATCGGTTCACATAAGTTGAATTCGGCCTTGGCTCAGGCTTATTATTGTAAACAAGAGGGTACGACAAATATCACGACCGAGACAGGCGCCGGACAATGGGGTGCCGCTCTTTCTTATGCGGCAAAAGCTTTCGGCTTGGAACTTGCCGTTTATATGGTAAAGGTTAGTTACCACCAGAAGCCCTACCGTCGTTCGATCATGCAGACTTTCGGAGCACAAGTTGTTGCCTCCCCGAGTATGAGTACGAAAGCCGGACGTAAGATCTTGACAGACCATCCTAATTATCAAGGTAGTCTAGGTACCGCCATCTCCGAGGCGGTAGAGCTGGCCATGCAGACACCGAACTGTAAATATACATTAGGTAGCGTATTAAACCACGTTATGCTGCATCAGACCGTTATCGGACTGGAAGCTGAGAAACAAATGGAAATGGCTGGCGAATACCCCGATGTCGTTATCGGTTGTTTCGGTGGTGGTTCCAACTTCTCCGGTATCACATTCCCATTCCTGCGCCATAAACTAACGGAAGGTAAGGATATCCGGGTTATAGCGGCGGAACCGGCATCTTGCCCGAAACTTACAAGAGGGCAATTCCAATATGACTTCGGAGATGAGGCAGGCTATACCCCATTAATCCCGATGTTCACGTTGGGACATAATTTCTCTCCAGCGAATATCCATGCGGGAGGTTTGCGTTATCATGGCGCCGGCTCCATCGTCAGCCAGTTGATGAAAGACGAATTGATGAGCGCCGTGGATATCAAGCAATTGGATACCTTCAAGGCCGCTACCTTATTCGCACAAGCGGAAGGAATCATACCGGCCCCGGAATCATCCCACGCTATCGCCGCGGCTATCCATGAGGCAGAGCAAGCCAAGATCGAAGGTAAACCTCGTACGATCTTGTTCAACTTATCGGGGCACGGCTTGATCGATATGGCCGCCTACGACCAATATCTATCCGGTGATCTAACAAACTATGAGGTAACGGATGAGGAAGTAGCTAACAATTTGAAAGATTTGGAGAAAATCATCTGATAAAAACAAGAAAAGGGGCGATACCAAATCGCCCCTTTCCCCTATTTGTCTATGAAAGTCTTAATTTAAAGTATGTATTATGAGAAAATTTCTTCGTAATTAGTACTCGGGATAATCATGTTCTGGACATTTAAGCTAAAGTTTTTCTTTTTCTTATCCCACATACCGTAATTTGTCTTTATCTCTCCACTTTGATCATCATATTGATAAGTGATCTGATAGAATGGAACCCATTCGTCGTTTGTCCGATCCCAACGAAACGCTTTCTTCTCGGAAACCTTGCCGTTCTCGTTGTACTGGAACTCATATCTTACCTGTTTGTTCAACAGTCCGTTTTCCTGTAAGAATACCACTTTAGAGATAATCTTACCATTCTCCTCTTTTGTATCATATAGATAATCTTTAGGAGACGCTGCGCTTATCGCTAAACTACACATGAAAGTAAAAACTAGCGCAAGAATACTTTTACCCCAAACTGATGTCTTCATACTATTTTAATTTATAAGGTTACTATCATTTTGTACCGCAAAGTAAGGAAGTTTCCCGACAATCACCAAAAGCAAAGTGACAAATCGTTAGCAATATCACAATATTTAACACATTCAAGACCTTCATTCCCTTCGATTCCCCTATGTTTACTGACATATTGTAAACCAAATCGTAAGTTCCCCCGATTTTTAAATATCTATTATTTACCACCAGCCGGATGTAACTTTCAAAAGAAAACTTTAGACACCGCTTTTTTAATAAATTAAAAATCTATTGATTAATAAATATATTCTTACCTTTGCGAAGGTAGAATGCAAATTGAATTCTACAGAACCTAAAATCCTCCGTAAAATGAAAACGACCGCCATCTTATTTCTTGCCTATCTGGCTTTATGCGTTCAGTGCTCAGTGCCGGAAAACAAGAGCACGAAAAAAGAGATTAGTACTCAGCCGATAAAGGTGGGTGTATTCGATGGGCATGGAGGAGCACAGACCTGTATTTGGGAAACTGTCGCCGCTATCCGGCTGGACCCGGAAATGGAGGTATGTACCATTACTACAGCAGATATAGCTAATAATGTGCTCGATTCGATCGACGCTATTATTATCCCGGGAGGAAGTGGCAAAAGTCAGTACTTAAACCTAGGGACCTTAAATCAACAACGTATCAAGGACTTCATCGCTAAAGGTAAAGGGGCTGTCGGGATCTGTGCCGGAGCCTATCTATTCTCGAATACTCCTGATTACACCTGTATACAGCTAAATGGACAGCAAGCGATCGACATCGAGCATGACAACCGAGGGCATGGATTAGCGAAATTCACCTTATGCGAGGAGGGTAAGAAGATATTCCCCGAATTAGCCGACCGCGATACGAGTTTCGTCATTTACTATGAGGGACCGGTATTTATAAACAATCCGGCTGATACGATCCAAAGCAACACGCTTGCCATCATGGAAAGCGATGTGCATGAGGAAGGAAACGCCCCGGCTAATATGACAAACGGTAAGCCATTCTTCGTAGCCAATAACTACGGGAAAGGGCGTGTTTTTAGTTCCATCGCCCACCCCGAAGGTACTCCCGGCATGATGTGGATGATCCCCCGGATGGTACGTTGGACCTTGAATAAGCCTTTTATCCCTTATCAATCCTCCGCCGTACGTCCAGACCTGTTCAATCATGAATCATTAATGGCTACCGATGATTTAAAGCAGGAAGAAAAAGCCTTTCAAATCCTTTTAAGCGGAGAAAGCGAGCAAAAGGTTGCCGCCTTGGATTGGCTGGAAGCACATCATTCATGGGACGCCAAACGATGGGTACAAGGATTGCTTTATGACGCTTCACCCGCCGTCCGTATCCGGGCAGCCCGGTATATAGCGGATACCCATTACTTACCTTTCTTACCCAACTTACAGGCGGCCTACCGGACAGAAACCGATAAGGCGACCCAAGAAGAGTTAAAGACGCAGCTGGAGAAACTAACAGCCTTACTTCCTTAGGCTAGGGAGATTTAAACTCTCCCTAGATATTCATCTACCGTATAGTTTAAGAAACGATTGAATGGTAATAACAATTTAAAGTCATCCACCGCCTTATCCATCCAATCCGTAGCGTAAAAGAAATTATCCGGCTTATAAGACACCACGCTGAAATCCTTATGCTTCATGATATAACCATAAGGGGAATCCATTGGATAGCCGGCAGGCATGCGTTTCAGCATCTCCCCCTCTAACACCGGGAATGTTTTCTTAAATGTAGGTTCCTCGATAATAGTCGTAAATTCCTCGATATGATCGTATATATCCTGACGAAGTTTCTTTAATAGCGCAGGTGGCGGGCACCATACACCTCCGGAAAGCAAGCAACCTCCCGGCTCCAGATGGATATAATAACCACCCCGTTCGCTGGCACGACCACCTTGGGAGATGTAAGCGGCGAAATGACATTTATAAGGAGTCTTATCCGGAGAGAAACGGATATCCCGGTATATCCGGAACAAACAATCTTTCGCCTCCAACCCGGCTACCTCGGGATCGAATAAGGAGATACGACCTATTAAATCTTGTACCTCATCGATAAACCCCTTACGTAGCGCATCGTAACGATTTTTATTGTCTTGGAACCATTCCCGATTGTTATGGCTCCTCAACTCTGTCAAGAACTCTATGATCTGTTCATTCATAACTTTCTATTTTTAATCCTTACAAATGTAAGAAATATTAGAAACTGTAACCCAGATTCAGATAAAATTGCAGGTTATTATTCCGGTTCGACAATCCGAAGTTCGTATTCATCGGACCGAACATACTATTATAGGCATAACCGATGCTGCCTCCCCATACACTTTCTCCCTTGAGCAGGTCGAAGAAATTATCCTCATGGATCGCATAGTTGGCTATCAATGAGATATAGTGCCGCTGCCCGATACGCTGACGTAAGTTCAAACGGACGATCGCCACGGAATTATCGAATATCTCCATCCGATTGATCCCCGCGAACGGTAACTGCTGGGGAAGGTACCTTTCCGGCATATCGCCTCCCACCACATTCAAAAAGGGATAAGCCGGATCTTTCCCGATCAACACGCGACCATCGATAGACGGCAACAGACTCAAATGGGTAGTCAGCGGCAATACTGAAAGGAAACTGAGTTTCAAAGCGGAGAAGAAGGTATGTCCCTTATAAGTCACGAAGTTATCCGTATAAATGGAATAATCCGCTTGCAGAGAAACGCCTTTACTCGGGAAGTAACGGCGGTCCAAGGTTTCCAGATGGGCCTGAGCGAAGTAACTGATAAAGCCTTCCGGTTTTACTTGATACTTTTGGTTTTCCGCCGTATAAAGGAATGAGTTATAATCAAAATACTCATAACGGGCTCCTAGCTTCAACTTGAAATTCAGCCAGTTCATGTCCGAATATCCAAGTTCCACGAAATGATGGCGATACGTCGTATTCACGATTTTATCCCCCCGGTTATAGACGTCGAGATCATGGTACGTGAACATGTAAGACAGGTTGATGTTACGCAAGGGATTACGCTCTATCGCATAGTCCACTCGCCCATACATACGTTTCCCGATCCTTCCCGTTACGGAGAACTTCGAATGGTAACGAGCCCGATTGTCAAAAGTTGCGTTCAGCAACAGGGCGACGATATCCTCACTATTAAAATTCAAGCCCACATTAATCGCGCTATTTGATTTTTCCTGTACCGTAAGCACCAAATCCTCCTGCCTCTCGCCGACTAATTTATAGCTTACATTCGAGTAAAGGTTTGTACCGATCACGATAGACATGGCTTCCTGCAATTTCTTCACGGTAAGCAAGCTATTCTCTTTCAAGCCACTGATTTGCGTCAACCATTTCTCATCACGAGGATCTATACCTTCAAACAAGACACGCCGGATATGAAACGTATCGGTAGGGGCTACCGGATAGGAATGTACTAATCTCTTTCGGTGCATATCCGAACTATCGGATAAACCAATCTTCTTCTTTAAGGCAAGAATCTCATCCCATTGCTTGCGGGCGACTTGCTCACCCCGGTCAATCAAGGTATCCAGGGCCGTCTCCCCAAAACTAGCGGAATTATAAGGGTCTGTATTCGGGCGGAACAACAGATCGGTCTGTTCCTTATTCGGTCCGTATTTCTCATAACCATGCAAGGCGATGATCTGCCCTACGATATCCCAAGGGGTATTTATCCGCTCCAACTGTTTCAAGTCGCTAGTACCCAGATCTACGCCAATAATGATATCCGCCCCCATATCCCGTGCGACATCCGCCGGATAGTTATTCTTGATCCCACCATCTACCAACACCATGCTATCCAAACGTACCGGCGCAAACACGGCAGGAATCGCCATACTGGCACGCATAGCCAACGGAAGACTTCCATGATGGAAAACATATTCTTGCCCGTCCACCACATTCAACGCCACACAAGCGAAAGGTATATTCAATTGATTGAAGTCCACGGAATCATGATAACCGATCGTTAAATCAGAGAAAAGGTTCTGGAGATTTTGACCTTTTATCATCCCTTGGATCGTTATCTCTTTTTTACTCCGGCCAAAAGGAAGGGAAAAGACATATCGCTCGGAATTCTCTTTCTCCGGAAAAGTAAGGTTACTACGTTTCACACGGTCACTTAGCAACATGCTCCAATCCTGCCAACGTACCATGCTATCGATCTCAGCGGCAGTATAGCCAACGGAATACAAGCCACCAACGATGGCTCCCATACTGGTTCCGGCAATATAATCAATCGGGATGCCGGCCTCCTCCAATACCTTCAACACCCCGATATGAGCGACACCTTTCGCTCCACCGCCTCCCAGCACCAAGCCAACCTTTTTCCGCTCAGCCATCACAGAAGGCACCAACATCAACCCAACCAACCACAATAAAAGGAACTTCCTCATCTAGATATTCTTTCCGGCAAATGTAGCTGGTTTACTCGAAAACGCAAACGGATTCATCTAGAATAAAACGTATGTTTACCTATATATAAAGTTTATCGCTATCTCATCTATTCTATAAACCATGCCGTGAACTGTATAAACCAAGGCGTGGTCTGCACATTCCACGGCGTGGTTTATACAGTTCACGGCGCTGATTTAAGAATAAATACTTATTCGCTATGGAATGTATAGGTTATCGGAGAACTATTTCAACAAGAGAGGAACATTTTATTTCCGGAACATAAGTGGGCAATCGATAGTATTTGATACGGCCTCCCTAAAATTAATAGGCATTTCTCGCTAAAATCGATTTACGTATTATGAATCAAGTATGTACGTGTTTATCAAAAAATAATATAGCCATCAACTTACTTTTTTCCAGCAAGGTAGCAGCCGGAGCAATATATTACTTTTTCTTTTTCAGCAGCATGACCACAGGATTCGACTCTTCATCCAAGTTTGCGGCGATCTCCTTCAACTTTCCTTTTAGCTGGCCTTTCTCGTAAGCCTCAACTAAGTCCGGGGCATCTAGAGTTTGGCAGATAGCTATTTCGGGGTTTCTTGGCTCTGATGTTAGAGAGACTTCTTCCTTATTGATGAAATCATCATTGTATAGAATATAGCTGAATAAGGCATTTTCTTGTTTATCATACACCAGATCTTCACCAAGGAAACCTTTAAACGTCGTAAAGTCAACCTCTTTTCTCATGGTTCTCATAAAACAGTAGCGATCGGTGATGACGGTTGGAAAAAGAAAGACTTTCGTATCCATGGAGGATATGGAAGGGCTTCTTACGATAAAAGGACTCAGATTACCATCCGGCAAGTAATGGAATATGGTATCAGACGATGTATTGACAAGTATCCATTTATCCCGATCCGGGAACGTAAGATAAAATTCCGGCGTAATGATAAACTCCCCTTCTGTTACAACCGGAGTCTCAGTCCCCTTAGAGGGAATTTGGATCTCATGAATGATACGGCCATCTTGTTTGGAAATAATCAAATGACACTCCCGCTTGCCTTTTTCCGATGGATAACTCTTATAGCAAATCAAATGATCACGATCATAATTAAATATATAATTATAATAACTGGTATCCGTGAACTTAAAACTCCTTTTATAGTTTCCTAATAAGTCATAGACACCTATTTTTCTCGCTGGATTATCCTTGACGAATATCTCATCGTTATCCTCATCCAAGACAAGCCCTGTAAGCTGCGTGTATTCCTCACCGCTTTGCCCTAAACGGTTTATCTTCCTTAGTCCCTTTCCGTTTCTATCGAAAACAAGAATATCCCCATCACTGCCCCGATTCGTCACCAGCATGATATCCTTTCCGATCGCTTTCACGGCACCTTTAGTTATAAAATCATCCGTGGTTTCCAACGCGATGTATTCCACGTCCATGAGGTCTTGAAGTATCAGTTCCTTTTCCGGATAATCGGCCATGACATCAACCCTTATAAGGTTATCGACAGAGGAAGCGGACCGATTGCCACATCCCATACATCCGACTAAAGCGAGCAGCATAGCCACTGCGTTCGTAGTTAACTTTCTCATTTTCATAATGTTTAAAGTCTTTCGTTCGATGTCATTTCTTGCTCTTTAGCGCTTTCTCTTTGTTCATCATCCGTATCATCTCTTTTACCTCATCGGATGTCTCTGGCAATTGTTGGATCAGAGATTGGAGTTCATCTATAGAAAGCTGGCTTTTCCGGTTATCTGGAGCCAGCATGGTTTGCTCCGTGATACCCCGTTTGGACATATCCGAATTTAATGACTCCAAGAAAGGCCGGGTAAAAGTCAGGTTACTCAGATCCGACTCGTTTTTCAACAGTTCCTTTGCGTAAGTCACTTGAGCGAATACACCTCTCTGTAGCTCCTCCGCATTCTTGAATCCGGAGATATCCGGATGGCTATATAGGTTCGCGATCTCACGAAGCAATTCTACACGAGTACCCTTCACCTTCCACGCTCGATAAAGCAGACGGGCCGCCTCCTCTATCTTACCCGAGCTTCTGGCGCTCATGGCACGAATCTCCATGACCATCTCCGATTCCTCCGGCAATTGATTGATCAGGTTACGCAAATCCACGATAGAGATCTTGCTCTTTTTCCCATCCGGGTCTATCATAGTCTCCTCCGCCACATTACGGAAAAACATATCCTCATAGAAGGATTGCAGAAGCGCCCGGCTAAACACCATCGTCCTCTCGTCCGCTTTTTTCTTTAAGCTCTCATTCATATAAAGTACCAAGATAAAAAGCCCTCGCTGGCGATCCTCCTCGCTCTGGAATTTAGACACGTCAATCTCACTATACATATGCGAGATCGCCGCCAGGAAATCCAGTCGTTCCGGATTCTTCTTCCATGCCTCATAGTAGAGACGGGACGCTTCCTTGTATCTCCCATCCTTTTGGTAAGTCTCCGCACGGAAGGCCAATAACTGATTTACCAAGAAACGATTGGGTTCCAATCCCTTTTCCGCCCGGTCAAATAAGTCGTAAGCCCGCTTCCGGTCATACGTCTTACCCAAGGCGGAACCCAATAAGAGGCATACCTCGACCGAGGTCGTATCCTGCTCATATGCCATATCCAAGATATCTACCGAGGGCATATACAGACCGGCATAATACTTCGAGGCTCCCCCATATTTCAAGGTAAGGTAGGTGGAATCACCATCAGCCAACAAACCAGAGTAAATGGAATCAGCCTGAGCGAATTGTTTTGCCATATACAAGCCCAAAGCTTTACTGCGTAATAACTGGCGATTCCCCGGATTGTAGATCAAGGCGGTATCGCAAATCGCTACCCCTTCTAATATATAGTCCGGACTACCGACACCCATACGATATAATGTATTTACCAAAGCACCCGCCAGTCCCGCATTCTCCCGGTTCAAGTTATACGCTTGAAAATAGGCGATCGTCGCGGACGGGTATTGCTCCAGCCGGGAATAACAATCGCCGATCGCCCGGTATAAGGCCGTATTGTCCTCATTCCGGGCTTGTAGTTTCTCATACGTATCAACCGCCCTCTCATATTCGCCCAACTGGAAATACAACCGGGCCAATTGATAATTAGCATAGAAGTTTAGGCTATCGGCCGCTAATACCTTGTGGAAATACCGCTCAGCGTCTTTCGCCTTGCCCAAGTTCGTAGCCGTTCGGGCCAACGTATTTAAAATATCCAGATTAGTCGTGTCCATGGAGAGGCAAAGACGATAATAGTCGTAGGCTTGCCGGTAACGAAGCATCCCCTCGTAGGCTTGCCCGATAGCATTCATCACCTCATAATCGGAAGAATCAGCCGGGGTAAGGCTATCGGCACGGGCGATCACAGCCGCATATTGCTTACGGTTCACCAAGTCTTGCCAATTAAACTCTTGAGCATTCCCGGGAAAAATAAGGCAACAAAGTAACAGAACTGTAACTAAATTACATTTCGCATTCATATCTGTATATTTTTAAGATTACTGATTAAGCGACTAACATAGCCTCTATTCTTATTTCACTGTAACCGGAAAGTAATAGGCACCGTATATAAGACGCGGACCGCCTTTCCGTCCTGACGACCGGGAGTCCACCGGGGCATCATTCCGATGACTCTCAAAGCTTCCGCATCCAAGGAGGGATCTATCCCCCGTATGATTTTAGGTTCCACGATATTTCCTTTCTTATCTACCACAAACGAACAGATCACACGACCTTGCACTCCCGCTTCCTGCGCATCCGTCGGATACTTTATGCTTTGAGCGATAAACTTTAATAATTCATGATCCCCTCCGGGATATTGCGGCATCACGTCCACTACCGTCAAAGTCTCTTCCTTCGTTTCTACTACCGGACTTTTCAAACGGAACGTAATCGGGACCGTATATTTCACGGCGACCGCCTTTCCACGTTGCATTCCCGGATTCCAGCGAGGCATAGTGTTGATTACCCTTACGGCCTCCTCATTCAATAAAGGAGTCACTCCTCGAAGCACCTCCGGATTATTGACGGAACCATCACGCCCAACAATAAACGAGCAGATTACACGCCCTTGCTCCCCGTTATCCTGACTCTCTTTCGGATACTTTATATTCGTGGCTATGTATTTCAGCAACTCCGCATCCCCACCCAGGAAACTAGGCATCTTCTCTACCACGGTAAATACTTGCTCGTCCATCTCACGGGATTTGGAAGAAACGTCCGTAGCCGTCACCATAGCGTTCGAGACCGTAGCCTCATTTGCCAGACGGACCGTCAAACGGGCTACCGCCTCGATATTACTTAACAGCATCAAGATTCCTACCAATGGAACAAATATCAGGTACTTCGTACGTACGATACCCGGGCTTCGCTTCTTATTCATCATCATAATCCGGTTCTTCAGATGCAGAACATTGAAACTATTATACAAGGTAGTAACAGACTGATGGTGGGCCAATCCCAATAAATGGTATTGATAGCTCTTACTATCATAACCGGACTGGATCACCGTGTTATCCGCCAGATACTCCAGATTATGCCTAACCTCACGCTTCAATAACCATACAAAAGGATTAAACCAGCAAGCCATACACATCATCTCGCTCAAGATCACGTCAATCGAGTGCCATTGAGATACATGCGTACATTCATGTGTCAATATCTCATCCGTTTCCTTATCCGAATGACTCTCCGGGTGTAAGAAGACCATACGGAAAAAGGAGAATGGTCCGGCGGCCTTCCGCAACACATAAACCGGAGTTTCATGAATAATAATACGCTCACAGGTATGAGCCAACCATAAGATACTGCTTAATTGCACGAGAAAACGTCCGCATAAGAGTGCTACGATCCCCCAATAAATAAATCCCAAAGATCCCAGCAGCCATCCATACCAATCCATGGACGCCGCGGCATCCGCTTTCGCCGTCGCCTCAGGCAACATAGCGGAATACATATAAATCACATCTGCTATAGGCTCTTGTTGCCTTACCCAATCTTGGATGTTCAGCAAAGGATAAAACAGAGCCAAGCCAAAGAACGCCAGCAATATCGCACGACGTAGCTTGAAGAACGTGTCCTTATAGAAGAACAACCGGTAGAAGGCGTAAAAGAGTACAAAGGCTACATTTACCTTCAATAAGTAGGCAAATTCCGGTGTCATGGTATGTGGGATTTAGGTTATTCTTTTCCTTTCTCAATCAAATCGATGATATCCTTTAGATCATCCGTAGAGATTTTCTGATCTTTCGCAAAGAAAGAAACCATTTCTTTATACGAGTTAGCGAAATAATTCGTTACCACGCCGCCAAGGAACGTACGTTTATATTCCGTTTCCTCTATCAAAGGACGGTATTCATACGTATTTCCATAACGTTTCGCCTTCACGTATTTCTTTCGTTCTAGATTCTTGATTACGGAAGCGAGCGTCGTATAAGGAGGTTTCGGATCCTCGTATTTGGCCAGCACATCTTTCACAAAACAAGGACCGATCCGCCAAATCCAGCGCATCGCCTCTTCTTCCTGCATCGTTAGCTTCTCCATAAATCTTATCCTTTTATTAATGTATATCCACAAAGCTACGAAATAGTCGTAAACGGCATGCGGAAGGCACGTTAATTAACATTAAATAAGAATCACAAGACCTGCAATCGTGAATTATTGCAACTTAAATGTGATCGGCACCGTATATTTCACGGCTACCGGCTCGCCTCTTTGCGTGCCCGGTGTCCAACGAGGCATCATTTGCAAAACTCGAACCGCCTCTTGGTCTAATGCCGGGGAGATTCCTCTAATGACCTTGTAATTCGTAAGTGTTCCATCCTTCGTTACCACAAACGAACAAATCACACGGCCTTGCTCTCCTTTGTTTTGGCTTTCTTGTGGATACTTTACATTCTTGGCTATAAATTTCAAAAGCTCCGCATCACCGCCGGGAAACTTCGGCATCACTTCTACCACCCTAAATACCTGCTCTCCATTTTCCAGCGTATCTTCGTCCTCCGCTTCCACCTGTACTTGTTCTTGTTTTTCTGCCTTTGTTACATCTGTCGGCACACTTTTTTCTTTTTGTTCCGAAGACTGTCCGCATCCTACGCACATCGCCAAAGCGAACAGGATGATCATTGTGTTCATAATCGCATTTCTCATTTTCAATCAGTTTTAAAGTTATTTATACCGTTATTACACACGCTTACCAACCTTAATTACGTCGGCTTCGCAAACATACGAAATATTCGTAATACGAATATAAACAATATGTTAATTAACGCTAACAGTCATCAAATGCATAGAAAGCACTGCCCGGATGATGCGGAATCAATTTCTCTACCTGCCCGAACAGGTTGCCATACTTGTCGCTCCTATATGAAAAAAGCACAAGAACCAAGATTGCGATCGCAAACAATAAGATTGTGAACTTGATCCCTATGTAAAAATGCCATGACCCATTCGAATCCTTCCGCATTATTTCATGTATCGGAGCACATGCTCTGACCTCTCCCATTAATGCAGAAATATTTCTTTAATCGTTTGCGCGATATATGGATTTAGCATACCTTTGCGTGATAATTACATAGTTTAAGTAGAAATTTCTAAATACAATTAAATAACTTAAATTATTATCTTATGTGGTTACTTAATTCTTCTATCGGGAAGAAGCTGATAATGAGTATATCAGGCCTCTTTCTTGTTCTGTTCTTATTGTTCCACCTGTCGATGAACGTGGCGGCCGTTTTCTCCGGAGAGGCTTATAACATGGTTTGTTCGCTGTTGGGCTCTAATTGGTACGCTGTCGCAGCTACTCTCGTATTGGCCGCAGGTGTTGTGATCCACTTCGTGTACGCTATCATTCTTACCTTGCAAAACCGTAAGGCACGTGGTAACGACCGTTACGCTATCAACGCTCGTCCGAAAGGCGTGGAATGGGCATCTCAGAACATGTTCGTTTTGGGTTTGATCGTTATCCTGTTCATGCTGTTGCATTTCAGCCAGTTCTGGTATAAGATGATGTTCGCCGAGTTGATCGGCCATCACGAAGTAGCATTGGGCCCAAATATGGTATCTCCACAAGACGGAGCCGCTTTTATCAACTTTTACTTCCAAGGTAATGCCGTGATCACTGTTCTTTATTTGATCTGGTACGTGGCTTTGTGGTTCCACTTGACTCACGGATTCTGGAGCGCTATCCAAACGATCGGTTGGAATAACACGGTCTGGATGAACCGTTGGGAATGTATCTCTAAGATCGTAGCTACGGTTATTTGCGGACTTTTCGCGATCATTACTATCATCTTCTTCCTAAACGGAGTAGGTGCTTAATTGCAAGCTACAGGTTTTATAATTAAGAACTTTTGAAATTAAATCATTATGTCTGAAATAAATTCTAAAATACCTCAAGGCCCATTGGCTGAGAAGTGGACTAATTATAAAAATCACCAGAAATTGGTGAACCCCGCTAACAAGCGTCGTTTGGATGTTATCGTAGTCGGTACAGGTTTGGCTGGAGCTTCCGCTGCAGCGTCTTTGGCAGAGATGGGATTCAACGTGTTGAACTTCTGTATCCAAGATTCTCCCCGCCGTGCGCACTCTATCGCCGCTCAAGGTGGTATCAACGCCGCTAAGAACTACCAGAATGATGGTGACTCTGTTTACCGTTTGTTCTACGATACGATCAAAGGAGGTGACTACCGTGCTCGTGAGGCTAACGTTTATCGTTTGGCTGAGGTTTCTAACTCAATCATCGACCAGTGCGTGGCTCAAGGCGTTCCTTTCGCTCGCGAATATGGTGGTTTGTTGGATAACCGTTCATTCGGTGGCGCTCAGGTATCGCGTACGTTCTACGCCCGTGGCCAGACGGGTCAGCAGCTTTTGTTAGGCGCTTATTCAGCGTTGAGCCGTCAGATCGGTTTGGGTAAGGTTAAGATGTACACCCGTCATGAGATGTTGGATGTAGTTAAGGTAGACGGTCGTGCTCGTGGTATCATCGCCCGAAATTTGATTACAGGTAAGATCGAGCGTTATGCCGCTCACGCTGTAGTCGTGGCTACGGGAGGTTACGTTAATACGTTCTTCTTGTCTACCAACGCTATGGCATCTAACGGTTCTGCCGCATGGCAATGCTACAAGAAAGGCGCTTACTTCGCTAATCCTTGTATGGTTCAGATCCACCCGACTTGCGTACCGGTGAAAGGTGACTTCCAATCTAAATTGACTTTGATGTCCGAATCCTTGCGTAACGACGGCCGTATCTGGGTTCCTAAGAAACTGGAAGACGCTAAAGCTCTACAGGCCGGAACGAAGAAAGGTAAAGATATTCCCGAGGCAGACCGTGATTATTATTTGGAGCGTCGTTATCCGGCATTCGGAAACTTGGTTCCTCGTGACGTGGCTTCTCGTGCCGCTAAAGAACGTTGCGACGCAGGCTTCGGCGTGAACAGCACGGGCTTGGCCGTATTCTTGGATTTCTCCGACGCGATCAATCGTTTAGGTAAAGAAGTCGTTAAGCAGAAATACGGTAACTTGTTCGATATGTACGAAGAGATCACGAACGATAATCCATACGAGACTCCGATGATGATCTATCCGGCATTGCACTACTCAATGGGTGGATTGTGGGTTGACTATGAGTTGATGACCTCCATTCCGGGCCTGTTCGCTATCGGTGAGGCAAACTTCTCCGATCACGGAGCGAACCGTTTAGGTGCTTCCGCTTTGATGCAGGGATTGGCCGATGGTTATTTCGTATTACCATACACGATCCAGAACTATTTGTCCGACCAAATCCAAGTTCCTCGCTTCAGCACGGATCTGCCGGAGTTCGTCGAGGCAGAAAAGGCCATCAAGGACCGTATCCAAAAATTGATGAACGTCAAAGGTAAAGAAACCGTAGACACTATCCACCGCAAACTAGGTCATATCATGTGGGAACATATCGGTATGGCACGCGACGCAAAAGGTTTGCAAGAAGCTATCCAGATGCTGAAAGACTTGAAGAAAGAATTCTGGAGCAACGTATTCATCCCAGGCAACGCAGACAACTTGAATACCGAGTTAGAGAAAGCATTACGTGTAGCCGACTTTATCGAGATCGGTACATTGATGGCACACGATGCTTTGGACCGCGCTGAGTCTTGTGGTGGCCACTTCCGTACGGAGCACCAGACAGAAGAAGGTGAGGCCTTGCGTCATGACGATAAGTTCATGTACGTATCTTGCTGGGAGTACCAAGGCGAGGACAAAGATCCTGTCATGTTGAAAGAGGATTTGAACTATGAGTTCGTTGTTCCTCAAACACGTAACTACAAGAAGTAATAATCATCAATCTCAGAAAAAATTAGAATCATGGATAAAGATATAAGTGTAACACTTAAGGTTTGGCGTCAGAGAGGTCCGAAGGAGAAAGGACAGTTCGAGACATACAAAATTGAGAAGATCAATCAGAGTGTCTCTTTCTTGGAAATGTTGGATATCTTGAACGAGCAGTTGGTCAACGAGGGTAAGGAACCGATCGTATTCGACCACGACTGCCGCGAGGGTATCTGCGGTATGTGTTCATTGTATGTAAACGGACACCCGCACGGACCGGCAACCGGAGCTACGACTTGCCAGTTATATATGCGTCGTTTCCACGATGGAGAGACGATCACGATCGAACCGTGGCGTTCCGCAGGTTTCCCTGTTATCCGCGACTTGATGGTAGACCGCTACGCTTACGACAAAATCATCCAAGCGGGTGGTTTCACATCTGTCAACACAGGTGGTGTACCCGACGCTAACGCGATACCTATCCCAAAGAAGGACGCAGACTTAGCCATGGACGCTGCCGCTTGCATCGGTTGTGGCGCTTGTGCTGCCGCTTGTAAGAATGGTTCCGCTATGTTATTCGTATCCGCTAAGGTTAGCCAGTTGGCTTTGTTGCCTCAAGGTAAAGTCGAGGCTGCTCGCCGTGCCAAAGCTATGGTCGCTAAAATGGATGAGCTTGGCTTCGGTAACTGTACGAACACACGCGCTTGCGAGATGGAATGTCCGAAGAATATCTCCGTTAGTAACATCGCTCGTTTGAATCGTGAGTTCATTTGCGCTAAATTACAAGACTAATATTTGATTAGTATATCATGGAAAGGGCGTCTTTCTCTAAAAGGAAGGCGCCTTTTTATTTTTGTTATATGTCGCAAAACATAATTTAGCATTACAGATCTTGACAGGAATTGAAAAGTCTGTATATTTGCATCGTGGTTTTTTCATAATAGTATTAGATTTAAGGTTAACAAAGTTTGATTAGGGCTTGTCGCGAGACAGGCTTTAATTGTTTTATAAAGTCTGCTTTCCGTAAAGTTCTTCTTCCCCAAGTAAAAAACGTACCGCCCCTATATGAATTCTTATCCTGTAGCGTATGAATTCTTGTTCGCATACTGTATAATTCTACAAACCACGGCGTGGTCTATACATTCCACGGCGTGATTTATACAGACCACGACATAGAATATACAGACCACGGCGATGATTTAGAAATAGATCAAGTAGAAAATAGGTTTATGTATAGTAAAAAGAATGTTTATCGCTTGTTGACACGAACAATTATACTTAAGGGCAGTCATGGTTGCATATCTCGAGCAAGAGATGTGTGACTTGAGCGGGATCGATTTTCGAGCCAGCCGCTCCGACTATCTCCCTTCCCCGTCGTAAAGATGCGGCAAGCTATATCTCCACTAAAAGCATTGAATCGCCGTTAAAATTAGAAGATTTTGATTGTAATATATAGAGTTTTATACCGTATAACACTTTTTGGCAAGCATCGGCATGTTACTTAACATATATTAGTTGCAAAAGACTTGACAAATGGTCTTGACGAACGTATCTTTGCATCGTGGTTTTTTCATAATAGTATTAGATTTAAGGTTAACAAAGTTTGGTTAGGGCTTGTCGTGAGACAGGCTTTAATTGTTATAGGGGGGGGACCTTACCCCCTTCCAGCAAGTAAAGTAAAGGAGGAACCTAAAAAGCGGCCATCTCTTTGTCTAGAGGTGGCCGCTTTTTTACTAGAAAATAAACACTAACTCATTCTTGATCTTGTCGATCCAAATGATAGTTTTTCATTTACCTAGAAACGAATTAGATAATCTCATTAGCTCTTTAATGGAATGAGAATGGAGATAACATTAAAGTTATAACTTATCATCTATGGATATTGAAGTAATTCTGTCATTCCAACTTTTGGAAGAACCGGCAAGTGGATAATCTTTCAAATTTCTTATTTCAGCTCTACCTCCTGTCGTTCGTAAAACTAAACATCTTCCAGAAAAGTGATCATCTTCCCAAAACTTATAATATAGATTATCAGAACCTAACTCTATTTTCAAAGCTGTTGTTTTATCATTAAAATTAGCAGTTTCACCAAGAGCTGTTTTATAAGACTTTAAATGTGAAACAACAAAACCTCCAAATTCCTCAACAATAATCATTCGTCCACTGAATCCATCATCATCGTACAAGTAAAACCGTCCGTACTTTTGCATTATACTAAGATCTCTCGTAGCAATACGATTCGGTTCTTCCTCTTCCAAAGAACTTCTCATCATATCTAAATTATCAAAATACTCAATATACCCCTCCGGATGAATATATGTTACAACTTGCGAGCTATCGGAAAGACTAAAATAAAGACTCCGAACTTCCTCATCAAATATTTCAACAATAGAATCATTTAAACTAGAGTAGTCTGAGACATAATGATTCCCCTTATAATAAAAATCTAACTTTTTGATAATAGTATCATTTACACTAGCAACATTAGCCACAACACTTAACTTAGCTTATCTACATTCCCAATCATATCATTGCTTGGGAGTTCATTACTACAAGAAATAGCTCCCATCATCGTGAGAAATGCCACTCCAATTAAACACAAATGTTTTTTCATCATTTTATCATTTTAATATTAAATCATTAAATATACTCATAGAATACAAGAAAACAATTCACTCTTCAATAATTCTTACTACCTCTACCTCATAGATTAAAGTTGTATAAGGCTTAATTATCACATCGCCCCTTTTATCACCAGCAGAGCCATATCCAAGTTGCTGAGGTATCCAAATCTCCCAACAATCTCCTGGATGCATATTTTGCAAAGCCGTAGAAAAACCATCAATAAATTCAAAAACACCTTTTTCTGTTATATATGGAGCTCCAGCTTCATATGATTTATCTTGAAAAACTGTTCCATCAATAAAAGAGGCTTTATAGTAAAGCTCCACCTTGCTCGTATAATAAATCGGCTCCTTACTCTCCCCAGTCTTCAAGACCTTGTAAAGGATAAATCCGGCATTACTTTGAGAACTCAATTGCTCGAAACCCGGAACCAGCATCTGGGCTTGAAAAGCCTCCTCATTCTGGACCTTCCAAACCTCATCCACCTCTAGTGCCTCATCATCATCCCCACAAGAGGTGATCATGAGCACGCAAAACAACATCAACGCAATATGCCAGTACTTCTTCATTCGTTTACTCTATTACCTTTTTCAATAAATTCTTCATGCTCACCTTCTCCGTGATAATATCGTGAAGCTTATCGATGCTTACGCGCTCTTGCTCCATCGTGTCACGGAAACGGATCGTTACGCAATTATCCTTCAAGGTGTCATGGTCTACCGTAATACAATACGGGGTACCGATCGCATCCTGACGGCGATAACGCTTACCGATAGAATCCTTCTCGTCGTATTGGCAACGGAAGTCGAAACGCAACATATTTATAATTTCCTCAGCTTTCTCGGGCAGGCCATCTTTCTTCACCAATGGCAATACGGCCAACTTGATCGGAGCCAAGGCTGCGGGCAACTTCAATACCACACGGCTCTCGCCATTCGCCAACGTCTCCTCGCAGTAAGAACCCGCCATGATGCTCAAGAACACACGGTCTACACCGATCGAGGTCTCGATTACATACGGAGTGTAACTCTGGTTCAACTCCGGATCGAAATATTGGATCTTTTTACCGGAAAACTTCTCATGCTGACTCAAGTCGAAGTTCGTACGGCTATGTATACCCTCCACTTCCTTAAATCCGAACGGCATTTCAAACTCGATATCCGTAGCCGCATTAGCGTAGTGAGCCAACTTCTCATGATCGTGATAACGATACTTCTCATCTCCCAAGCCAAGAGCTTGATGCCATTTCAAGCGAGTAGACTTCCATTTCTTGAACCACTCGATCTCCTCACCCGGACGAACAAAGAATTGCATCTCCATTTGCTCGAACTCACGCATACGGAAGATAAACTGGCGAGCCACGATCTCATTACGGAACGCCTTACCGATCTGGGCGATACCAAACGGGATCTTCATACGGCCGGTCTTCTGCACGTTCAAGAAGTTCACGAAAATACCTTGGGCCGTCTCCGGACGAAGATAAATCTTAGTCGCTCCATCAGCGGTAGAACCCATATCCGTAGAGAACATCAAGTTAAACTGGCGAACCTCCGTCCAGTTACGAGTTCCGGAAATCGGGCAAACGATCTCGCAATCCAAGATCAATTGGCGAAGATCCTCGAAGTTAGACTCGTTCATCGCCTTGCTATAACGCTCATGGATCTCATTCCATTTCGCTTGCTGCTCCAACACGCGAGGGTTCGTCTCACGGAACTTTGCCTCATCGAAAGCGTCGCCGAACTTCTTAGCGGCTTTCGCCACTTCCTTATTCATTTTCTCCTCGATCTTGCCCAAATGGTCTTCGATCAAGACGTCCGCACGGTAACGTTTCTTCGAGTCCTTGTTATCGATCAACGGATCATTAAAAGCGTCAACATGGCCGGAAGCTTTCCAGATAGTAGGGTGCATAAAAATAGCGGAATCAATACCCACCACATTCTCATGCAGCAAAGTCATGCTATCCCACCAATATTTCTTTATATTGTTCTTTAACTCAACACCATACTGGCCGTAATCGTATACCGCTCCCAATCCGTCATAAATCTCTGAGGAGGGAAATACGAAACCATACTCCTTACAGTGTGAAACTAATTTCTTAAATACATCTTCTTGTGCCATAATATACTAATTTGCTATTGATCCATCATTAAAGCTGCAAAGTAAATGATTTTTTCCGTAACTATAGAAAGTTTTGTATATTTACGACGTAAATCATTAGTGTTTGCGCAAACAGTATAATTTAAACAAGATAATACCATGAAATCAGAAGAAATCTCACGCCGCTCGTTCCTGAAGCGAGCGCTAGCCTTATCGGCAGTATCGGCTATCCCGTCGTTCTGGACACCCGCCCACGGACGTGTTCTACCTACTTCCTCGCTAATCAGTGCTAATGACCGGGTAAACATCGCATTCATCGGCATCGGACAACGAGGAGGCGAGATCGCCAAGGAATTGTATAACACAGGTCTGTGTAACGTAGTAGCTCTCTGCGACGTGGATATGGGAGCCCCTCATACGCAAGAGATTATCAACATGTTCCCGAAAGCGGCCCGTTTTCAGGACTTTCGCACGATGTTCGACCGGATGGCGGACAAAATCGATGCCGTAAGCGTAGGCGTGCCGGATCATTCCCAC
This sequence comes from Parabacteroides distasonis, assembly GCF_004793765.1. Lineage (GTDB taxonomy): Bacteria > Bacteroidota > Bacteroidia > Bacteroidales > Tannerellaceae > Parabacteroides > Parabacteroides distasonis_A. The sequence goes on along the minus strand of NZ_SRYM01000019.1, from coordinate 2,182 downwards.
TTCCCGATCACGATCGAGGCGATGGCACACGGCAAACATGTATATGTAGAGAAACCGATGGCCCGCACATTCCAAGAGATAGAGATCATGATGCGTGGGGCCAAAAAATACGGCGTTGTCACCCAAATGGGTAACCAAGGACATTCCGAGGCGAACTATTTCCAATTTAAGGCATGGAAAGAGGCCGGTATTATCAAGGACGTGACAGCGATCACCGCTCATATGAACAACTCCCGCCGCTGGCACGGCTGGAACCCGAACATTAGGCATATGCCTATGGGAGAGCCGGTTCCTGCCACGATGGATTGGGATACTTGGATCGGTGTGGCTCAATATCACGATTACAACCATGATTATCATTTGGGGCAATGGCGTTGCTGGTATGATTTCGGAATGGGGACTTTAGGGGACTGGGGCGCTCATATTCTGGATACGGCGCATGAGTTTCTGGATCTGGGACTACCGACGGAGGTAAATCCGCTATATTTGAAAGATCATAACCCGTTCTTCTTCCCGATGTCGTCCACCCTTTTGTTTAAATTCCCGGAAAGAGGAAATATGCCGGCCGTGGATATCACTTGGTACGATGGGCTGGACAATATCCCTGCCGTACCGGAAGGTTACGGTGTCTCGGAACTTGATCCGAACATCCCGACCGTAGCCGGCGGCAAGATACAACCAGCGAAGTTGAACCCAGGTAAGGAAATCTACTCGAAAGAATTAACCTTCAAGGGAGGATCTCACGGAAGTACCTTATCTATCATCCCAGATGAGAAAGCGAAAGAGATGGCATCCCGCTTACCGGAAGTGCCGAAAAGCCCGTCTAACCATTTCGCAAACTTCCTGCTAAGTTGTATGGGTAAGGAGAAAACTCGCTCGCCGTTCTCTATCGCCGGCCCATTAAGTCAGGTATTCTGTCTCGGCGTATTGGCCCAACGTTTGAATCGCAAGCTCGTCTTCGACCGTGACACGAAACAGATCACGAACGACCCAGAGGCGAATAAGATGCTATGCGGAGTACCGCCTCGCAAAGGATGGGAACAATATTATACCATTTAATTGAAAAACGGAGAATTGAAAGTTATTTGTTTATCTCTTTAACTTTCAATACTCCCATATAATTTACAAGACTATTTGCTACAATATCTACAACTACCCCTACAATTTCTAAGCTGCGTCTATCGGGATCTGGGAGACGCACCTCGGACGATCAAAGCGTTTCTACATGCAACGGAGCTTGGCGAGAATACGAAAGAATATGTTTTAATAGGGAAAACCTATGGACAAATCTGCGCCTTGCTAAAGTAACAGAGCGTATACGATGAAGCCGAGAAAGCAGGCAGGAAAGAACTTGAATATACCATTTTGAGAAACGACATCACCGCAATCGGCTACTCCCTTCGCAATATCGCACGCATATTCCATAATCGGCATGAGCTTGACAGTGCTTTACATTAACTAATTATATGGGAGGAGCCATGCGGATAAAGTACATCATCTTAAGCGAGGTGCCATGGATTTATTGACAAAGGAAAACCAGGGCAAGCGAACGGTGAAGGTTTATATACCCAAAATAAACAAGCAATTATTGCAATGTCTCAACATCCGACAGATATACGTATGGGAATAAATAGTCATCCTTTAAAATAGCATTTACCTACTGATTTACAAGCTAATGCCACTATAAACCAGTAGGTAAATGCTACTTTAAAGAATGACTATCTAAAATTTGACTATGAACAAAAAACTAAAAAACAACACAAATATTTGCAAGTTTACAAAAAAGCATTACCTTTGCACACGATTCCAATGCGGCTGTGGTGTAATTGGTAGCCACGTCAGACTTAGGATCTGATGCTTCACGGCGTGGGGGTTCGAGTCCCTTCAGCCGCACAATCTAAAAAACCTTGTAAGCGTGCTTACAAGGTTTTTTAGTATATCAAAGATCACAAACAGCACCCCCGACTGTTAATTTTAGAAGATTTTGCGCATATTCTGTATAGTTTCAAATTCAAAAACATTTTTTATATCAAACAAGCATATTGTTTAACACAAGTTATATTCAAAACCCTTGACAAAGAGGCTTTACAAGTTTATCTTTGCACTGTGGTTTTTTCATAATAGTATTAGATTTAAGGTTAACAAAGTTTGGTTAGGGCTTGTCGTGAGACAGGCTTTAATT
>NZ_SRYM01000018.1 GCF_004793765.1 Parabacteroides distasonis | reverse complement strand
TCTCAAATTCTTTTGTTTTAGGCCCCGTGGTGATCCAACCGGAACGAAGAGCCTCTGATACTAGATTAACCTCACTCTCAGTTATATCAGGAGGAGAAAAAGGAACTTTCTTCATAAGAAATAATTTTAATCTTCTATTTTTCGTATCTCACAGAGAAATGAGATCCTCATTTTAACTTCATATCAATTTTAGAAACAACCGCTTCCATTCGCTCTTCACATTCTTTTAAATCCTGCCCTTTCACTACTATTTGAGCCAAACAATGACTTGAATTGGCAAATCTTTTCACCTCAAAACCGGGACGCACAAAGAATGTCAAATCATAAATAAAAGAGTCCCTTTCACCTACATATCGCATGTCTTCTAAAATACCGTCTCTTTCTGGAGAAATTATCATTCTTGACAAACCCGCCTCACCTTCTTTACGTCTATTCCATATTTCTTTTGGATCAATGCCCAGCGCTGCTGCAATCACCATCTGGTAATAATTTAAGCCATAATGAATACTTACAAGTTCAGGCAAACAATTGGCTCCGATACGACCCGTTAATTCCAACACATATATTACACCATTTTCTTCTATAAAATCGATATTAACAGCGCAATTATTAAGTCCCATAGCTTTGATAGCCATTTCGGCTTCTTTCCTTATTTTTTCACGAAGTATATCCGAACATTCATAAGGGACATAATGTCCTACAGGAACTGCCGTATCTGCCTGATAAAGTATATCACCATGAGGCATAACAAAAAGGATTTCACCATTAGAGATAAATGCCTGTGCCCCAAACTCACGTCCCTGCAAGAATTTCTCCACAAGCACATAGTCAACCCGAGTAGCACTCATCGCTTTATAAAATCCATCAAAAGCCTCTTCTTTATTAACGGCTTTATAAATACCTTGACTACCCGCTAAATCCGTAGCCTTAATAATCACAGGATATCCACCAACCTTATCTATAGCGTCTAATAACGCCTCATCCGTATATATTTGTTTAAATGGGGCCGTATTTACACCATACTCACTGAATCGAAGTTTCATTTTTGATTTATCATTACAAAGCTCCGCTACTTCCTCCGAATATCCAGGTAATGCACGTGTATCACATAACCGTCCAAGAGCTTTCAAGCCACGATCCAAGCAACAAGTTGCCACGCCGTCAAATCGTAAATCAGCTGTTTTACTCTCCACCTCATCCGGATCAAGGATATTCATATAGCACACCTCATCAGCCAAGGGTATGCAAGGGGGACCATTGTCCGGCATCGTTCCCGCAATACTTACCACCCCCATTTCACGAGCCGCCTTATACAGCCCTATTTGCCCACGCCCGGCTCCTAATATAAGCAAGCGTTTACCTTTCACATTCATTATCGATTCTTCTTATTATATATGTTTTTACGGAAAACGACTGTATTAACTGTCGCAAAAATGATTTTAAGATCACCCCCAAAAGTCACATTTCGAGCATAGAACGCATCCTTCTCCAATTTTTCCTCATTAGAAATGGAATTTCGGAAATAAGCTTGCGAATAACCTGTAATTCCAGGACGTACCTCCAGCCGTATCTTTCGCTTCTCATCATACTCCTCCAGCGGTCGATCCGTAGTCACAGGCCTTGGTCCGATAAAACTCATGTCTCCAATCAAGACATTAAAAAACTGAGGTAATTCATCAATAGACGTTTTACGGATAAATCTACCCACTTTAGTAATCCTCGGGTCATCAGGTGAATTATAGGTGGAATTATCTGAGTTACGGATATCCGGAGCATTCATTTTCATCGAACGAAACTTAAACATCTTAAATATCTCTCCATAACGACCGCGCCGGGAAGCAAGATAAAATATATCTCCCCTATCTTCTATATAAATAGCCAAACCAACAAACAAACTTATAAGAAGGACAAACGGTATAGCCGAAAGCGCACCTATAATATCAAATAAACGTTTAAAGAAATTCTTATACATGATTTACTCCATTTCGAATTGAATCTTTTCGACAGCTTGTTCACAGAATCTTACAGCTTCTTCACGAGTATTACCTTGTGTTATAATATAGCCTACACGATCAAGTCCATTACATAATTCAGGAACAACATCGCCTATTTTTTTCATAAATCCAACCTCAATAACACCCAATATACTTCTAACTTCATCCACTCCTTTTACCGACTTAAAAATACCAGGAAAAGGTTGTAAGAAACGAATAGCCGCACCTTTATCATATTTCTTACATAGATTCGGATTTTCTCCTAAAGCTATACGTATATTGGCCTCTACCATATTTATCCCTGTTGATAAAGGAACAAGATGAGTTGTAATACATCCACCACCCAATCTTGCACCAATCTCTACTATTTTAGGTCCTGTAGATGTAAGTTTTATCTCCGTATGTGAAGGACCATGATCGATACCTAATGCTTTAATCCCTGCTTTTGCGACTTCCGCTATCCTCATCTTAATATCTTCTGCAAACATGGAAGGCTGCGTATGTCCCATTTCCACAAAATAGGGCGCACCAGAAGTCAACTTATCCGTAACTTGAATCACATGGCATACACCATCAACACTCATTGTCTCTACGCTAAACTCATCGCCTTCCATGTACTCCTCAAGTAGAACTCGTCCATCCCTGCTATACTTCTTGCTATAATTAAAAGCTTGGATCAAGACCTTTTCATCCGTCATATCTGTTATAAGTTTCACCCCACGATTCCCCGAATTATCAGCAGGCTTTATTATAAATTTAGTCGTAAAATGCTTAGTCGCCTCCATAAATTCATCAAGCTCACTAACTATATAAAACTCAGGGATAGGAACATCATGCGCTTTAAAACACATACGCATTTCCGCCTTATTTGTCGCATTAAGAGCTGTTTGAGGGGTAATACCTATTAATCCCAACTTTTCACATACCGCAGCGACCGCTTGCATAGGCATATCGGAAGCGAGCGTCATTATCCCATCTATTTGATAAGCACGAGCAGCCTCTACGATTCGGGGGGTATCTATCGTACTAATCTGCAATTTCGTTATCCCCTCTTCTTTAAACCCGACAGCATCCGGATCCATGTCTACAGCAATCACATCCAATCCCATTTCCTTCGCCTTTTTAATAGCAGGAAGCTGGAGGATGCTTGCTCCTAAAATCATTATTTTTTTCATCTATCTATTATATTATATAATAATAAATATAGTATTAAACTTATATGAAGATTCTTAGGGTATATATATCTTTCTAATCACATATTATTCAGAAAGTTCAAAAATATACGATAGTTTTTATCCGCATTATAAAATTCGTCCCAACCTGTCCGAGCGTTATTTCTATATAGCAGATATTCTTTTTCATCCATTTTTAAAAAAAACATAATCCAATCTGCAAGCTCTTGGGGTTTAAAGTCTAAAGGCAATAAGATTCCATTCTTATAATTTTCAACAATCTCTTTAGTTCCTCCTACATCTGTCGCTATACAAGGAATCCCAAACGACATGGCTTCCATGATAGAAACAGGAACTCCTTCTGATGAACTAACGTTAAGAAACAAATGATATGGTTTCTTTTGATAAATAGACATCAAAGTTTGATTATCTACATACCCATGAAAATGCCAGTGAACATTTCCAGATAACAATTTTATGGCAAGACTCTTAATATCAGGCAATAAAAGACCATCACCATAATGATCCCATCGAACTCGAATATTCTTAATTTGAGCTAATGCCTCCACAATAAGATGTATTCGTTTTATAGGAGAGACCGTGGAGCAGCTGATAAGTCGAAGTTCATCCATTGATTGCGGAACAATTGCCAGACCATGATCTGTCGTTCCAAGACGGGAAAGCACAATCTTTTCCTTATATATAGGATACTTACCCACAAGATAATCAGCCCCATCTTGTGCAATCATAATCGTTTTATCAAGATTTTTCAATAAATACTCACGTAAAGGAATATAACGTTCCTGACGTCTTTCTTCATACAAATCGAATCTATGCCCTCTAGCTACAGTTTTAAAATCAGGTAATACCCGTTTAATCAGCAATCCAACATAAGGCTGATATTCAAAACGATATGAATACAAAACCCCAGAATCAAGATTATTAAAAGTTACTTTTCTTTTAAGCCATTTCTTTATTTTTCCAGCCTCATAATATGAACGACTGAGATAAACAAACAGGCGCACCACACGCTGAAAAGACATTCTATTCTCCTTAGCAAGCTTCCACAGTTCTTTATAAAGATTAGTATCTCCTAAAACTCTAAGTGAGTTAAATAGATAAACATAGTTAGCTGCTTTGGCAACTGGGAATACATTAAATTTATCAGAAGGTAATTCCCGTCGAGATTGTAAATCTCTTTTTCTTAACTGCAATGAACAAATATAAATACGATCAAAATTCTGTTCATAATATTTCACCTCAGTTTCCAAATATGGTTCACCATTACCATAAGGAAAAAAATTTGTAAGAAGGATTAGATTTCTCATTTTAACATTATCATATCAAAAAAAAATTTCACAATCTATCAAGAAAAAAAGCATTATTCAACAATAATATTATTTATATTTCAACATAGACACTAATTTCTCTCGCTCAATCTGAGAAAACAAGATCATAAAAATCAAACCAATCGCAACAATAAATGTAACTATTAAAAAAAGCAACATCTCTGTCCACCCATAAAGGCGTATATCAAAAAAAGAATAACTTAGAAATATTATACCCATGATACAAATTATAAATACCGAAGGTATAATTACTTTCTTAATATAATCCCCTATCATAAAACCCAACTCTTTATATGCCAATACCATTATTGCTATCAGATTTACAAATTCAATAACCGACATTGTTATAAACACACTATACAGAGGCAATTTCAAATGAAGCATAAGCCAAGATACAGGTAAGTTAAATAGCATAATAGACATTTCACATATTTGATAATTTCGCATACGTGCAGCCGATTTAAAGGTTGTATCAATAGCATCATGCCAACAACGTATGACCACAAACAATAGAATACATCTTATAAAGGTCGCTGCTCCTTCCGGTTGTTTTCCCAACCAAACTTGCAAAATCTCAGGAATGAATAAAAATAAAGGGAACCCCAAAACTATGCATATAGCAAATCTTGCTTTTGTCGCTAAAAATTGAAGATTATAAAAACGTTGTTTATCTGTTGAAAAAGCCATCATACTCTGAGGCTGAAAAGCAACAGTTATATCATTCACCAAAGTCTGTAATGCGTTTTTCACTTGATAAGAGATTGTACGTGAAGCATTAGCTACTATTCCACCAAATATATTAAGAATAAAATTCACACCTTCACTTGTTAGATAGTATCCTAAATTACCAAAAAAATTCCATCCTGCGAAAGAGGTCATTCGCTTAAATAAAACTCTATCCCTTACAAAATGAAATTTCACTGTATCCTTAAAAGTTTTATAACAATACCCCCCTATCATAAGAATATGTACAATAGTTACACATAAAAGTAATATTGCATAAAAAACGACCCTCTGAATCGGACTAAATGACAAAATAAATATCACACAAAGACGCAAAACAGAATCTATAATAGAAATAACTGCCAAGGCATCAAATTTCTCATTTGCCATAGCAAGCGCATCAAAAGGAACTGTAATTATAGAAACTGCTGCCGACAAGATAGTAAAACGAAGTATACATCCTGCAACTATTAGTTTTTCAGTATTCAAATTAAGATTAGGGAGCAATATCGCACCTCCAATCTCTGCTAATAGAATAAAGACAACCGCAATTAACACATGAATGATCATCCCCATGCAGAAGATTTCATTTTTCCTTGCGATACTCTCTTCCTTATTTACATTTAGAAATCTCTGAACAGATGCGGCGAATGTTGATTTGAGTGACGTAAAAACAGCAATTATACTACCTATAAGTCCGTATAAACCAAAATCATCAATTCCCAAATATTGCAGCAATACTCTTGATGAATATAGCGCAATCAACATGGTTACAGCTTTCCTTCCATAAAGTAGTAACGTATTACGAGCAATACGCCTGTTGTTTTCAGAAACATTCACAACTATTAAAATTAAAAATTATTTTTATCCAACACCCAATTTAGTATAACGTCTCCGTGGAATATTAAACACTAAAAATGCACCCCAAAAAACAGCGACATATATAAAAATTGTAGCAGGAAGAGATAATATCGTAATAAATTCAGTAAATCCTCCACGTGGTGCCCAAAGAAGCCGAGTTATAATCAAAAGTTTAACCGATGTATTAAAGGGTTTATTTTTATCAAACTTAGCTAATGAGGCCAACAGAAATCCATAAATCACATTTCCAAGCACTATTCCAATATAACCAAAATCATGATACAACTCTGCTATATAGCTTGTACCTGTTCCTGCCCCTTCAAGATATTTATCACGGAACATTAAGTATGGAAGCGCATGAGCAAGGTGATAACCCTCGGTAGCCTTATCCGCATTATTACCTGCGCCATCAGAACCAAAAACTAATCCAAATACACCATCATGAAGAAAATGTAATGAATAAAATCGATCTGATCTTAAGCGAGAATCTAACTCATAAGATCTTTTTATTACATTAACACTTACTCCGTTATTATACACAAAATCCACAATAGAATCACCCACATTACTAAATTCGATCTTATCTCCAGTTCGTATTTTAGAAAAAATCCCTAATCCGGCAAGTAAAAAAGGAAATGCTATCAGTCCCATCCTTATCCAACTTTTCTTTATCCATATTTCACCCTCTCTCTTATTCCGGTAAAAATAATATATCATCAAAAATAGGGTTCCCAATATGAATGGGCCTCTTTGCCCTCCCAACAACGTAAGAGCCAAGTATAAAAAATAGAACATACAGATTTTATTACACGACTTTCTTTCAGGAAATGTCGCTAGATAACAACAAAAAGCAACAGGAAGAGCCTGTTCTATCCTATTGAGTGTCAACAATAAATAATTGCCTCTCATCATCTCCTTTCCTTCGACCGTATAGCTAGCCAAATAGCCTATCGTATGTACCAAAACTACAATAAAAATCGCATATATCACAGAGAATACAAAAGCAACCCAAAATATTCTAAGAGAATATTTGCGTATAATTTTTATATATCTATCAGGTAAAACATATTCAGCATGACTCTGTTTATTCTTTCTCCTATTACGCACATAAAAAAATATATAAGAAAAAAAAACAGTCAATAAGCTCAGCAACATACATAATTCCGCATGTGTATTAATCTCCTCAGAAAAGACCTCTACTTCATAATTAAAATAATAAGATAACAAATGCCTACCCATAAGAAACGAAAAAAAGGCCACACAAAAGGCAAACAGCATACCTTTTGATTTCAAGTCTCTTACAGCATACACAGTCATATTTGCCCACACCAAAAAAAGACCACTTATTATAAAGTCAGATTGAACTATCAAAAAAAACAATATAAAAAACATGTTCAATGTCAAATACAGTCCAAACCCTATATATTGCTTTAATCTTATCATACAATCAAATATAACTCAATTAATTACAATCAAACCATTAATAACAGTCATTCTTTTTTATAAAGAATCATAAAATGATACAATAAACGACAAGACATCATCAGTTTATGAATCATCGCTTCTTTCAACGATTGATTAATAGCAGGAAAATACTCCTTATATTGATTCAAAATCAAAAATATCTCATCATAAATTATATCAAAATCTTGCTCTCTCTTAGCATGAATAAATGTAGCATGGGCATTTCTTAATAATTTATAAACTCCAAACGAAATAGTTTTCCGAGAAAAATGATTGTCAATCATATACTTTACCATTTCTTGGGTTGCATAAATAACATCAAGATGCTTTCTCTGAAATTCAGAACGTACGATACTACCCTTACGTTGAAGATAATAATATCCAGGAGTAGAAACATACGACACCAACCTTGAATGAGCTATATGTTTATATGTAGTATAAGAATCCTCATAATATTTACCCTTTGGATAAGGATACACCTTAAGTAAACCTAAACGAAAAAGTTTAGACCATGCATGATTTCCATAATATTTTTCTTTACACAACTCCACTAAAGCCTCTTCCATTTCCATTGCGCAAGGAGCTTTTGTTGACATATTAAAATATATAGAAAATCCTTCCGAGGTTTCTGTTGCTCTGTAATATGGAGAAACTACCATATCAATTTCACTAGAGGTGAGTCCTTCAACTAGATTCTGAATAAAATGCTCCGATACCCAATCATCGGAATCCACAAAAATCACAAACTCCGATTTTGATCTTTCTACCGCATAATTCCTCGCATCTGATAATCCTCCATTCTGCTTATGATAAACCCTGATTTTTTCCGGATAGTTGATTGCATATTCATCACAGATGACAGGACACTCATCAGGAGAACCATCATCTACCAAAGAGATTATATAATCATCATAAGTTTGATTCAATAAAGAATCAACACATTTTCTCAAATATGGTTCGACATTATACACTGGTACAATTATGTCGATTTTGGGAACATTCATACGATTTGATTGTGATTAAAAAGGCTATAAAGAAAGCAAATATCTCTTTTCAGAATCAATTCAGATAATTAAGGGCTTCTGTATAATACTGACTTCTAAATTCTGAATTCTTTGACTGTCCACTGTCCAACAAGGTACGCAATTCGATTAGGGGTCCCTTCGTTTCCGTAAGCCTGATACCTCTGAAAGATAATACATCTTACAACCATAAGATGATACACCTTACATCAACAAGATGATACATCTTCCGCACGAAGATAAAATATCTTTATCAGACTAGAGTAACCTGTAACTCTCAACAAGACATAGAACCCTCAATAACCCAATCCCCCAACGTATGCCGCCCACTATCAAAATTAATTCCAACCTTTACGATCGGCAACCCACAAAGAGCGAAGCGCTCCGGGTAATTGCGCAAATTGATTTGCTCAAGGGCTATATCCGCAGTCTTGTTTAACTTCAATTCCACGACATAGAGTGTTGTCGGTGTGCGCATCACCATATCCACACGGCCTTTCGGGGTACGGACTTCCACGTCCACATACATTCCTAGCAGGCTGAAGATCGTGTAAAGCAAGGACTGATAATGGCCCTCGTAATCCGTATTGTCACATTGGGTGGACAGGAAGGTCTGCAATAAACGCAGGGCATCGTCCATCCGCTCTCCAGCGATCGCCTCGAAAAGAAGGGCTACCGTAGTAAGTCCATCCGCTGTGTATTGATGCAAATAATTGGGCAATAAACTCTTCATCAATCCCATACGTACCTCCTTGTTTGGGATGTCGAGCGTGTACAAATTCGTGAGCGAGGAATAATCCTTTATCGTGATGTAACCGCTCTGATAGAGCAATGGCGTAATATCGACCATCCGTTCCGTGGGTGCGTCAAACGACTCTGCCAAAACCTTGCGTGCGCCTATTTGCTGGGGTTTCACGTGATACTTGTTCAGCATCTCGATCAAATAGGTGGGCGTACCGCTACCGAACCAATAGGAATTTAGTTTACTGTCGGCCAAGGCGTTCAACAGGCTGAACGGGTTGTATATATCGGGCGACGGCCACGTGAAATGGTAACCGTCATAATTCGATTTCAAGGCACCCAAGGCACCCTCCGGAGAAACGCCGAGGTTGTCGGCCAAACGACCGATACCCTCGCCCATCTGCTCACGCATCTCCTCCTCCGTGATGCCACAGAGGGCGGCGTACTCCGGGAGCATGCTGATGTTCTTTATATTGTTCAACTCACTGAAGATGCTCAATTGGGAGAACTTGGTAATTCCGGTCAAGAAAACAAAACGCAAATAAGGATCGCAGGCTTTAAGCGGACTATAGAAGTTACGCATCACGTCGCGAAGCTTCGGCAGCTCCTTCTCCTCATGCACCACGTCCAGCAAGGGAGCGTCGTACTCGTCGATCAAGATAACCACCTTTAGACCGGTCTGGGCGTAGGCACGTTTGATAAGACTTTCCAGACGTTGGTTCGTATAAATAGCGCTCTCATCACGTCCGTATATCTGCTCGTAACCATACAATTTCCTCTCCAGCTCACTCAGAAGCCGATCCTTGTCCATATGCTTCGCTGTGCTCATGTCAAAATGAAGCACCGGATAACTTGTCCACTCCTTCTCCAGACGCTCGATAGCCAAACCCTCAAACAAATCCTTCCACCCCTCGAAATAACTATGGAGCGTAGAAGTAAGCAACGACTTTCCGAAACGACGAGGACGACTCAAGAAGACATATTTTGAATCCGCATGTGTCATTCCATAGACTAAGGCTGTCTTATCAACATACACATAATTACCCTCTCGGATTTCCGAGAATGTCTGTATCCCTATCGGATATAATCGCCGCCCTTCCATCTTCGTCTCTGTTTATTGGTTCGTCAAGACAAATATAACGTTATTTCCCTTAAACGATCAATTTTCAGCCATCTATTTTTCTATTTCCATGCCTCAGCACCCTATACAGTGCCTTGTAGCAATACCAAATTATTTGACAAAAGTATCTTAGGTACATCGGCAAAAGATCTTAGGTGCATCAGCAAAGTATCTTAGGTGCGTGGCGCAAGTCACCTAACATACTTTTTTTGCTCAGCCTTCATCCATTGGGGGTGTGTGAATATATAGCCTCGAATTATATAAAGAAAAAGCTATTTATCCAGTACCTCATACTTGGAGTGCCGGCTCTTAAACTCGGGGACGATCGCCTTCATCTTGCCCACGATGGCCATATCGTCCTTCGAGCGGCCTAACCCAACGAGTTCATCTATATCTTGGCAAACCGTATCATAATCGTACTCCCGTACCTTGGCGATCTTGATCTTCGGATGGAAAGTTGGTAAGGTGATCTCCTCGTCGTTCAGTACTTCCTCGTACAGTTTCTCACCAGCACGAAGACCGGTGAAATGGATCTCTACGTTCTTGGCACCCGAGAGCTGGATCATACGTTTCGCCAAGTCGATGATACGCACGGGCTTGCCCATGTCGAAGACGAAGATCTCCCCACCGTTACCCATCGTACCTGCCTCCAATACCAACCGGCAAGCCTCCGGGATCAACATGAAGAAACGGATGATATCCGGATGCGTCACTGTCACGGGACCGCCCTTGGCAATCTGTTCACGGAATAACGGAATCACTGAGCCGTTAGAACCCAGTACGTTGCCGAAGCGGGTCGTAACGAACTGCGTCACACCTTCCACATACCCCTCCTTGATCGCCTTGTCGAGGCTCTGCACGTAAATCTCGCAGATACGTTTCGAGCAACCCATCACGTTCGTAGGATTCACCGCCTTATCCGTGGAGATCATCACGAATTTCCTCGTGCCATACTTCACGGCCAAGTCGGCGATCACACGGGTACCGTCCACGTTGTTACCCACGCTCTCGCAAGGATTATCCTCCATCATCGGAACGTGTTTATAAGCCGCCGCATGGAATACATAGGCGGGACGATGCTCCGAGAAGATCTCCTCCATGCGAGACTTGTTAGCGATGTCCGCCACCAAGGTATAGGCGTTGATATCCCGCCAATCCCTCGCCATCATCAAGCGGATGTCGTGCAAGGGAGTCTCCGCCTGATCTACCAAGATCAAACGATCCGGAGCGAACGAGGCGATCTGGCGCACCATCTCGCCACCAATGCTGCCGGCGGCTCCCGTTATCAGGATGCGTTGACCACGAAGCAAGCGACCCACCGCCTCCATGTCTATCTCTATCTTTTCCCGGGGAAGCAGATCCTCGATCTCCACCATCCGGAGTTGCGTATGCGTCAAATCGCTCTTTCCGTCCCATTCTTGCGCCGCCGGCGTCACGTAGATCTTAATCCCCGCCTCCACCAGACGAGCCACCATATCCGGCTGTTCCCGGATGGAGTCGCTCTTCAAAGGAGAGACGAAAAGGATCGTCGCCCGCTCCCGGCACATGGTATCGATCAACTCCTCATCAAAAGGGTATACACGCACTCCCATCAATATACGATTCTGCATGTTCCCGGCCTCCGAGACAAAGCCTGCCAGCACATATTGCGCAGGATCCTGATTCTGGATACTCTTCGCCAGACTGATACCGCCTTGCTTCACGCCAAAGATAAAGGCGCGCTTAGCCTTCGACTGACGGAAGGTCGTCACGTAGAAGTATTTCACGAACACACGCAGCGCCCACATCAAGCTCATCGCCAGCAGGGAGGATAACACAAGATCCCGTTTACGGATATACACCAAGTAAGGCGAGAAGTCCGTAAGCTCTTGGAAGGCCACTACGCAAACCGCACCGAACAGCACGGCGAAGCCCACCCGCTGCAAATCCACGAAGGAAGAGTAGCGAATGATGCCCGAATACGTACGGAACAACCTGAAGCCCAACAGATAAGGCACCAAACAAACACCCCACGTGAGCGACAGGTGCCAGAAGATACCCATCGTGGCGAAGATACCATTATTCAACGCATATACCAGCAAACCTGAAAACAGGATCACCAAGCAATCCAACAGGATAATGCTCCAATACGGCAACGCTTTCCTTGAGAAATACCACGTTGAGAGTTTAGAAAAAAGGTTCATCATGAATAAAATTTTTGGTTCATGTCAGCTGGGGCAAGCCCTCCACCTCACCGGCATGCCATCTTCGGTAGTCGGTCGAGGAGGATTCGGGGACGGTCAGCACCACGTAATCTGTCTCGTCCCGCCTCAAAATATGTTTACGGGCGTACGAACGCAACGAGCGATCCGTCACGGACACCATCACGATCGGGAACGGGTAAGCGAACAGGCGCAGCGGCGTGATCTCGCTATCCGGAAAAGTGAGACACAACTGATAGGCAGAACGCTCGAAAGCCACCCAATAAGGACCCGTACAATATAAATGGATCGAGGTACGGTTCGTGCGCTCACGATCCATGATCTCATTCAGGTGTTCGTTTAGCAATGCGACCAAGCGAACACCAGCGGGAAGGGAAGACATTTCTTTTTGAATTATGAATTATGTTTCAGCCAGCGGTCGTAGTCGGCTAACCGACGGATCAAGGATAATTTACTCTTCTTCGGGGAGGATTCCCGACTCCACGGATCGATCAACTCGTGCGCACGATAATAATAGATACTGCTATCCGTACAGCCATAAAGCGTAAGTAGTAATAATGCCAACGACTGCTCCGCACGGATCAAGGGTAGGAACGAGACGATCGTTCCGATCAACGACTTTTGCCGCTCCTCGTCCCCTAGTATCGTATAGGCGGGCAACAAGAGGGAATAGAGCTTGCAACGCATCACGGCCGAATCCAGCTGTAACTCCCCATAGGCACGCAAGGTCTCGGTCGCCAGCTCACGATCGGCAGCCGTAACACCACAATCTCCCCAATGACGGCCCAACGCCTCATGGAGACCATTTTGTATCCGGGAATTGTCCAAACGAGTATATACATGCTTGCCCTCCTCGGCCAAACCGATCACCTCATATTCACCCGGCTGAACACGCAACAGGGGAACCCACATCCAGTTGTCCACGCATACCATCACCTCCCGTTCGCCGACACCGGGCTGTATCACCACGCTTGCCTCAACACCCTTGAAACGGCCATCCGTGATGCGTATCCGGTCACCTTTACGCAAATAACCCGCTTCCGGCACATATACAGGAAGTTCATCCGAGTAAGAACGGGCCACCCAACGCAAGTTTTCCATCTCACGATCGGAGACAAAAGGATATGAGCCACGGCCATCCACGCTAGGCAGGAAATTATACAAGGGGAAATCCCGTTTCAAACGGAAGATCTCATACACAGAGGAGCGGATAAACACGTAATTATAGAGTAACGGACGGTGAGTCTCCACCAAACGCCCCTCACGGCGGTGCATCTCCACGAAAGAGGGGGCGAAAAAATCGAACGTAGGCTCACCCCAACGCACCCTGCGATCCAACTCCTTCTCCAAACCCTTGACAGGGCCTTTATGACAAGCAGGAAGAGATAACACATACCATCTTACGGTGTGGACATCACGCAATGGTAAAGGGGGAAGATCATGACCCATAGATACTTCAATGCCATATCAGCGTATTCTATTAATACACTGATAATCAATACTTAAATCAAATACCCTTTTCTATTCCCGAAAATTTAAAAGCAATAGAAACCATATCAATATCTCTTCTATCGGGACGGGAAAGATCGGCTACTTGGGAAGTAGCGTAATCTTCCACGCCGCAAATTTAGTAAAAAACACCGAATAACAAACAATTTTCAGGCTTTGTGTAGGCTTTGTTTGTTTTCTGAATTTATTTTTCCTTGATTTTTCGTTTCTATTCGTATGTGTATGAACACGACAATAGAGACGAAACGACCTCATATTTCCAGCATCATCACGTCACTCCCCCAAATCTACAAACATTAAGTATAGAGACGGGGCATACCCCATCTCATCCCTTCAAATGGGTAATGATTATTACCCATTCTTTTACGCTACTTCCCAAGTAGCCGATCGCCTACCCCACCTTTGATACCTTATTATATATACTTTCGAAGCAAGCCTTGTTCACCGCAGACATCTTATCCAAAGAGAAACTCTTTAAATAGATTTGCGTGGTCTTGATCGATTGGTGTCCTAGCAATTCGCTGATCATCTCAATCGGTACGCCCTGTTCCTTCAAGGTCGTAGCGAAAGAATGACGGATCGAATACGAGGTAACCATTCCCGTCACACCACAGGTATTTGCCAGTTCCTTCAGAGACCTGTTAAAATCAGCCAAGGCAGAGGTATATTCCCGGAAGGCCTCTTCACCCGTTTTCGTCCCACTCAAGAAAGTGAATAGATAAGGAGAATCCCGAAACGTGTCGGTCATCAGCGCAGCCAACAACTCTTTGGCTACAGGCTGTATCTCGACCAACATCGGCGTCCCCGTCTTCTGGCGGTTATACCTCAAGACACCATTCTGGATATCACTCTTTTTCAAATGAGCAAAATCGACAAACGCCATACCACAAAACAAGAACATCAAACACAATGCCCGCTGTGTTTTGCGCAACTCCGGAGCAGCCAGCGGAGCTGTCATCAACAAACGCAAGGATTCCGCAGGCAACGCCTTCTTCTGTTTGCTCTTCACTCCCATGAAAATCCCCTTGAACAAATAACGGGAAAAAGGAGCCTCCCCATTCTCCATCGCTAATCCATACACACGGCAAATCCTACGCATATAAGTAGATATCGTATTCCACGAGCACTCCCGGTCCCGCAAATAGTCTTGATACCTCAAAAGCATTTCCCGGTCAATATGGGTATAAAGAATCATCTCCTGCCCACAAAAACGCAGGAATGAATTCAATGCATCTTGATAACTCTTGGCGGACGAATAACGTCCTTGCTCTCTCAATCGGGCTATATACATCCGCATACTCTCCGTAAATCATACTGTTTCATAATATTCACGTATAAAAAAAGTAAATTACAACAAAAAACACGGTTAATTCGTGATTGTCTACTTACATTTGCAGAAAAACAAATATCATGGACAAGATCGTAGAAATAGCCCGGTTCACCTATCCGGCGGAAGCCCAACCACTGATGGCCCTGTTGAGATCGGAAGGGATAGAATGTTATCTCCGTAACGAGTTAAGCAGCCAGATCATGGCCGGTTACGTAGACGTAGGCGGCGCACGGGTGGAGATTCTGGAAGGCGACGTTACCCGGGCCATGAAGATCATGGAGGAAGGCGGTTACGACCTGCCCCGGGAAGACGAGCAAGCGGAACCGGTAGAACAAGTTGCCGGATTCGCACGTCATATCCCTTTTCTACGAAAATATCCCTTAGAGAAACAAATCATGATCCTATTCGTCATCATAGCTGTCTTTTTGGCTTTGGTGATTTACTTCGGATCGCTTATCTCCTCAAACTAAACAAATGTAATCAATGGCACGCAGAAAGATAACAAATAGTCAAGCCGTATGTATCACCTTACTATGGGGTGTCTTATGCTACATGCTGCTTGTATACAGCGAAACGATCAATTTCGACGTCATATTTGCCCTTGTAGCCTCCGCTATCATTGTGTTCGTTCCGATCTACAAGAATTTCAAACATAGAGACGAATAACATTTCGTCGCTTTTTCAAACGCAATATATCTAAATGATATTTTTTACGCATTTTATCTTTCAATTATTTGCCATTATCAAAATTTAGCTTACCTTTGCCACGTCGTTAAACAAACGGCATACGGATAACAAAATGTTATAACATTCTAAATATAAAATTCAGTCATGAAGGCAAGTGAAGTTTTAGACAACTTGAAAAGAAGATTTCCGAACGAACCGGAATATCATCAAGCAGTATCAGAGGTTTTAGGAACTATCGAGGAAGCTTACAACGAGCATCCGGAATTTGAGAAAAGCAACTTGATCGAGCGCCTTTGTATCCCCGATCGCATTTTCTCTTTCCGTGTAACTTGGATGGACGACAAGGGACAAATCCAGACGAACATGGGTTACCGTATCCAGCACAACAACGCTATCGGCCCGTACAAAGGCGGTATCCGTTTCCACGCTTCCGTAAACCAGTCGATCCTTAAATTCTTGGCCTTTGAGCAAACGTTTAAAAATTCACTGACTACATTGCCGATGGGTGGTGGTAAAGGAGGTTCCGACTTCAGCCCGAGAGGGAAATCAAACGCAGAGATCATGCGTTTCTGCCAAGCCTTCATCCTTGAGTTATGGCGCCATATCGGTCCGGACACGGATGTTCCTGCCGGCGATATCGGTGTAGGCGGACGTGAAGTGGCTTATATGTATGGAATGTATAAGAAATTAGCTCGTGAGAATACAGGTACATTCACGGGTAAGGGTATTGAGTTCGGTGGTTCCTTGATCCGTCCGGAAGCTACCGGTTACGGAAACGTATATTTCTTGTTGCAGATGCTGAAAACCCGCAACATTGATATCAAGGACAAGGTAGTTTGTGTATCAGGTTCCGGAAACGTGGCTCAATATACGGTAGAGAAATTAATCAGTCTTGGAGCGAAAGTTGTCACGATGTCTGATTCCGACGGTTATATCTATGATCCGGATGGTATCGACCGTGAGAAACTGGATTATATCATGGAGTTGAAGAACTTGTATCGTGGCCGTATCCGTGAATACGCGGAGCAATACGGATGCAAATATGTACAAGGCGCTCGTCCTTGGGGAGAGAAATGCGACATCGCTATGCCGAGCGCAACCCAGAATGAGTTGAACGGCGACGATGCCAAGACTTTATTGGCTAACGGTTGCTTCGCTGTATCCGAGGGTGCTAACATGCCTTCTACGCCGGAAGCTATCGACGCATTCCTGGAGGCCAAGATCCTTTACGCTCCGGGTAAGGCCGCTAACGCTGGTGGTGTATCCGTTTCCGGTCTTGAGATGACTCAGAACGCACAGAAGTTAAGCTGGAGCAGCGAGGAAGTAGACCAGAAACTTCAAAGCATCATGGAAAACATCCACGAGCAATGCGTAAAATACGGAAAGCAAGAGGATGGTTACGTAAACTATGTGAAAGGCGCAAACGTAGCCGGTTTCATGAAGGTAGCGAAGGCTATGATGGCACAGGGCATCCTTTAAATAATTGAATATTGGGAATTATTGAGAGTGTCGCAGATAGCGATTATTTATTGATGATCATATAAGTAAAGGGGTAGGCTCGTAATGAGTTCTACTCCTTTCTTTGTTTAGACAAGTCCAATATCCCTTTAATTTTCAATTTTCAATTCTTAATTTTCAATTAAAAAGCGGTATCTTAGTGCCGTAAATCGATAAGTATGATAACAGAAGAACTTAGGAAGCTATACCAATCATATACAGGATCACCGGCAGAGGAAATAACGGAGTTACCGTCATCCGGCTCTAACCGCCGGTATTTCAGGATAAAAGGTCCTGAGACGTTGATTGGAGTTAGTGGCACTTCTATTGAGGAGAACGAGGCTTTTATCTATATGGCAAAACATTTCCGGAGGAAGGGCTTACCCGTACCGCAAGTATATGCCAGCTCGGACGACCATTCATTTTATATCCAAGAGGATTTAGGAGATACGCTTCTTTTCAACGCCATCGAGAAAGGCCGTAGAAGCAGCGTATTCGACGAGGAGGAACGCCGTTTATTACACAAGACGATCACCAAGCTCCCCGACATCCAGTTTTTGGGGTCCGACGGCTTCGATTTCTCGTATTGCCATCCGCAAGCCGAGTTCAACCAACGGTCTATCCTTTGGGATTTGAATTATTTCAAGTACTGTTTCTTAAAGGCTACCGGGATGGAGTTTCAGGAAAATCGTCTAGAAGATGATTTCTTGAAGATGAGCGACGTATTGTTACGCAGCTCTTCCGCCACATTCCTGTACCGTGATTTCCAGTCACGCAATGTTATGGTAAAGGACGGAGAGCCTTGGTTTATTGATTTTCAAGGTGGACGAAAAGGCCCGGTCTATTATGACGTGGCTTCCTTCCTTTGGCAAGCGAAAGCGAAATATCCGGAGGCTCTGAGGAATGAATTACTATCGGATTATATCACGGCCCTACGTAAATATATCCCGGTAGACAAGACTTATTTCCATAGCCAGCTACGCCATTTCGTCCTGTTCAGGACCTTGCAGGTATTGGGGGCTTATGGTTTCCGGGGATATTTCGAGAAAAAGCCTCATTTCATCCAAAGCGTCCCGTTCGCAATCGAGAACCTGCGGCAGTTATTGAAGAATGACTATCCGGAATATCCCTATTTATGCTCCGTCCTTCGTGAGCTTACCGGGTTGAAACAATTCACGGATGATATCCAGAAACATATGCTGGAAGTAAAGGTCATGAGCTTCGCCTATAAAAAAGGAATCCCGAACGACCCTAGCGGGAACGGAGGTGGATTCATATTCGATTGCCGTGCGATAAACAATCCCGGTAAATACGAGCGTTACAATCATTTCACCGGTTTGGATAAACCGGTCATCCAGTTCTTGGAAGATGACAGGGAGATCACAAGCTTCCTAGAGCATGTCTATCATATCGTAGATGCGTCGGTAAAACGATATATGGATCGTGGATTCACCAATTTGATGATTTGTTTCGGATGTACGGGAGGACAGCACCGTTCGGTCTACTCCGCACAACATCTGGCGGAACATCTTAACACCAAGTTCGGAGTAAAAGTACATTTAGTACATAGAGAACAAAATATAGAACAACTCTTTAACCCTACATTATGAAAGCTATGATTTTTGCGGCCGGTACTGGTTCCAGACTGAAGCCGTTAACCGATCACACGCCAAAAGCGCTTATACCTATCGGGGGCAAACCGATGCTAGAACACGTCATACAGAAACTGAAATCCTCCGGTTTCGATCAGATCGTGATCAATATCCACCATTTAGGCAACCAGATCTTGGATTTTCTGAAAGCGAACAACAACTTTGGTCTCCGGATCGAAATCTCGGACGAAAGTGACTATCTGCTGGATACGGGAGGAGGTATCAAAAAGGCCACTTCTCTTTTATGTGGGAACGAACCTTTCTTGATACATAATGTCGATATTTTATCGAACGTGGATCTCAAGAAACTATACGATACCCATGTACAAACAAATCCGTTGGCTACCTTACTCGTCAGCCAGCGTAACACCTCACGTTATCTATTATTTAATAAGGAGAATAGACTGTGCGGTTGGCAAAACCATGAGACCGGTGAGGTAAAATCTTACTATCCCTATTTTGACCCGGATCAACATAACGAGTACGCCTTTGGGGGAATCCACGTACTCTCGCCCAAGATATTGGAACTGATGGAGGAATGGACCGGAAAGTTCTCTATTATTAACTTCTATCTGGCTATTTGCGCCAAAACCGATATCAGGGCTTATATGGCGGATAACCTAAAACTATTGGATATCGGCAAGCCGGAAACCTTGGCCGCCGCCGAGGAATGGCTACGAACATTATAAAACAGTACAATAGGCATTATAAGCCTCTAACGATGGGCATTATAAAGGGCTAACAACTGCGATCGTTAGCACCTTACAATGCCTATTGTTATTTTCTCAAGATTTCAGCACCACGCCAAGACTTTTCTTCCCATCCATCTTAATCGTAATCGGAGCATCAAAATGTACATGACGAAGATATTCCGTCTCCTCTACGGCAGGTTGCGCATTCAAGAACGCCTCATCGAACCAACCATCTCCCTTAAATGGATTAACCGTAAAATAGCCCACTCCGAACGAAGTCAGGTTCTGGAAGAAATGGGTACCTTGACTCGGGTCTACCCGATAGTTCTCCAATCCGCACTCCACGATCACCCGTGCGTTACTGATATGCGGCCATTTCACCGGAATACCCAACCAAGAGTCGCTACTCCCCCATCGGCCGGGGCCGACTAATACGTATCCTTTCTCCTGATCGGTAAACGAACGGTTCATCTTCTCGATCTCATAAGCGATCAACTGATTATTGGATGAATTAAAAGCGCCCGTCTTTACATATATAATATCCTGTACATCGTTTACGATACCATGTCCCAAAACACTGGTAGAAGAAAGGATGGTTTCCTCGTTCTTCACCAAGCTCAGATCCTCGTCCATAATCTCTTTATTATCTACGATCGGACGGATTTGCAACAGATAGAAAGTCGCTCTCGTATGATCCGACGGGTCCATGTTGACAGCGAACTCAATCTCTACCGGACGACCCATTTCCTGCTGCCCGATCCGTAAGATCTGATCCAACGTATCCGCCAGCGGGAATACGTCATGCTGTAGGATATTCACGAAAGAAAGGATCTTACGACCGCCCGGGTAATAACCGTCACGGATAATCTGATCGTACGGATCGTATGTAGAGACAATATATTTCAGGGAACCTTCAGCGTCAGCGTCCTTCAAGCCCAGCTTCACCAAGTTAAAGGCATCATCTACCGAGAAGGTTTCCGCCATATTCTTCAAATCCAAGGCATAGAAACGAGTCTGCGTTTCCCTAAGAGCGAAATCCATCGTACTCATCTGCAAGATGCTATGGGGATGTCGGGGAGAGAAACGTAAGGTTTGCCCGCCATCGACAATATATTTACCCAATCCCAAGGCGATATTCGCAATCCCATCCTCCGCCTTCTCGTTACCGATCGGATAGAAATTCAAGGAACGGGCCACGCCCGACATCGTCGGATAGAAATGATCATTATAACGGGAGCCTACCACTTCTTGCAAGACGATAGCCATCTTCTCCTGATCGATCAAGTTCGAAGTAGCCGTCATATACGCCTTACTATCCTTATAAAAGACAGAGGCATACACCGCCTTGATAGCGTCGCTCACCGTACGGAGCATATCGTATTTCTCCTCGATCTTAGGTACCATATACGTAGAATAGATCCCGGCGAAAGGTTGATAATGCGAATCTTCCAGCAGGCTGGAGGAACGCACGGCGATCGGGCTTTTCACCACATCGAAGAAAGCCATCAAGTCCTCGATTAAACGGGAGGGCAAGCTGGCCCGCAAGAAATACCGGAGGATCGTCTCGTCGTCCGCATCGCCCAGCGCTACCGGATACAACTCGTTCGTCTCCATGAACTCGTCGAAGATATCGGTACAGATCACGACCGTCTTCGGGATATTCACGGCAAAATTATCACTCTCCAGCTTAGGGTATCGCTTCACCATCGCACCGATAAAGGCAAGACCTCTACCCTTACCTCCCAGCGAACCGTCACCGATACGGGCAAAATTACTATACTCATCAAAACGATCCTTCTGATAAACCGCCACGACACCCGTGTTCTTCATCCGGCGATATTGCACGATCAAGTCGAAAATCAATTTCCGGGCCTCATCCATATCCTTATAGTCACTCACGTCCACATGCTTCAAAACCTCGGCGGGTGGAAACATGGCACGGGAATAAAAGAAACGGGAGAAATGATTCCGGGAGAGATGGTAAACCAACGAATCGTCGGGAATCTGGAAGACTTTCTTTTGAAGGTCTTTCAAATCCTTGATGCGCATGATCTCCTCTTTCGTATGCGGATTCAGGATCACGAAATCGCCGAAGCCGAAACGCTGCATGATCTTCTTTTTCAAATCCTGCGGATAACTCTTGGAATTCTTATCGATAAACGAGGCGTTCAGTTCCTTCGCGTACACATGGTTGCTAGCCTCCGAAGATTCCAGCACGAAAGGAATGATCAAACCCGTTTTCCGTACATACTGTCCGAACTTATAACCGGCATACGGATCTTTCACGCCATTGTGCATAAAACTCATATCCGAGATAATACCCAACATATTATCCCGATACTGATCAAAGATACGTACCGCCTCCTCGTAATTCCGGGCCAATTTGATCTTCGGACGGCCACGCATACGCAACGTACGCTGGTGATCGTTCAACGCCTCCTTAGCGAACATCTGGCTCTGCTCCAGCACAAACTTATATAAATGAGGCAAAGCGGACGAATAAAAACGAATGGAATCCTCCACCAACAAGATGATCTGTACGCCCACGCTGGCCGTATCGTCCGGAGCGTTCATCTTATCCTCGATCAACTTGATAATCGCCAATAACAACTCCGAGTTACCCAACCAGCTGAACACATAATCGATAGCGCTCAGATCCTCGTTGGCGATCCGCTTAGACACCTCTTTCGAGAAAGGAGTCAATACGACGATCGGGATATTCGGATAATGCACCTTTATCTCGCTCGCCGCCGCGAATATATCCCGGTTATCCATATTCGGCATGCAAATGATCAATTCGAAGTTCCGGTTCTTCAACTCATTCAAAGCCTCCTCCTCGGTAGTCACCTGCGTAAACCGGGGTGGGTAACGGAGGCTTAAGGAAGTATATTCGTTAAATATCTGCTCATCTACACGCCCGTCATCTTCCAGCATGAAGGAATCATATTTCGTAGCGATAAGCAATACATTATATATACGCTTATTCATTAGATTGGCAAACGGGGTGTCTCTGAACACCAAGTCTTTTAAGTTCGGTATACCGCTCATAATAGATTCTGATAGAATTATTCGAGTCAAATGTAAGGAAAAATAATAACTCTTGAAACATGAAAGTACGCATTCTGACTCTAACTGAAGATTTTTAGGTTTTCACTGATAAAAAGTAAGCGAAACTCTTGGTCATTCCAAAGAATTACCTACATTTGCCAACAGAATGTTATCCTTTTAAAGAATATAAATGCTATGAAGACTGAAGTTATTTTATCAGCGCTAGAGGCAAAACATCCGGGAGAAAAGGAGTATTTGCAAGCAGTAAAAGAAGTGCTTTTATCAATTGAGGAAGTGTACAACCAACATCCGGAATTTGAGAAAGCGAAAATCATTGAACGCCTAGTTGAGCCGGAACGTATTTTCACTTTCCGTGTGCCTTGGGTAGATGATAAAGGTGAGATACAAGTTAACTTGGGATACCGTGTTCAGTTCAACAACGCAATCGGCCCGTACAAGGGAGGCATCCGTTTCCACCCGTCCGTTAACTTGTCTATCTTGAAATTCTTAGGATTCGAGCAAACATTTAAAAACGCTTTGACAACCCTTCCGATGGGTGGTGGCAAAGGTGGTTCCGATTTCGCTCCGAGAGGAAAGAGCGACGCCGAGATCATGCGTTTCTGCCAAGCGTTTATTCTTGAATTATGGCGTAATCTTGGTCCGGACAGGGATGTTCCGGCTGGCGATATAGGCGTAGGTGGCCGTGAGGTTGGTTATATGTACGGTATGTACAAGAAATTGGCTCGCGAGAACACAGGTACGTTCACGGGTAAGGGCATGGAGTTCGGAGGTTCTATCCTTCGTCCGGAAGCTACCGGCTTCGGCGCTCTTTACTTCGTACATCAAATGCTGGAGACTCACGGAATCGATATTAAGGGTAAGACGGTCGCCATCTCCGGTTTCGGCAACGTGGCTTGGGGTGCCGCTACAAAGGCAACCGAGTTGGGCGCTAAAGTGGTTACTATCTCCGGTCCTGACGGATATATCTATGATCCGGCGGGTATCTCCGGCGAGAAGATCGACTATATGTTGGAATTGCGTAATTCCGGAAATGATATCGTAGCTCCTTACGCAGACGAGTTCCCGGGCTCTACCTTCTATCCCGGCAAGAAACCTTGGGAACAAAAAGTAGATATAGCGTTGCCATGCGCTACCCAGAATGAGCTGAACGAGGCTGACGCTCGTAAGTTGATCGAGAACAAGACTTTGTGCGTAGCTGAGGTTTCTAACATGGGTTGTACGGCTGAGGCTGTAGACTTGTTCATCGAGCATAAGCAATTATTCGCTCCGGGTAAGGCTGTCAACGCCGGAGGTGTAGCTACTTCCGGATTAGAGATGACTCAGAACGCTATGCATATCTCATGGACCGCCGCCGAGGTAGACGCTAAATTACATCAGATCATGAGCGCAATCCACGAACAATGCGTAGCTCACGGTAAAGATGGCGAATATATCAATTATGTAAAAGGCGCGAATATCGCAGGCTTCATGAAAGTAGCGAAAGCTATGATGGCGCAAGGTATCGTGTAATAATTGAAAACTGAAAATTGAAAATTGAGAATTACGATTGCTGATTTGATAAACGATAATTCTCAATTTTCAATTCATCTCACTTTCCCAGGGTTCTTAGCGATAAAATCCTTCCATCCCGTATACTTCTTTTCCGAGATCGGATTATTGGTTTGGAAATAATGACAAACAGCCGCCGCCAACCCATCCGTAGCGTCCAATTGCGGAAGCATAGACTCATCCGGTATCTTCAGATAGCGTTGTAGCATGCCGGCCACTTGTTCTTTCGCCGCATTTCCATTCCCCGTGATCGAGAGCTTGATTTTTAGAGGGGCGTACTCGAAGATCGGGATATCCCGCTCTAAAGCCGCCGCCATCGCTACTCCTTGTGCCCTTCCGAGTTTCAACATACTCTGTACGTTCTTCCCGAAGAAAGGCGCCTCGATAGCCAACTCATCCGGATGGTATTGATCGATCAAGGCCAAGACCCGTTCGAATATCTTACGCAGACGGAGGTAATGATCCTCATATTTATTCAATTGCAGGATTCCCATAGCTTCCAGCTTCGGCTTATTCCCCTCGATCTTCAAGATACCGTATCCCATCACGATCGTACCGGGGTCTATGCCTAATATAATACGGTCCTTGATCATTTAGGCAATTCTATATCTTCCAACAGGGTAGAGAATCCTGCGATTTTCTCTTTATAACGTCCTATCAAATCTTGCTGCAAGGCTCCGCCTTCCTTACGCACCCACTCATTCAACGAATCGATATCCCTCGTATGGAACTGTACGGAGAAACTTTCACCTTCCTCATTCCGCGAATCCAAGATCCGTCTCAAATAAGGACTATAAAGGATACCGCTCTCGGAGGCTTTCGGTATATAACTATTCTTCAAATATTCCAGACACTCATCCACGATATCCTTATGGATATGAAAAGTCGTATTATAAACTATCATCTTCTTTCCTTTCTCTTGAAATTTCTTATACAAAGATAGCGCATATATCAAGAAAAGCCTTATATTTGCACATGAATTAACAAGACGGGGCATTAGCTCATCTGGCTAGAGCGACAGACTGGCAGTCTGTAGGTGATCGGTTCGAGTCCGATATGCTCCACCAATAATAAATCAAGCGGTTACAAAACAAGTAGCCGCTTTTTTTATTGATAAAAAATCGTTTTGTTTTGGCGTTTTGTTGCATTTGGTGACGCAAATTTGACGCAAATAATAACGCTGTTGCGTTCATTGCATTTCCGGTTTAACACCCAGTTTAACCTTACCTCCCCAACTTCACTAAAACCGCAACTTTATCAAACAAAAAAGCAGTTACCTAAAAAGATAACTGCTTAACTTTGTGAGCCGAAAGCCGGACTTGAACCGGCGACCTACGCATTACGAATGCGTTGCTCTACCAGCTGAGCTATTTCGGCAACATTTGTTTCTTTATTTCGGGCGCAAAGATACAGGGTTTATTTGACATCTGCAAGAAGATTCGCTAAAAAATCATCTAAATCCGCATCTAAATCTTTTAATAGAGGATCGTCCAGACGAAGCATATCATCGTCGATGAAGAGAAGTTCCTCTATTACAACAAAATCCTCATCAGTCAAGCTAACAGAAAGAGGTTTCATGAACCGGGGAGCGTCAAAAATATTCTTGGTGGATAAGATCGTAAGGACCGCCTTCACCGAAGCGGCAACCCGCTTATTGAATGCGTTCTCCTCCTCGTTCGAGTTCACCCAATCGAAGATAACGATCTTTTCGATCAAATGCTCCTCATCATCATAAATTTGCAGTTCCCCGCTTTCCGCATCGGCCTGCACATATAAGTCGCTTATAAAATTACCGGACTCATCCTTGGCCAGCTTCTCGATAGCCGACGTAAAAGCGTTCTCGATGAGGGATTGAACCTTTGCTATATTTGCGTTCATATATTAATTCTCCTTTATTCGAATATGCCTCAAAAGTAATAATAATTCACCGAATAACGCCGTTAATCCTCACCAAATTGCACATTTAGTTTCTTATCGGAACGAATTCGTTCGGCCAACGCCTGCACATAGAGTTCCAATAATTTGGTACTCTTATCATTATCACCACTATTACGCTTGAATAAATCGTATGATTTATGAGCCCACTCATAGGCTTCTTTTAAATCTCCTCTCATCTCATGGCATAGGGCCAGATTAGAGGCCGCCTTCGCCCGGCTTTTCCAGTTTTCCGTACCCCGGTAAAGCCCGGACCAACGATCTTCCGCCATATCCCATTTCTCATTAGCCGCATAAACGGAAGCCTCTTTCCAACGTGAACCCATTCCGGTAAAGTACCAACGAGTCTCCTTCTCCCAATGAGGAACAAAATTAGCGTAGACCTTCGCCCCGAAATATTTACCGGCCCCACGCAAAGCATTCTCCGGAGAGGGCAATACCTTATCCAAGATCGGCATATAATCCGCACTTTCCGCCCAATAAATACTATCTTTCATATGTACCGTCGCCAGTGGAGCCTCACGATCAGGAACGTAACTGCGTATCACGCCAGCCATCTGCACGTCGATCATTCCCATTACATACCCTTCGCCCAAGGTACCTACGCTTTTCTTCATATCGAACAGCAAGCGGTCGATGGAGATAACCGCATCGGCACCGGTCTCATCGCATAGCGACGCTACTTGCCCTTGGGTAAGTTTCGTATCCAAAAACGCCTGATTATCTTTTCGAACCGCATCATGGTAAAGCAATACGTCGTTAAAATAAGAAGCCTCCACGATAGCCTCCCCTAAAGTACGGCAAGCGTCAAACAGCGCACTATCCGCTTTCGCTTTGCAAGTATCCTGCTTTTCTCCCTGCAAGGTGTATTCGTAACCCGCATCCTCCGGTTGGGGAACGGCATTGTTTACGATAAGTACCTTGGCGACATTCTCAGGAAACGTCACCTCCGCAGGATTATACGTCTCGATACCTACATAATTAATCGTGCTACAAGCGGACAACAAACTCGCTATGCCTATAAAAAGAATGCTTCTCATCTTCATCTATTTAAAAGGGGGCGATTTACGCCCCCACATTATGTCAAATCACTCACAGCCTTGAAATAGCCGATAGACTCCGCGATCCCCAAGAATGGGTCTTTCATGTCTTTCTCGTATTCCAAGCTACACATTCCCGTGTAATTAACTTCCCGCATCATACGGATCAGCGCAGGGAAGTCGATCTTTCCACGACCGATCTCGATCCCGACTCCCGCCTTCGAAGAATCCGTCACGTCCTTGATATGCATATCAAACACCCGGGTATGGTATTTCTTCAAGTCGGCCACAGGATCACAGCCGTTTCGCAAGTCATGTCCGACATCCAGACACATACCGATACGGGGATCTAAATCCTTCGTATGCTCCCAAACGTCCGTAGCATCGGGATACGTCTTAATATCAGGACCGTGCAAGTGGATGGCGTAATGAAAATCATACTCCTTCACTTTTTTATCCACATAGGGTAAAAGCTCGTAATTCGGGACACCGACGATCAACTTCACTCCTACCCGCTTCGCATAATCAAACGCACGGTCAATCTCTTCCTCGCTCTTCATATAAATAGGGCCTACGGCATATCCCGTCACTTTATGGGCAGCGCATTTATCATGAAAAGCCTTGATCTGCTCATCCGTACTATTCAACGGCAAATGGAAATCCTTGATACAAAGATAATGGATATCTAATCGTTCCAACGTCTTCAACGTCGTATCTAAATCAAAATTAACGAAAGTATATCCCGCCATTCCCAGGTGGAATGGGTTTGCGGCCTTCGGAGCCTTCGGTTTTACAGGGTCCGGCAAAGCGGCCCGAACGATCGTGGAGGTTCCTAATAAAAAGGCACCCGCCAATCCTTGTTTAAAAAATGTACGTCTTGAGTGTTTCATGGTCTATTATAATATATATTAATGTATACTGTTTATCTTGGGAAAATAACGCTAAAGGTAGAACCCACCCCTTGCTTGGAGGTCACTTCTATACGACCGCCGAGCTTTGTGACCAAAGCCTTGGAGATAGCCAATCCCAACCCGACTCCATTAGTCCATTCCGTCAACTTGACAAAACGATCGAAAACCCGTTCCAATTGGTCGTCCGGGATTCCCTCGCCTGTATCCGTCACATAAAAGCGGATTTCCTGCTCCGTCACATCATACCCGAAGCAAATATAACCTTTTTTCGTGTGCTTGATAGCATTCGTCAATAAATTAGTGAGGACTTGCGTTAATCTGCTCCGATCGGTATAAAGCGTAAAAGGTTGGCAATCATCCAATCGAAGTTCTACATTTTCAGACATGCGTAATAAAATGATACTATAGATATCTTTCATTAAAGCCTCCATTTCATGATTCGCCAAAACGAAAGCCAACGTATTCGACTCGATTTTCGATATATCCAATACGTCTTCTATCAAGCGTTGCAACAATTCATTATTACTTTGTATAATATTGGAGAGCTCATGACGAGTTTCCGCATCTTCCTCATCGGCGATTACCTGCGAGAATCCCACGATGGCGTTTAAAGGAGTCCTGATCTCATGATTCATGTTTGCCAAGAACGCAGATTTCAGGTGATCCGCCTCTTCCGCTTTTTCCTTGGCGATCTTTAATCGTACCCCCGCACGATGACGGGTATAAGCGATTACACCCAAGCCCGCACATAGTAACAACACCAAGACAAATCCCCCTCCAAGCATCAAGATACGGACATGCGACTTTTCCGCCTCTAGCTCCAGTTTCTTACTTTGCACCTCTAGTTTTTCCACCTCTCGTTGGTTTTTCAGCTTCGCTAAATCCTCGTAATATTTTACCCGCATAATCGAATCGTGCACTTCTTTAGAATCTCTGTAAGCCCTAGCCGCTTCCATCCCTTCGCCCTATATAATTCCTCGATCCGGTTTGTCGCGATGAAAAGAGGTTCCGCTATTTTCAAATATATACGTAAGCTATCCGGATCTTGCAGATAGTAATAACGCAGCAATCTCTTGATATATACCTTGAAAAGTTAGCACGACTATCCATTATTCAATGCCCGGCAAGTTAATAAAAATTTAAATACCAAGATATCAATATAGACAATTTTAATACCACATTTTCAACTTATACAACAAAAAAGCCTATATCAACCTAAGAAAGATTGATACAGGCTCTTATTTCAAAGAAACAGCTGTTCTCTTTATTTTGTCAAGGCGGCGATACTTTCCTCGATAGACTTAATCTTCGATTCGGCATCGGCTTGCTTTTTCTTCTCCATCTCGATTACTTTCGCCGGGGCTTTGCTTACGAAATTCTCATTGCCTAATTTCTTCATGACAGAAGTCAAGAAACCTTTTTGGTATTTCAATTCCTCTTGAAGCTTAGCCAACTCTTCCTCCACATTGATCAGATTACCTAAAGGTACGGCATATTCAGTCGTACGAACCAAGAACGATACGGCACCGGCAACTTTCTCCTCTACCTTGGAGATGGAAGAGAGATTACACATCTTAGCGATCACAGCGTTGAACGCCTCATTGTACTCACCCACGATCTGTAATTCCAACGCATCCTTATTCGGTATATTCTTTTGCAAACGAATGGTACGGATACCGCCAACGATCTCTTTCACGATCTCGAAAGCATCCAAATACGCGCTATCTACAACCGCTACTTCCGGCATTTGGGCAACCATCAAGCTCTCACCTTCCTCTCGAGGCTCAAGGGCTTGCCATAATTCCTCGGTAATAAACGGCATGAAAGGATGAAGCAAACGAAGCAAGGCATCGAAGAAACCTAACGTAGCCTCATAAGTAGCCTTGTCGATCGGCTGCTGATACCCCGGTTTTACCATCTCCAGATACCACGAGGAGAACTCATCCCAGAACAATTTATAAACAGCCATCATCGCCTCGCTCAGACGATATTTACTGAAAGAGTCATCCACCTCGGCGATCGTCTTATCCAACTGCGTCTTGAACCATTTCACGGCGATAGCGGAAGCCTCCGGCTGGGCGATCGTATCGTCTACCGTCCAGCCCTTCACCAAGCGGAAAGCGTTCCATATCTTATTATTGAAGTTACGTCCTTGCTCACACAAAGCATCATCGAAAGGAATATCATTTCCGGCAGGAGCCGCAAGCATCAAGCCCATACGTACGCCGTCCGCACCGTATTGCTCGATCAATTGCAACGGATCGGGAGAGTTTCCTAAAGATTTGGACATTTTACGTCCCAGCTTATCGCGAACGATACCCGTAAAGTAGACGCTCTTGAACGGCATTTTCCCTCTGTACTCATAGCCGGCCATAATCATACGAGCTACCCAGAAAAAGATGATATCCGGTCCGGTTACCAAATCACTGGTCGGATAGTAATAATTGATTTCCTCGTTATCCGGGTTATTGATACCGTCGAACAAGGAAATCGGCCACAACCAAGAAGAGAACCAAGTATCCAATACGTCCTCGTCCTGACGCAAATCAGACACGGTCAGATTCGGGTTACCACATTTCTCTTTCGCCAGTTCCAAAGCTTTCTCTTCCGTCTCGGCTACCACGTAACCACCTTCCGGCAAGAAGTAAGCCGGGATACGGTGTCCCCACCAAAGCTGACGGCTGATACACCAGTCCTTGATATTCTCCATCCAATGACGGTAGGTATTCTTGAACTTCGGCGGATAGAACTTGATATCGTCCTTCATGACCGGCTCCAAGGCAATCTGAGCGAGATGCTCCATCTTCAAGAACCATTGCATAGACAATTTCGGTTCGATAGGCACGTTCGTACGCTCCGAGAAACCCACCTTGTTCTCGTAAGCCTCTACCTTCTCCAAAAGACCGGCGTTACGCAAGTCTTCCTCGATCTGCTTGCGGACATCGAAACGATCCATGCCCACGTACAGGCCGGCGGCCTCGCTAAGCGTACCGTTATCGTTGAATATATCAATAGAAGGCAAATTATATTTCTCGCCCAACATATAGTCGTTTACATCGTGTGCCGGGGTCACTTTCAAACAGCCCGTACCAAACTCTATATCCACGTAATCATCCTCGATCACCGGAATCTCACGGCCTACCAGCGGAACGATCACTTTCTTTCCTCTCAGATGTTGGTTCTTCGGGTCGTTCGGGTTGATACACATCGCCGTATCTCCCATAATCGTCTCCGGACGGGTAGTAGCGACAATGGCATATCCCGCCTCACCTACGATCTTATAACGAAGATAGTACAGCTTGCTATGCTCTTCCTTATAGATAACCTCCTCGTCGGACAGGGCCGTCAACGCCTTAGGGTCCCAATTCACCATACGCACGCCCCGGTAGATCAAGCCCTTCTTATACAGATCGACAAAAACCTTGATGACGCTTTCCGAACGTTTCTCGTCCATCGTGAACGCCGTACGATCCCAATCGCAGGAAGCACCCAATTTACGAAGCTGCTTCAAGATGATACCGCCATGCTCTTCTTTCCATTCCCAAGCGTGCCGCAAGAACTCGTCGCGAGTCAGATCGGTTTTCTTGATTCCTTGCCCGGCCAAACGATTCACCACCTTCGCCTCCGTAGCGATCGAAGCATGATCCGTACCCGGTACCCAACAAGCGTTCTTACCCATCATACGGGCACGGCGAACCAAGATATCTTGGATCGTATTGTTAAGCATATGCCCCATGTGCAATACGCCGGTGACGTTAGGGGGCGGGATTACGATCGTATACGGCTCACGGCCGTCTGGCTTTGACTTAAAGAAGCCGTTATCCAACCAATACTGATACCACTTCCCCTCTACTTCAGCGGGATTGTACTTACTAGCGATTTCCATATTTTTATAACTAATTAGTCTTTACACATTTCTCGATCCGCAAAAGTACAAAAAATATAGACAAAAAACGCTGAGCATCGGGAAATATAGTCGGCCGAGACAATAGGCATTCTCTCTCGGACAAACCACTATTCTATAAACCACGTCGTGATCTTTACAAACCACGACGTGGATTATACAGATCACGACGTGAATCGCACAGACCACGACGTGGTTTATAGAATATATCCAATAGTTCAGAGAAAACGCATGAATTAAAACACATTATACATAAGGTAAATCAGATATACTTTCAAAAAGAGCTTAAACAACTATTTAAGCTATGAATATATTTTAATTGGCATTCACGCGTTTTCTCTGCCAATAGTAAAGGTTTTTAAGTCCATCTCAATCCGAACTCTTTACTAATCCGGGCTTAATTAGTACCTTTGCGACCTAACAAAATCAAAAATGATAGATCAGACCGTATTTAACAATAAAAAGGCCGCTTATTATACGTTGGGTTGCAAACTTAATTTCGCAGAGACCTCTACCATCGGGAAGCTATTAGCCGAGCAAGGTGTCCGCAAAGTACGTCCCGGCGAGAAAGCGGATATATGCGTGGTGAATACCTGCTCCGTCACGGAACTTGCCGACAAGAAATGTAGGCAGGCGATTCGTCGGATCGGAAAACAACACCCCGGAGCCTTTATCGTGGTGACCGGTTGCTATGCGCAGTTGAAGCCGGAGGAAGTCTCCCATATAGAAGGCGTTGATCTGGTTCTTGGCGCCGAACAGAAACTAGAGATCCTTCAATATCTGGAGAATCTGGAGAAGAAAGAAAACGGTGGAGCGGTTATCGCCTCACCAAGCAAAGACATACGTTCCTTCTCTCCATCCTGCTCGGCGGACGACCGTACCCGTCATTTCCTGAAAGTACAAGACGGATGCGACTATTATTGCTCCTATTGCACCATACCTTTCGCCCGTGGAAGAAGCCGGAACGGGACGATCGCCAGTATGGTAGAGCAAGCCTGGGAAGTAGCCCGTAAAGGAGGAAAGGAGATCGTATTGACGGGAGTAAATATCGGGGATTTCGGTAAAAGCACCCATGAGACCTTTATCGGCTTAATCCGTGCCCTCGACGAGGTAGAAGGTATCATTCGCTACCGGATCTCCTCTATCGAACCCAACCTGATTACCGACGAGGCGATAGATTTCGTAGCCCGTAGCAAACGTTTCGCCCCTCATTTCCATATACCCTTGCAAAGCGGTAGCGATGCCGTATTGAAACTCATGCGACGCCGTTACGACACCGCTCTTTTCCGTCATAAGATCGAAAAGATCAAGGAAATAATGCCACATGCCTTTATCGGCGTAGACGTAATCGTAGGAACCCGCGGCGAGACCGACGAGTACTTCGAGGAGGCCCGCCAATTCATCGATAGTTTGGATTTAAGCCAACTGCACGTATTCAGTTATTCCGAACGCCCGGGTACCCAAGCGCTGAAGATCGATTATGTAGTAGACCCAAAGACCAAACACGTACGCAGCCAACAGCTCTTGGATATCTCGGATCGGAAACTACATGCCTTTTATGAGGCCCACATCGGACAGAAAGCGAACGTCTTATTCGAGCATACCCAAAAAGACGGCAAGATGCACGGCTTTACCGAAAACTATATAAAGGTGGAAATCCCTTATGACGCTTCCTTGGTAAACGAAACCCGTCAAGTCACATTAGGGGACTGGAATGAGGATCGCACCGCCCTCACTGTCAATGGCCAACTGCCAACTATCAATAGCTAACGATCATGTGGGACAAAATACAATACACCATTCTTTATAGCTGGGTAAAAGTACACGCCTTACTTCCCATGCGGGCTTTATACGTACTATCAAATATTTTATATGCACTTATCTATAAAATAGCCGGATATCGGGTGAAAGTAGTCCGCCGTAATATAACCGCCTCCTTCCCGGATAAGTCCAAAGAAGAATTGCGCCGGTTGGAACGTCGTTTTTACCATCATTTCGCCGATTATATCGTGGAAACGATCAAATTAGCCCATATATCCCTAGATGAGATACAGCGGCGCGCTTATTTAAGGAATCCGGAATTAGTTGATCAGCTTATGGAAAAAGGCCATACTTGCTTCATTCTTACGATGGGACATTATGGCAATTGGGAATGGTTCTCCGGGTCGACCACCCGTTTCGAGGACTCACGTATCTATCAGATATATCGTCCGTTAAATAACAAGGCTTTTGATAGGCTATTCGCTAATCTCAGGACGCGATTCGGTTCTTTCGGCATCAAGAAAAACGATACGATACGGAATATCATCAAGCTAAAACAAGACAAGACCCGCTCTGTCGTCATCTTCTTGGCGGACCAGACACCCAGTAAGGCCAACCTGCATTATTGGACAGAGTTCCTTCATCAAGATACGGCCATACTAACCGGTCCGGAACGTATCGCACGTAAATTGAACCTACCGGTTATCTTCCTCGATACCCAAAAGGTAAAAAGAGGCTACTACACCGTGGATATGAAACTCATTACAGAGATACCGAAAGAGACACCTGAGAATTACATCACCGAGCGATACGCACGACTCTTAGAGAAAATGATCTTGCGTGATCCGGCCTACTGGCTATGGACCCATAAACGTTGGAAACATAAACACGAGCAACAAGGATGAAAAAAGTAGCGATTGTCATCTTAAACTGGAATGGAAGAAAGTTAATGGAGGAATTCCTACCTTCCGTCGTAGCCAATTCTCCGGAATGG
The DNA here is from genome assembly GCF_004793765.1 of Parabacteroides distasonis. Lineage (GTDB taxonomy): Bacteria > Bacteroidota > Bacteroidia > Bacteroidales > Tannerellaceae > Parabacteroides > Parabacteroides distasonis_A. Next base: position 33,223 of record NZ_SRYM01000018.1, on the reverse strand, counting down.
GCAGAGGTTATCGTAGCCGATAACGGTTCCACCGATGACTCGATCGAGATGTTGAAGGCTAAATTCCCTACGGTCGGCATTATCCGCTTCGACCAAAATTACGGTTTTGCCGAGGGATATAATCAGGCACTTAGCAGGATTGATCATGAATATTGCGTTTTATTAAACAGCGACGTAGAAGTAACTCCCAATTGGTTGGATGCCCCGATAGCCGCACTCGATTCAGATCACACCATCGCCTGCGTCCAACCCAAAATACGAGCCCAACGCAATAAAGAATACTTTGAGTACGCAGGAGCGGCCGGAGGATACATTGATAAATACGGCTATCCCTTTTGCCGGGGAAGAATCTTGCATATCGTGGAAAAGGACGAGGGGCAATACGACACGACTACCGATATCTTATGGGCCACAGGAGCCTGTCTGTTCATTCGTACCGCTATTTACAAGGAAGCAGGAGGATTGGATGCAGGGTTCTTTGCCCATCAAGAGGAAGTCGATATGTGTTGGCGCTTACGTTCCCGGGGATATCGGTTGGTATGTGTCCCTCAATCCATCGTCTACCACGTAGGTGGAGCCACATTAAATGCGGAAAGTCCCCGTAAGACATTCTTGAATTTCCGGAACAGCTTATTGATGCTTTATAAGAATTCACGGGAAGACGATTTAAGGCATGTGATGCGTGTCCGCTTTTGGCTGGATTATATCGCCGCCGCGAAGTTCCTGCTGGAAGGACATTTCGCAAACGCCAAAGCCGTTTATGAGGCAAGGAAAGCCTATCACCAACTCAAACCGGAATATGCGTCTAAGCGTAAAATAAACTTGGAGAAAACCGTTCTTCCCTCCATCCCAGAACTTTCGCGGGGAAGCCTTATCCTAGCGTTTTACCTAAAAGGAGAAAAAACATTTGACCAATTAATAAATAAAAGATAATGTCACTCATTTATCGGCCCATCCTTGTGTATTTCCACAATCTTAGTAGCCACAGCATATTCATCCGGAAAGATTTTGCCTCCCATATCATTAGCCCATGCCTTGGTAAATTCAGCCCCCGTGTAAATGATAATGGCCGAATAATAAATCCAAGTAATTAATACCGCAAGAAATGCCGCCGTTCCATAAACGGTTCCGACATTCGCTATATTAATGTAAAGGGATATTCCCCATTGCCCTACCAGTAATAAAATAGTTGTTACGATAGCCCCCGTGAAAATATCCTTAATTTTTATTTTCGCATCTGGCAATATTTTAAATATGAGTGCAAAGATAGTTGTAGTAACAATTACATTTAAAAAGATTCCCGTCACTTTTACTAGCGATTCAGCGACATCAGGATAATTAGTCATAAACCGGACACTTAAATTTTCAATGACATTGGAAATCATAAATGTCACCAAAAGTATAAAAGCAAACACAAGAATTATAGAGAATGAAAGTAATCTATTTTTTAAATATTTCAACCAACTTTTCTTCGGGATTGCTTTAATTCCCCATATTGTATTGAGCGAGCTTTGCATTTCCGCAAAAATAGTAGTCGCACCAAAAACTGAAACCGCCAAACTAACAATTGTCGCAAATGTGGATGAATTACTATTTGCGGCATTCTCTATGACAGAGTTTAATGCATTCACTACGCTTGTTCCCAATATAGGTTCCAACTGAGCATATAATTGTCCAGCCATATCCATCTTCAGAAACACACCAATCGTAATCAAAAGAGAAAGAAGAGGTATGATAGAAAATAATGTGGCATAAGCCAATGATGCGCTTAGTCTTGGTACACTATCGTCAATAAATCCTTGAACCATATCCTTTAATATTTTAAAAAGCAGAGACATGGTCAGTTTCTTCTTACTTCCAAAGCCATCTAATTTGTCAACAGACAGGTGTCTTTTTAGATTTTCCATATGATCCCGATTATTATCCATATATAAGCGTTTAAAGAACAAACAACTATATACCCCATAAAGGATATCTCATTTTTATTTTTTTTACATTTTTAAAAATCGATATAATAAATCCTTAAAATAATATTCTATTTTCTTAACGAGAACAACAAAAAAAGGTTCTTACTCTGTTTTTTAATCGTTAAAATCCTAAGATATAAAAACATTCGTCCTTTACGGACAATTCACTTATTAAAATTAAAACGGTATGGAAACAAAAAGCAAAAAAGTCAAGAAGCTACCACATAATCTTGAAGGTGGTATAGTGAGAAATTTAAAATTTATCATTCATAAAATTGGAAGCTATGAAACTGGAAAATAATAAATTATTACAAGGTGTGATAACAATAGTCGGAATCGTTTTGTATCTCTTGTCACGTAAAACAAAGGGGAAATCAAAACTTACATTTTTAATGATTCCAATCTGTATGTTAGGTCTTATCTCCTTATCATGCGGCAATAAAAAACAGGATAAGGTTGACATTAATAAAGCTTTAGACAACGCCATAGAAAAAGTGGAGGATGAGGCTGATAAATTACACGATGCCTGGGATGATACAAGAAAAGAAAGTCAAAGAAAAGTAGAGAAGGTAAAACATAAAGTAGAAAGAATATAAAATTAAAACGTATAACAATGGACTTACATTCAGGATTGCCCTACTGGATTATCAAAAATCCCCTATTCGATTATTATAATCCTTTGAAAGAGAATCTGGATACGGATATAATAATTATTGGTTCCGGCATTACAGGCGCCCTCGTAGCACATGAATTATGCCGGACAGGATTGAAATGCTGTGTGGTGGATAAGCGGAGTATCGCCACGGGCAGCTCGGCTGCCAGTACGGCACTTTTACAATACGAGATAGACGTTCCGCTTTGCCGAATGGCTAAACAAATAGGCGAACAAAACGCAGTAATCGCTTATCGCTCCTGTTTGCAATCTATTTCAGACATTGAAAATGTTTTGAAAGAGACTGGAATCGACGCCGATTTTGAATGGATGCCTAGTATCTTTTATGCGAGTGATGAGAAAGGAGTAAAACTTATCGAACATGAATATGAAATACGTAAACGGCATGGACTTCCCACAGAACTATTAAACAAGGAAGAGCTACATAAACGGTACAAGCTAGAAACCTATGCTGGAGCGTTACTTAATCATCAATCCGCACAAATTGATGCTTACAAAGCGGCGACAAAGCTCTTTCGGTTTCACCTGCAAAAAGATGATTTACGAATATTTACCCATACAGAGATTATCTCCTGTGAAGAAACATCCCAGGGTTGCCGATTAGAAACAAGGGAAGGCTTGGTTATCCAATGTAAATATGTGATTATCGCCGCCGGATTTGAAGCCGGACAGTTCCTGCCTAAAAAAGTAATGAAACTGACCTCCACTTATGCACTTATCTCACATCCTGTGGACCATAAAGATCTGTGGACAAAACGTTGTCTTATTTGGGAAACAGGAGAGCCTTACATATATGTGAGAACCTGTGATAATCGTATTATTATAGGAGGAGAAGACGAAGAATTCTGCGATCCGGAAGCTAGAGATGAACTTCTTCGGAAAAAAACAGAGATACTTGAGAAGAAATTCCATAATTTATTGCCTACAGTACCTTTCGAAACAGAAATGGCTTGGTGTGGAACTTTTAGTACTACGAAAGACGGACTTCCGTTCATCGGGACATGGCCCGGGATGCAACACATATTTTTTGATCTGGGATACGGAGGAAACGGAATCACGTTCAGTATGATTGGCGCACAAATCATACGTAATACCCTACAAGGTATAGAAGACGAACGTAGTGACATATTTGGTTTCCAACGAATAGTTTAAAAATTTCAGGAGGAATAAGGACGATTCCTGTTCCTCCTGAAATAATATTAGGAAGAATTCAAGCTCCTTTATTATTGATTTAACCATACCGGAAATTTGGTTCTACCATAAAAATCATAAAAGAACAATCCTATCCAACTAGTAATGACTATCAAAATAACGGCTATAAGCCTTCTTCGCATTGGAGCATGAAGGTTCCAAATTTTAAGAGCAGCTTTTAAAGCTAGGACCAACCCGATAAACCATATCGCAACTACCTCCATATCAACTCTGCATTTTCTTAACACAGTCCTCTAGTTTATACAACTCAAATTCATATTTACGCATATAGCCACAGGTGCCATCACATATTTTAATATGACGAGGAATTGTATTCGATATCATCATACATTTATCTCCAAACAAATGACAACATCTAAGCCTATATGCCTCCATTGCCAAAGATTTCTCGTGTACACATCCCTCCTCATAAGCATCCCTACATATCTGGTAAAGACATTCATTATCTGCTTGGACAGGATTCTCCAATTTGTATCTCAAAGTTTCTTCCCATTTCATAGCTCTTAAAGATATTTGTTTACAAGATATTTTTTCAAGAAAACAATATCGAAAAGAAAATAGTTCCATAAATATATAAAATACTTTCTTATATCAAAAAAACAAATACAGTTACATATATACATCAAAACAATTGTTAATTCACTTTTATACAACGAACTATTTTCATACTAATGCTGTTGTTAAAATATAATTCAGTTTTGATATCAAGACTTATATTTACATTATAACTTTTGAACATTAACACATAAAAAAATTATTAACATGCATTTCATTTGGTATATTATCATTGGAATCTTAGCTGGTTTTATTGCTAGCAAGATCATGAAAGGAGGGGGGTTCGGTATCCTTATCAATTTATTGATTGGCATTGTTGGCGGAGTCTTAGGTGGTTTGGTATTCGGTCTATTAGGTATTGCCACCGCAGGGATTCTAGGTAGCTTAATTACATCCGTTGTCGGAGCTATTCTATTATTGTGGATCGTTTCTTTATTTAGAACTCCACATAAAACAGAAATATAATTAATTATTCATCTTCTAAACTTCTTGAATTTATGGAAACTAATTGTTCTAAATTTTGGTTAGGTCTAGGATTAGGATCGATCATAGGCGTGGTGGCTTATCGTTTCTCTCGCTCTTCTAAGGGAAAGGCATTGAAAGAAAAGACAAATCAAGTCTTTCATCAAATCGGAGACAAAGCGGAGAACATGATAGATTCAGCCAAAAATAAAATGGCAAATACTGGCACAAAAGTAGCAGATAAGGTTGCCGACGAAGCTTTTAATATCGCAGAAAAAACTGATGATATCAAAAACAAAGTACACAGCTACGCAAATAATATAAAAAAAATGATCGATTAATCATCCAAACAAAAAGAGGACGTAAGATATTATATTCTATCGTCCTCTTTTTATTTATCACAAAATAAAAAATCTACCTTAATCAAAAAAAAGTCCATTAATACACGTTTATATCTCCCCACTTATTTCGTTAAACAATCCTATATACAAAAGAATATGCCAACTAAAATAGACCTATCATTGTTTTTTTACCAGATGCGCATCTTCAAATATTTATATGTATAATTTAAATTTTTGAGTTATGTTTTATCATGTAAAAGATTTGCAGTACAATACTCGTGTATCTGCTCCAGACCCACGTTTCGCACGTGTACTCCTCGAGGCTTTCGGAGGTGCTAACGGGGAGTTAAAATCAGCCTTGCAATATTTTGTCCAGGCTTTTAGTTGCCATAATCCTTATCCCGACAAATATGATATGTTGATGGATATCGCAACAGAAGAACTGGGACATCTTGAAATTGTTGGAGCCACTATCCAAATGCTCCTCGGACCGGTGAACGGAAAAATGAAAGATGTCGTGGAAAATATGGAGATCAATACCATGATGAACGGTAAAGCAGCCAAAGAGGATTTCATCCATCAGGCCTTCACCAACCCACAATTCTTGGTTACATCTCCCGGAAGTCCTACGCTAACAGACAGTAACGGTAATCCATGGTGCGCAACATACGTGTCTGCAAACGCAGATCTCACAGTAGATCTACGTTCCAACATGGCGGGAGAATGCCGGGCTAAAATCGGATATGAAAATCTTATTCCGTTAACGGATGACCCTTACGTGAAGGAGACTCTCATTTTTCTTATGACACGCGAGGTTACTCATTTCCAACAATTCGAGGCGGCATTAGAGACAATCCAGCCTAACTTTCCTCCCGGATCATTTCAAACCTCCCCCAAATACAGTAACCTGTATTTCAATATGTCTAAAAAGGATGACGCACGCGGACCTTGGAATGAAGGAAAAAGTACACGCTTAAAAGAAGAATGGCAATATATAACTGATCCTTTAGAAGAAGTGCGAAGTACAAATGGCCTTGTCGACCGCAAGCCGAAAGGTACACATCGCACCGAGAAAGAGGTGAAGGAAATGGATAAGAAACTGGCCAAGGAACGTAGTGAGGAAATTCTTTCGTCCGTTCCTAAGAGCATCATGAGCTGGTGTGATTATCAAAATAAAGAAAAGTAGTAGGCTAGAAACTACTACCCAATATATTTACTCTCTTAAAAATTAAAGCATCATGAACAAGAAAAATGAAAAAAAACAAGTAGAAGCGAAGGGTTCAAAAAAAGAAACCAAAGTCAAAGAATCCAAGTGCTCAACTTCTGATAAGAAATCGGCTAAAAAATAACCGAATATCGCACTTGTAAGTAATTAATCCTTTCCCGGCGAAAAATAATTCCCCGCCGGGAAATTTTTGTTTATAAAGCGTAATATTCGCCCTACAGACTGAATAAATAACCAACACTAATTATGTCGACGATATTCGGTTGGAGTAACCCCATAGCTTTGTTTAAAAGCCGTGCTAAAATAACGAGCACTAGAAAAACCGACACGGTCCGCGACTTCCTGGATATTCATATCCTTATGAGATGAAAGCAACCGAGAAGCCTCGACCATACGAAACCGAATCACATAATCACCAACCGAGACATCCGACAAATGACTGAACTTGCTATACAGCGTCGTTCTACTCATCGCCATCGCAGAGGCGATAAAAGACACATTCAAATCCGGATTGCTCAAGTTCTCCCGAAGCAACGCATTCAATTTACACATGAATTGTTCATCTGCATTGCTTGTCGCATCCTCTTTTGGAGAGAATAGGCAACCAGACTCACGATAATGCGCACGAAGTAGGTCTCGCTGTCTCAATATATTCCGCAGAATCACCAACAAGGAATCTATATCAAACGGCTTCGACAAATAGATATCCGCCCCTGATTTATACCCCTCTACCGAACTTGCTTGATCCGCTCTAGCGGTCAATAGAACCACAGGAATATGGCTAACCGCTACGTCGTTCTTGATTCGATAACACAGCTCAAAACCATCAGTCCGAGGCATCATGACATCACTGATTACAATATCCGGCTGACATTGCCCCAGAATTTCCCAAGCCTCTTCCCCGTCCCCGGCTACAAAAACCTCCTTAAACTCTGCTTGCAAGACACCGAACAAGTAGTTACGTAGCTCTATCTCATCTTCAACCACCAACAATGTATACTTAGCAAGCTCCGCATCTACCTGTACTCCGTATACATCTGTTTCCGGCATGTCAGCACCCTTCACTCTTAAATCAATAACCCTATTCGGTTCCGCAGAAACAAGCGCTTGCGTGAAAGGAAGGTCGAAATAGAAAGTGGCACCTCCATCCTCATTATTGCAAGCTCCTATACTTCCGCCATGCAACTCTATAAGTTTCCGGGCATAAGCCAACCCGATCCCACTTCCTTTACGATCGTGTTCACCTTGGTAAAAACAGGTAAAAAGGCGGTTTATATCCACATGTTTCAATCCGATCCCTTGGTCCGCAAGGAAAACCCGCACATGCTTATCCATACGCTCCGTACCAATGACCAATGAGGTATCCGGATCGCTGAATTTCATCGCATTTATCAATAAATTAGATAAAACGACACGGCATTTGGAAGCATCAAAGGGTACCTTCTCTAGTGAAGCATCTAACTTGAACCGCACAGAAATCCTACGGGCTTCGAATTCCATGATAAAATCATCCGTTATCGATCGTATCCAATCGTTAAGATCGTAAAAACGAATATCCATAATATCGCCATTCGTATCAGACTTCTGAGCATCGAGCACCATATCAACGATCTCCCGCATCCGGCAAGTTTGCAACAACAAACCATCCAATTGCCGGAATACATCTTTATCCGTCACCTTTCCGGATTTCAGTAAACGTTTGAGCGGAGCGTAGATCAAAGTAAGCGGCGTACGTAATTCATGGCTGATGTTCACCATGAAACGAACTTTTTCCTCATAAAACTTTCGTTCATGTTCTTTCATGGCCCAAGCAAGTTTCCGTTCTTTGCGTCGCATGACAGACCAGATCGTCCCTCCAATTGCCGCAAACACAATCACCCCCATCGCAATCAGAAACCAAGCACGTCTCCACAAAGGAGGCTCCACATCTACTGTCAATAATCTCAAAGGAACACTCCAGTCTCCATTCTTCTTGCTATAGGAAACCCATAATTCATAGTTGCCCGGAGAAAGCGCCGGAAATGTAAACGCATGGCTTGAAGTCTCCAACAACTCCTCACGGTCTCCCTTGATGGAAAAACGGAATAATTTCTTCCGCATCAAATCCTTCTCTTTCACGATAACGCTTAACCCAAAGGAAACATAATCCCACGGAATGGAAATAGCCTGTTCTCCAGATATACCATCGGGATGGATCGGTAAACCATCTAAAGCCAAATTAATCAAGCTGACAGAAAAATCCTCTTCCTCATAAAAGTCATAATCAGGCCGTATCCTAACCAGCCCTTCCACTCCAGAAATATAAATATTACCAGAAGAAGCCTCAAAAGCAGGTTCCGGAAGAAACTCACGTGTAAAGACACCGTCAGATTCCCCGAAAACGATTATGCGTTTTTCATCCGGCACATACGCATACAACCCTTCATGAGTACTTATCCAAAGACGATCAGAACGATCAAACGCAAGAGACGTTACCCCAATAAAACGATCCAAATCAACCGTGTCCAATCTTTCCGAGAGACGGTCATAAACATATAGTCCGGAAGATGTCCCCAACCAAAAACGGTTATCTTTATCTTGTTTTACCGCAAGTATCGTACCAACATCCTCATTCCTCACAAATAACGGACGTAGTTGCTTATGCGGGATATCCAACACATACAAAGCCGCAGAAGAACTTATGTAACAAGAATCGCCTTGTATGAAACGGGGCGCAAGCAAACTTTGCGGTAACAGATCTTCCGGTAAAGACTCAAATTGTTGTTTCCGCTGATTATACACAGACAAATGATTATCGGATAAAAGACAAAAACGATCCTCGTCTAAAGGAAATAAACGAATCGAATTACCTCGCAAGAATAAATCCTTTCGCACATGCCCCCAATTTAACAAAAACTCTCGGCATTCTCCAGTATTTTTATTAAAATGATAAAGCCCTGCACCAAACAAAGATAACAACAATTCCGAATCGCTATACGGCATGATAGACACCACCTTCATCCCCGCTGTCTGAGGATATTTCCGGAAAGTCTCTTTTTGCGGATCAAACAAATCAAGACCTCCCCCATCCGTTCCTATCCAGATTTTCCCATCACGATCTTCATACATGGAAGTGACCGACTGAAAACTCAAACCGTAAGAAGCTCCGGGAGGAGCATCCCGATAAGTTGTCATAAAAACAGGTTTGATACCGATCAATCCTCCCCTAATACTGCCCGCCCAAACATTATCCTCATCATCGATATACAGACAAGCGAAAGAATTTACTGGCAACGAATGGCGATCGCCCGGAAGATGCATAATCGCTCTTACGGTCTTATTTTCGTAATTATATATATTGATACCACCTCCGTCCGTTGCCAGCCAAAGTTCGCCATCTTTCTCGCACATATCTTGTACGACATTATGAGTCAACCTCTCCGGGGTTTCCAAATGTTCCTGCAATCTCCCCTCTCGATCATAACAAAAAACACCTTTATTATAGATAGCCACCCATATTCTCTTGAATGAATCTATATACATGGAGGGGATATTCCCTTTTGGGATAAACGACACACGTTCCATATCTCCGGTGTCTAGCGAATACCACCAAAGCCCTTTTTCCTGAAAAGACAGTATGACCTTCCTCTCTTTTTCGTCATACAAATAAACATAATTAGGCGAAAATTCAAACGGACTTTCCTTGAACTTACATCGGATCATTTTCTTTTCCGCATAGGAATAACGAAAAACACCTTGCCTCCCTAAAAAATAAATTCCTTCCGGCATGAGGAGACTACAAGCAGCGACCAAAGGCTGACCGTCTATTTCCTGACGTACAAATTTTCGAGTACCACGATCGAAATATGCCAATCCGCGACTAGTTCCTACCCAAATATTCCCCTCCGCATCTTCCTCTAAAAAAACAATATCATTATAAGGAAGAGAATTCGGATTCTCTCTCTCCTCCTGATAAACGGTTATTTTTTCCCTATCGAAACGATTCAACCCAAACCGGGTACCAATCCACATAACACCTATTTCATCTACCAGTACACATTTCACGGAAGACTGCGATAATCCGTTTTCCAAAGAGATTTGTTTAAAATAATACTTAGGTACAGCACAAAGAGACTCTGTCAAAAACACAAAAAACAGCAATATATATATTTGCAAAAACTTCCAAAATACTCGCATAGTTGTATATCACCCATTGTCCGGCAAAAATACAAAATCGTCCGAAATATAAGGCGTGCAGAGTAAGAAAAACGATTTTTGAATTTTCAAGGACGATTTTGAACATAAGGAGACATCCTTAAAACATAGATTTGCAGCAAATAAAAATCAAACAAAGAAAGCATATTATTAAAAGTTATTCTTATGTTACGGACAACGGGTATATATTCTATTATTTTGGTTATGATACTTGTAAAATGTTTCCTTCCGGACGAAAAACCGGAGATCATTCCTTTCCCCTTGCAAAGTGTATCAGACAAAGGTGATTTCACCTTCAATAAGGCAACCCTCATCAGTGTAGAAAATGAAAAACAGGCTATGATCGCTCGGGAGTTGACCGATCTGTTTACGCTTTCCGCCGGATTCACCCCGGAAATAAAAATACAAGACAAACGAGCCAATATCATATTCCGCACAGACAGAGAACTAGCGACCGAACATTATAAACTGAATATAGCCCCCTCTTGTATTCTAATAAAAGCATCCGGACAAAAAGGTTTCTTTTACGCAATGCAAACTTTACGTTTTCTGCTTCCTCCAGCAATAAACAGCGAAACTCAGGTAGAGAATATTCAATGGAATGTACCGGGAATGACCATACTAGATGGCCCTCGATACAACAATCGGACCGTGGCAATACACACACCATTCACTCTCATCCCGAAGGATAATCTTAAAGAATTGATCGATCACCTAGCCATGTTAAAAATAAACAGACTTCATTTCACAGAAGAACTTCATGATACGACATCTGAAGAACAACAAAAAATGAAGGACATGAACATGTATGCTAAATCCAAGAAAATCACGATCTCAAGCGGAACGGTACATCCCCATGATATCATATCATATCTCCCGTTCCAAGCAGAGCAACTTATCTGGAAATCAAATATCTCCAATTGCGATGAGGATAAAAAAAGGTTATTCCAATATTTAGCGCCCATCGCAGAAAAAAGCTGGTCTGGTAATTTGTTAGTCCATGGCCTCACGCAAAATATCGATCAAGATGGGCTTCAATCCGCTTACGAAACATTCCACAGCGATCACCATCAGTATCAATCCCATCAAACGCATCATTACGTTATTTCCAGTCTCTCCCAATATACGTACCAGTCGGGTAGAAGCTTGCAAGATCAAGAACGTGATAAAATAGACCAATGCAATTATTCCGACCAACGTACCCTTTAAGGTGAGTGTCGAAGCATCATCCATAAGCATGATAGCGTTGGCGATCGCTCCCGGGCCACACAACATCGGGATAGCCAAAGGAGTAATGGATATATCATCCGCATAAGTTTTCACCTCTTCCTCTTTCAACTTCGCATTGGAGTAACGTGCCTGAAGCATATCAAATCCGATCTTAAAGATAATAAAACCACCGGCTATGCGAAAGCCGTTCGACGAGATACCAAAGAACTTAAACAAGAACTGACCGGAAAAAGTAAAAACCATCAAGGTGATGAACGACACAATCGTGGCCCTTCGGACAATCGCTTTCCGCTCATGGTCATTCATGCCATTGGTCATAGTCAAGAAGACCGGCATCGTACCGAGTGGATTGGTCAACGTAAAAAACGAAGTGAAACATAATAGGGCGAAAGGTAACAAGTCTTCCATATCAATAATTTTTTAATCGGCTAATGTACCAATACACCAATTAGTTGATGAGAGAATGATTGGCACATTAACATATTATCACATTATTTACTCATCCCAGACCAAATAGACTGAGACTAACCAATGATTCAATTTATTCCCATCCACCTCTGCCGCTTCCGGAATACTCACCGTCAGCGTATGATGGCCGGGTTGGATATCTTTCAGTATCACCTCTTCCGGTATCACATCCGATCCGGGACACCAATTAGAGCGGGAAAGATCCGAAGACGCCAAGGGCTCCTCTACTTCCTTCTCCGAATATCCCTTCTCGGTGATATAGGAAGCCAAACGCTTTCTCAACCAAACCCCAGTAGCCGGATTAAAACGGCGGAAAGATGCGCAGTCCGTACGCCAAGGAACAAAATCCAAGACTGGAACTCCATCAATGGAAACAATATTCTGTTTTTCCACAAACTCATCACCACCGGAATGCCCACCATGTCCCGTAACGATATATTTCAGACGGACATCACGTGCGCTTTGAGGAATATCAAAATCCAATGACACATCCTTCCGGGCGAATATATCCGGATATTCCTGCCCGATATAATAAACCGTATTCATCAACGGCTCTACATGTTTCTTCGGCAAAGCATCGCAAGTCAGATCAGACTCATCCACATCAATTGTCATGCTTGCGACATATCCTTCCGGTGTCCATGTATCGATAAAAATTCCAACATAAGCACCACCTTCCAAAAGAGGATACAAATCGGTTATATCTTGCTCCCAGCTTACGCTATCTTCCCAATGGTCGATATACACGGGCTTACGGTGTTTCGTCAAACTATCCTCAGGACTACTGTAATGTCCTACTCCAAACGGAGTCATGAAACGCATCAGCTCCACGGTAGGTTGATAATCCGTCCCGGGGATGATACCGATCATCTTCTCTAGTTTCACGCTATCCACCGCTGGGAATTCCTTCTCGCCTTTAGCGATATTCAACAAATTAATACCCGAGGCATTTGGCAATACAAAACAAGAGCCGGATTTATCCCAGCGATCTCCATTTGAAGCTACTGTAACCCGAAGTTTAACGGAAACGTTTCGCTTATATTCCGGCAATGTTACCTTTCTCAAGATAATACGACCATTCACCAAATGATAGATACTATCCGATCCCGGAGCGTTAAAAACGGCGGGATATACCTTCGGAGCGAAACGTACACGAGCATCATTAAATACTTGTACAGAATAATCTCCCATCGACGGTAATTCTTTATGCCCACAAGAAGCGGTACAGAGAAAAACTCCCATCAAAGAGACAAATAAAGCCATTTTTTTAATCATTTCGTCTAGAATTTAGTAAGTTCCTTAATAAACTGCTTTTGGCCGGCAGCCTTATCGGCATGCATACAAGGACCGGTCACACACCCGCCCTCGCAAGCCATCACTTCTATAAACTGCGCAGGGGCCTTTCCGGTTTTTGCGTAAGCACGTAATAATGCCACATTTTTCTTTGTCAAGTTGGCTACCTGCACGGCATTCACGTTCTCGTCCTTCAAATAAACCTTAACTGCGTTGATCACACCACCACTTTGGGCGAAGCCATGCGCCTCACGAACAGCGTTAAATAATACGGAGAAAGGCTGGACCTCCTCGATATTGATACTCAATCCCTCCAATACGGAACCTACTTCCTCAAACGTAAGTGTAAAATCCACGCACGGATCTAGTTTCACCTCTTTTCGTTTTGCCACGCACGGGCCAACAAACACGATCTTCGCATCCGGATATTTTTCCTTCACAATACGAGCCGTATAATACATCGGAGATCCGGTAGAAGAAATGTATTTCTTTAAATCCGGGATATGTTTCTCAGCCAATTGCACGTAAGACGGACAGCAGCTAGTGGTCATGAACGGTTGTCCTTCTTTCAATTTCTCGATCAATTCTTCCGCCTCATGATGGGTGGTTTCCATAGCACCTTGCGCCACCTCGACCACTTCCTCGAATCCCAAGGACTTGATAGCACCATACACTTTTTCCTTCGGAGCGCTAAACTGAGCTAAGATAGACGGAGCGACAATCGCTACCATCTGTTCCTTATTCCGCAAACGTTGCAAGATATCGAATACTTGCGAGATCTCGAAGATAGCACCGAACGGACAAGCATTCACACATTTACCGCAATATATACATTTAGATTCGTCGATATGCTCCACCCCATATTCGTCCTTGCTGATCGCCTTAACCGGGCAAACTTCCTCGCAAGGAATCGGGATATAAACGATGGCATGGTACGGACAGCTTTGGTGGCATTTACCACAGCTGATACAAGTGTCATGATCAATCTCAGCCTGACCGTTTTTCTTGAATCGGATAGCGTCCTTCGGACAGTTCATATAACAACTACGAGCCACACAACCCCGGCAAAGATTCGTGATCTCATAATTTACGGAGACACAAGAGGAACACGCCTCATCCACTACGCACATGATATTTTCCTTCTTATTCTCCGAGCGGAACAAGGCACGCTTCGCATACTCTGAAAGCGGTGTCAACTCATCTTCCTCGTCCTGCATATCAAAACCAAGCAAAGGCAAGGTCTTGTATTTCCAAACGGCACGCTCCTTATGTACACAGCAACGACCCCTCACTTTCGATTTTCGGGGACTCAACTCGATCGGCAAACGATCAATTTCTTCCAAAAGACGGTTTTCTTTCCAAAGCTTTACTAATTTCGCCAGCAATCCGTGACGAACAATCATTACGTTGTTGGTAAATGCCATAATGTTATCGTATTTGTGCTTTTAGTATATCGCATTATTTCTTTACAAACGCGAAGATAAATAAAAGTTTCTAAACAGAAAGAAAGCTTTCTTTAAGAATTATCGAAGCACTATGAATATCTCCGCCAAACGGAGGATTCAATTTAGACAAGACAAGTTCCACCTCCGTGATCTGCGGGAATCTCTCTTTCAAAGTCTTCAAGATACGTCCCGCCACATGCTCGAGAAGTTTCGAGGGGATAGCCATTTCCGCTTTCACGGTCTCATATACTGTGGCATAATTGATCGTATCGTTCAAATCGTCACTCCATACCGCATCCTCCAACGGAGCTGTCAATATCAAATCCACGATAAAAGTATTCCCTACCTGGGTTTCTTGGGGTACCACGCCATGATAGGCATAGAACGTCATCCTCCGTAATTCAATCTTTGTTGTCATAATCTTTTAATTTATCTGTAAATATATAGAAAGTAAACCTTCCTGCAAAAAAATAATCTTATATTTGCCAACCAAGTAACAACACATTATGATGGGAATAAAACAAAAAGATGAAAACTCCGCTGGTGGCTTGCATAATGCTTTAGCGGCTGGGACAACCATAAAGGGTAATATTATAACAGAAACAGACTTTCGCTTGGATGGAAAAGTAGAAGGAGACATCAGTTGCAACAGCAAGATCGTTATCGGTCCCAAAGGTAGCGTAATAGGTAATATCGTCTCCGAAAATGCCGAGATTCTCGGTGAGGTAGATGGTTCCATAAAAGTAAGCGCGAAACTTGTCCTAAAATCAACGGCAATCATTAAGGGAGATATATATACCCAATCCTTAGAAATCGAACCAAACGCACGGTTTAACGGAGCCTGCACGATGTGTTCCGAGAAAAAGAAAACGGACAAATAAACTCAAATTAAATCAGTATTTTTCCACTTACTATTTTAAAAAGGGCCGCACTTTTCGATACGGCCCTCAATTTTTTATTTTCTTCCGGCCTCTTTTATCAACGAGACGATCTTATTATTCAGGTTATCAGCTTGTAAAAGCTGTTCCAACGTAACATGCATCCGGTAGCGCCAATAATGCTTTGAATTTGCGGGAACATTAATACGCTCGGGTTCTATATCCTTTCGCTTGATAGAATCATCCATGGCGAACCAATCCTGCAACGGGATAATCGTCAACATGGAACGAGTCTTCAAATGATTAGATATAATCTGGGTTGCGATATCAGTCGTGCATTCATCCGGAGCCTCACCGATCCGCAGCAATACTTGGTTGTAATAACGTCGTGTCTTCTCCGGATCTTCTTTCCACCAATTGCGAAGAGGAGTCATATCATGCGTGGAAGTTGTACAAACGGAATGATAAGGCAAATTAAACATATCGGAAAATTCCCGTTGAGGACTCTTCGGCATACGCTCAATCTCAAGACTTAGTATTTGCAACTTATTCATAACCTCGGGAACAGAGGCAGGGATCATACCTAAGTCCTCTCCACAAACCAACATTTCCGTAGATGCAACCAATGGTGTCAAACGTTTAAACGCTTGCGCCTTCCAGAAATCATTATGACGATGATAGAAGAAATGCCAGTATAACTGATCGAACGCATAACGGTCTGCCCCACTCAATTCCTGATAGATATAGGATCGATTCGCCGAGATCCGAGGATGAAACTTATCGGTCTCTCTTGGATCACGAAGGAATAATACTTCATTCGCAATTGTAAACAGGCCGTTCTTGATCCGCAGGGAAACAGGATCCACTTTATCCGCAAACAACACCTCAATCTTCCTTTGCGTATCACAGAACGATTTTAATACATAATGCTGGGAGGAAAATTGTACCAAATAAGCTCCTATAACCTCTTCTGCATTTTCTTCAAACAATTCCGATAAGAATTGTCGATTGATATGTGGAGTCGTAAAACGAGACTCGTTAAAATTCAATCCATACTGCTCAATCTCTTCTTTCGAGAATGGCAACGCTGGATTGAAATGGCCGCAAAGCCCTTGCACATATTCACAAGGAACCTCCCAAATCCGGAAAAATCCCAAAATATGATCTATACGGAAACAATCAAAATAATCACCTAACTTAGCAAAGCGCTTTTTCCACCAAGAGAAATTATCTGCCTCCATCGCATTCCAATTATAAGTAGGAAACAGCCAGTTTTGACCGTTCATGGAGAAATCATCTGGTGGAGCGCCAGCTTGTCCATTCATATTAAAATATTTTGGCTCCGTCCAAGCCTCAACGCTAGTGCGACTCACGCCAATTGGTAAATCACCTTTCAATACAACTCCATTTTTACGGGCATAATCCGATACCGACTTGAATTGGTTGTGCAATACATATTGCAAGAAATAAGTGAACGAGATCTCCGGCCATGCGTCACTCTCTTTCTGGCATAGAGCCCAGACACGTGTCTTATTGTAAATAGAATTATCTTGCCATTGAGAGAAATCAGATGTCCCATAGCTTTCCCTCAAGAAGCAATAAGCAGCGTAAGGCATCAACCATGACTCATTTTGCGCCAAAAACTCTTTAAACTCCGGCATATCTAATAGAGCCTTGCCTTCTTGCGCAAAATATTCTTGACAATAACCCAATTTATATTTCAATACTTCTTCGTAATCGACCGTATCTTTTGCGTTTAATTTTTCTTGCTTCCCAGCATAAAAAGCGACTCTTTCTGGATCTCGCAAGGCTCCCAAAGCAGATAAATCCACATACATCGGATGAAGGGCATAAATAGAAATAGCGCTATACGGATAGGAATCCACCCAAGTATGGGTCATCGTCGTATCATTCATAGGTAATACTTGAATGATACGTTGGTGCGTCTTTCTTGCCCAATCCACCAACATTCGCAAATCTCCCAAATCTCCTACTCCAAAACTTTTTTCCGAACGCAAGGAAAAAACGGGGATAACCGAGCCTGCACAACGCCATAACGGTAAGCTATCTCGGAAGTAAAGACCAGATATTACAACGGTCTCACCCTGCTTTTGGGGAACAAGACTTAGAATACGATTCTCATCACTCTCCCAATACAAAGGCTGGCGGGAATCATTATCCCAAACCAAAAATTTATATTCTAAAGGATATCGTATCTCCGCAGCATCCAAATCAATATGCCATTCCGGGAATGTATCGCAACTCAGCAACAAAGCCTTATCCGGATGCCAATTACCTAAGCATTCCTGATTTCCGGTAATGGCTACACACTGATTCTTTTCCACCCGAGGAGCGGATATCTTTATCACCAATTTTCTACCACTCCTAACAACCCTCTCATATGTATTGCAGGGATGAGCGAATAAACTTTTGGTGAAAGCCGAAGAATAAAAGGCTAGATTATCCGGACGGATTTGCCAATAATCATAAAGGATGTAAGAATCAGATTGGCCATCCAATACAATCCAGTGATTCTTTTCCCACTCCTCAAAAATCTGCTTATCATTAACACTTAAAAAATATCTATATTCTATATCTTTTATATTGGATGGAAGATGCAGTTCTAGCTTCCAGTTTCCATCCCCAGAGTAATTCATCTCTTTAGCCAGAGCAGGTTCCCAAGAACCTAATTCCGGTATGGAACCCACTACACATAACTTCTGTCCCCAAACGGTATGGAAGTTTATATTAAAAGTGACTTTCATGATATATAGATTTAGTTGATTATTTAACCGCATTTAGAAGCTCCACAATTCGTACAGATCAAGCAACCTTCTTGATAAATCAAAGTCTCCAACCCACAGTTCGGGCATTTCTGTCCTTTCGCTTCCATGCCGTTCGGTAAATATTTCTTCAAGGCCCGTTCCACCCCATTCTTCCAAGTATTGATAGACTCGCTATTCAACTCCATACCCTGTACAAGTTTTATAACCTGATCGATAGGCATTCCGTAACGGAGCACACCGGAGATCAATTTAGCGTAGTTCCAATATTCCGGATTAAACTTACCATCCAAGCCCTCGATTGTCATCTTATAACCGCGTTTATTCTTGAATTGGAAGTCGTAATGCTTATTTCCATCCTCATCATAGCTCTTGATAATCGCCCCCTTAGATACGTTTTTGGGTAACATGATACCCTCTTCGTCATCAGCCAAGCCCGTAAAGATCTCATACGGACGTCCGTTCAGCAAACCTACGAAAGCGATCCATTTCTCACGGTTATTCTGGAATTTTACCACATCCGCATCCAATTCACGAGGACGGGTAGATACGATAACCGGTGGTTGCATGCAGTTGCAATCCTCTTTTTTCTTCTTTTTATCCGTAGCGATCAAGACACCGGAACGAGAACCATCCCGATAAACCGTACATCCTTTACATCCGCATCTCCATGCCTCAACATACAAAGAGTCTACCAATTCCTCACTTACATCATTCGGCAAATTGATCGTTACGCTGATAGAATGATCCACCCATTTCTGGATGCGTCCTTGCATACGGACTTTTTGTAACCAATCGACATCATTAGAAGTCGCTTTATAATAAGGAGACTTAGCAACTAGCTCCTCCACTTCTTCTTGTGTATATTTCTTATTCGTCGAATAACCATTCGCTTGCATCCATGTTACGAACTTATGATGGAATACGATATACTCCTCGAAAGCGTCACCAGTCTCATCCACGAAGTCCACACGAGCTTCGGAATCATTCGGGTTTACTTTGCGACGACGCTTATATACCGGCAAGAATACCGGCTCTATACCGGAAGTGGTCTGTGTCATCAAGCTAGTCGTTCCTGTCGGAGCGATTGTTAAGCAAGCGATATTACGACGGCCATATTTCAACATATCCTCATATAAAGCAGGATCAGCCTCACGCAAACGGTTGATGAATGGGTTCTTTTCCTCACGTTTCGCATCAAAGATTTCAAAAGCGCCCCGTTCTTTCGCCAACATTACGGATGAACGATAAGCAGCCAAAGCTAACGTTTTCTGTATAAGTTCTGCGCAATCGGTTGCTTCTTCTGTTCCATAACGTAGGCCTAAAGCAGCAATCATATCACCTTCCGCCGTGATACCCACACCTGTACGACGTCCTTGCAAAGTCTTCCGTTGGATCTTTTCCCACAAATGACGCTCTGTTTGTCTTACCTCCATGGATTCCGGATCCGAGTCGATCTTACCCAAAATCATCTCGATCTTCTCCGATTCCAAATCAATGATATCATCCATAATCCGCTGGGCCAAACCTACATGCTTCTTAAACAAATCATAATCGAAATAAGCATCCGGAGTGAATGGATTTACCACATATGAATATAAATTGATCGCTAGCAAACGGCAGCTATCATACGGACAAAGAGGTATCTCACCACAAGGATTTGTAGAAACCGTACGGAATCCCAAATCCGCATAGCAGTCTGGTACAGACTCACGTAAGATCGTGTCCCAGAATAACACACCTGGTTCAGCGGATTTCCAAGCATTATGAATAATTTTTTTCCATAAGCCTGAAGCATCGATATCCTTTACATAAACGGGAGAATCCGAATCAATTGGATATTGTTGCTTATAGGTACCACCATTAACTGCGGCATTCATGAAATCATCATCAATCTTCACAGACACATTTGCACCTGTAACCTTACCCTCCGTCATCTTAGCGTCAATAAATGCCTCCGAGTCTGGATGCTTAATAGAAACGCTCAACATCAAAGCTCCACGACGGCCATCTTGGGCTACTTCACGGGTGGAATTCGAGTAGCGTTCCATAAACGGAACCAATCCGGTAGAAGTCAACGCTGAATTCTTAACCGGAGAACCTTTCGGGCGGATATGGGAAAGATCATGACCTACACCACCACGACGCTTCATCAATTGTACCTGTTCTTCGTCAATACGGATAATCGCACCATATGAATCCGCTTGTCCGTCCAATCCAATAACAAAACAATTAGAGAGTGAGGCAATTTGATAATCATTGCCAATTCCCGTCATCGGACTTCCTTGCGGAACAATATAACGGAAATGATCAAACAGGTCGAAAAGTTCTTGTTCCGACAACGGATTCGGATACTTTTTTTCCACACGGGTAATCTCACTTGCCAAGCGATGATGCATATCATTCGGAGATTTCTCATAGATATTTCCAAACGCATCCTTCAAGGCATATTTATTTACCCATACTTTAGCGGCGAGCTCATCACCGGTAAAGTAATCCAATGAAGCCTTAAACGCTTCGTCAAAAGTGTAAGTTTTACGATCCACAATTATTATATTTATTTTGCGACTGCAAGTTTACGCATACTTTACCAGTTATCCAAATTACCCTGCGTTAAAAAGAATTCTTATTAAAAAGTTTCCCAAAACAGAACCTACAGTCTCACATATTCAATTACTTAAACAAAAGTAGACAGTAAATAGTTTCCCAAAAAGAAAACTTAACACTTGCGCAAATTTACCAAAACAAAAAAAGGACGCCTCTTCAAAGAGACGTCCTTATCCTACTATATAGGGATCCTTAATTTAGTTCTTGAGCAAGACCTCGATTTCCTCTACGGAAGAACGGAAAGACTTACTGGTCTCAATTTGGTCTTTAATCGTCTTACAAGCATGCAAGACTGTCGCATGGTCTTTCTTTCCTACAATCTTTCCAATATGGGAAAAAGAGGAGTCCGTATATTTCTTCGCCAAATACATCGTGATCTGACGGGCTTGCACGATTTCCCGTTTACGGGAATTAGTCTGGATAACCGATTGCTCCAAGTTGAAATACTTGCAAACAATCTCCTGAATCATCTGTACGGAAATCTGTTTCTTCTCTAATCGGACTGCTTGGCTAACCACACGTTTCGTCAGCGGCAGATCGATCTCACGATTATTGATAACAGCATTAGCCATCAAAGAGACAAGAATACCTTCCAAATCACGAACATTCTCCGTCACATTATTAGCAATAAAGTTAAAGACCTCATCCGGAATCATGATTCCGTCATGGTTGATCTTATTCTTCAGTATCTTCTTACGTAGATCCAGATCCGGACGGCTCAACTCAGCCGTCAATCCCCATTTTAAACGGGTGATCAAACGCTCTTCCATCCCTTGCAAATCCACAGGCGGCTTATCAGAAGTCAAAATAAGCTGCTTACCCAACTGATGCAGGTGGTTGAAAATATGGAAGAATGTATTCTGGGTCTTATCCATACCGATCAACTCCTGTATATCATCCAACAGCAGCACATCGATATTCTGATAGAAATTCAAGAAATCATTAGTCGTATTCTTACGGATAGCGTCCGTAAACTGTACCCGAAACAAATGCGAAGATACATACAACACTTTCTTTTCTGGATGCAACTCCCGTATCCGAGTTCCGATCGCATGGCATAAATGAGTTTTACCTACTCCTGACGGGCCAAAAATGAACAACGGGTTAAACGTAGTCTTTCCCGGATTCTGGGCAACAGCCTCACCCGCCGTACGAACTAGCTTGTTGCTTGTACCCTCGAAATAATTATCAAAATTATACTTCGGATTCAACTGAGGATCCAAATCCTGCGGAACTGTCGTCATAAAAGGATTCGGAGCCTTGTTTGCATCCTTGGGAGTGACCTTCTTTACAGCGGTAGAAGCATTCTCCGCCGGATAATCAACCGTACCTCCGGTTGTCTTATCCACCATAATACGGTAGTTAAGAATGGTTCCTTGACCGATTACGCGATACAATGTAACTTTCAATACATTAACGTACTTCTCTTCCAAATACTCATAGAAGAATTGACTAGGTACCTGTATGGTAAACTTCTTGTCTTCGTATGATAACGGAACGATAGGCACGAACCATGTGTCAAAAGCTGCCTTAGGCACAATATCCTTTATAACCGTAAGGCACTTATTCCACAATGTTTGATAATCAGTCTGCATGTTTTCTTTCTCTCCCACTAATACTTTTCACATTCGGACTACAAAGTTTAGAAATTAATTCCGAAAAAAAAAGTGCTATTTTGTTTGGTAAATATGAATTTCCAATATCCCTTTTAGGTTCAGACAGTTACCACTACATATCTAATTTACTGACACTTAGAGAAGTCAACGTCCAAAAACCCTTTATTTTAGAGACCTCTACAAAAGCGTAAACACCGACGTCCGGTGACAGGATAAGGCCTCAGGAAGCATCTATCTTACTTTACCTAAAGACCTTATGCTTATAATCAAAGAAGTCCCCTTACTTTTTATCTAATTAGAACGATTCTAAATAATGTCTTTTATGCTATGATTTTTTAACATAATCAAAAAACAGAGAAATGGACGTATCTCTTCGGATTCTCCCTCAAATCCAGCAATAGCTTGGAGGCATTGTCCATCGTGCTGTTCAGATTATCATACAATCCTTTATCGTTTAACAACAAGCCGATACTATTGTCTGTCGAGTTCAATTTATCCGTAGTCAACTTCAAGTTCGCCAAAGTCGCATTGATGGAATTGACCGTTGTAGCCAAATCCAATTCTTTCAAGTTGGCGCTCACCTCCGAGAAATTATCCGTCATCGTCTTCAAGTTATTCACGATACCCGGTACATCCTTACTCAACATCTGATTCAACTGACGGGTAGACACCTCTAGGTTACTAGTCGTTTTTTCGATATGATTCAAGGATTGAGCCAAGGCCGGATGAGCGATCAAGGTTTGCAAGCTACCCAAAATCGTGTCGATCTTCGGCAAAAGGTTCTCAACGCTTGGCAAGATCTTCTCCTGTACGGATTGCATCATATCCTCTTCCATTCGTCCCTCAACCGTAGAACCTGGCTTCAAGAAGTCGTCTACGTAAGTATTCAAGTGGATATGCAACTCAGCTCCGCTTAAGAAAGTATTAACAACCGCTATATAACTGCCCTTATTCAGTCTCATCTTATCTTCCAAGCTAACCTCAACGATGATCTTACCGGTCGTATCATAATCATAAACAATATCACGAACCAATCCCACCTTAAAACCATCCACAAATACAGGGCTGGAAATCGTCACTCCCTTTACGTTGCTGAATGATACGTAGTAATGGTTCACCGGTTGAAACAGATTAATACCCTTCAGATAATTAATGCCTAAATACAATAACGCCAGACTTACGATCGTCACAAGTCCGATCTTCGCCTCTTTAGTGAATACACTTTTCATTTCTTTTATTTATAATGTATAATTTATTCCTAAATCATTAATATTTCACCTTCTTCCCATCCTTAAAAGCAATGATGAAAGCATCTTTAAAATCTTTTGCGATCGTTCGGCGCATCTTCCGGATCGAG
The DNA here is from genome assembly GCF_004793765.1 of Parabacteroides distasonis. Classification (GTDB taxonomy): domain Bacteria; phylum Bacteroidota; class Bacteroidia; order Bacteroidales; family Tannerellaceae; genus Parabacteroides; species Parabacteroides distasonis_A. The sequence continues at coordinate 8,917 of NZ_SRYM01000018.1, read as the reverse complement.
TTAAAATCCGTAGTCTCGCCATACGTGTATTTATAGATACCCTTCTCCACATAGAAATCCACGTTCTTGTACCCCTTAAATAAGCGGGAGTTAGCAGGAAGCTTCTTATTGGAAGTCAAGAATTGTATCTTATATATAACCTTTCCTTTCGTGTTCCTGTTCACGGAAGTGGTAGAAGAAACTGAAGTTTTCTGTCTTATGACTTGCTGTTTTTTATTTAAGATATCAGCCTCGCTCCCCGGAGGCGGAGTTTTCTCATTCGCTACGGGAGCAGCGACAACTCCAGAAATATTTCCTTTACGGCGATCGTAATTCCTCTTATATTTACAAAAAGCATCGTACAACGCTTCTGCCAATTTATTTTGTCCAGCGGCGGTTCTCATGAACTGCTCTTCTTGACGATTCGATATATACCCCAACTCGACCAGAACACTGGGCATGCCCGTTTTGCGAAGCACCAAAAAACCAGCCTGTCTTACGCCACGGTCTACCCGTTTACAAGCCCCAAATGATTTCTGTATCTCGGAAGCCAAACTAATACTCTGCTCCATATGCTTATTCTGCATAAACTCGAAAATGATATATGACTCCGAAGAGTTCGGGTCAAATCCCTCATACCGCTGTTGATAATTATCCTCCAACAAGATCGCAGAGTTCTCGCTCATAGCTACCTCTAAGTTCTCTTCACTACGGGCCAAACCCAGCGTATACGTCTCCGTACCTTGCACGGTACTTCCACGCTTTACGGCATTTGTATGGATAGACACGAAAAGATCTGCCTTATTGCGATTCGCTATATTCGCACGTTCGTCCAACTCGATAAAACAATCCGTCTTACGAGTATAGATCACACGTACATCCTCCGCATTATTCTCTATCAATCGCCCCAGTTTCAAAGCGACAGCGAGATTTATCTCCTTCTCATTAATATTCGCTCCCCTAGCACCCGGGTCTTTCCCGCCATGCCCAGCATCAATCACGACCGTAAAAGTCTTCTCTCTCGCCTGAAGTCCGGGCAAGAAAAAAAACAACGCAAATAGCAAGTTAATATATAGAAAAGACTTTTTGCTCACTTTCTAAAATTATTGCAAATTTGGAGACAAATGTAGCGTTTTTTTGCTGATTGACAGATGTCTTTTTTTATAATTAAAACAAAAAAAGAGGGCAGTTTCGAAACTACCCTCTTTTATGATATATTAAAGTACCTATTATTCAGAAACAACCTCGAAAGGAACCTCAACGGAAACCTCTTTATGAAGTTTCAAAACAGCCTTATAGCTACCTACTTCCTTAACAGACTCCTTGATATAGATAATCTTACGATCGATATTCTCAAAACCAGCCTTAGCCAAAGCCTCAGCCACTTGAATATTCGTTACAGAACCGAAGATCGTACCTGTAGAGCTAGTCTTAGCGCCGATCGTCAAAGCTACACCCTCTAACTTAGCGGCCAAAGCCTGAGCGTCGTCCTTGATCTTAGCCAATTTGTGGGCGCGTTGCTTCAAGTTCTCAGCCAATACTTTCTTAGCAGACTCTGAAGCGATTACTGCCTTACCCGTGGGGATTAGAAAGTTACGTCCGTAACCGTCTTTTACTGTTACGATATCGTCTTTGTAGCCTAAATTCACTACATCTTCTTTCAAAATAACTTGCATATTCTGTCTCCTCTTAATTTATTATTTCATCAAATCGGTTACGTAAGGAAGCAAAGCCAAATGACGAGCACGCTTTACAGCCTGAGCTACACGACGTTGGAACTTCAATGAAGTACCAGTGATACGACGCGGAAGGATCTTACCTTGCTCGTTCAAGAATTTCTTCAAGAATTCAGGATCCTTATAATCGATATACTTGATACCGTTCTTTTTGAAACGGCAATATTTTTTCTTCTTAACGTCTACTGAAGGCGGAGTTAAATATCTGATTTCTGATTGAGTTGCTGCCATAATTAATTATTCTCCTTTACTGTTTCTTTAGATGATTTCAGATTTCTTCTCTTAGCTGCATATTCTGCGGCATACTTGTCTTGACGGAAAGTCAAGAAGCGGATCACACGCTCGTCACGACGGAAGTTCAACTCCAAAGTAGCGATAACACTAGGATCTGCCTTGAATTCAACCAACTGGTAGAAGCCTGTTGTCTTCTTGTCGATAGGATAAGCTAACTTGCGCAAGCCCCAGTTCTCTTCATTCACGATCTCAGCTCCTTGAGCTTTCAGAAGGTTCGTGAATTTCTCTACCGCTTCCTTCATCTGAGCGTCAGACAAAACGGGAGTCAAAATGAAAACGGTTTCGTAATTGTTCATAAAACGCTGTTTAATATTGATTAATAAAAAATTTTGCGGTGCAAAGGTAGTGATTATTTGATAACTGACAAATAGTTATACAACTTTTTTCAATCTCAGACTCATTTCACTCGTTTTAGCACCAACATCCAAAAATTCATGGCCTCCTCATTCCGGATCGTTTTCGCTTGCAAGGATAAAGTGGCCGCACCTTTCGATAGAGGAATCGTACCGACAGAGCAAGGAGCAAATCCTTTCACATAAGACTCCTCCCGGAGAACCCTATCCAAATCAGCACCGAGCATGGGTTGGTCATTTACTTGATCCAATGTAAATACAAGATTCTCAGCATCCCGGTCCGTACGAAGCTCAAAAGTAGAGCCTATATTTCGCCTATCACAAGTATAATAAACAAAAGCCTCGAACAAGCCGGATTCCTCAACCTCCACATTCCAGCTTATCTCTGCTTCCGGGCTTTTCCAATTCGTAAAATAAGAACAATTCGGATAACGGTTGGAGCGTTCGATCGGGCCAGATATCCTCGCATCCCGGGCCGGTAGCTTTGAACAGGTTTCCTGCGGATGACCGATTATAAACGGACGGGTATCCTTCTTCGGGAAATCCACCAGTAACTCATCCTTAAACCAATTCGAATAACGCTTCATCCGCTCATAGATTTCCGGCTCTTTATCCGACACCTCCTTCCATTGCTCACGGTCTATATCCGTTTTATATAGCACATAGAGGTAGGAACCGAACGTCCTCACTTCCGTGAAACGACTCCGATGCGTCCAAAGCTTTAGGAAAATCTCTTGGGTCAAGTCCTCGGCATCGCTCTCGGACTTCACGAGTCCCAGCACGAAATAATAGACTTTCAGATGGTAACGCATGAACAATTCCCGGAAAGCGGTATGATTTCCAGCGGCAAATTGTTCTAAAATGGATTTTTCATCTGTCATCTCGATTAACTCCTTTCACGATACGGTGGGAGCAAATAAAGTAATAATAACCGGCCGTAAGGGCGCATTTCTTGTTAATAAATACAAAATTAAAAGGAATCCCCCGTATATCAAGCCCTCCCTTCCCAAAGATTTAAGGTTTCTAAAGGCATCCTTTAGCCGTTTTCTCCGTACCTATTCATCTTCTACCATCCGTTGTATGATCATCCACCAACTGTTAGAAGATCATGCAACGGATGGTGGAAGATCGTTTAACGGCTGATAGAAGATGAAAGTCTACGCTCGAAATCCTTTAAATGTAGGTTTCTTTCGCCTAATGTGTGATGAAGAATCGCTTACCGCTTCCTTATGTTCTTTTTTTTGTCTAAGTTTGTTCCTTCAATGACATTCAATATGTATTGGTTACATCATTCTATCAATTTACTCAAGATCGTGCCCTTTTTGGGCGGTTGGTTATCCGACCGGTTGCTGGGAGACCCGGAAGGTTGGCCCCATCCGATCGTATGGTTTGGCAAAGCGATCAGCGCCGGAGAGAAAGCGTTGAATAAAGGCTCCGAGCGGGTCCTAAAAGGCGGTATACTGGCAGTCGTGCTTATCCTTGGCGTGTATTTAATCTGCGAGTGGATATTGTCGTGGGCTTGGATCATACATCCGCAGTTCAGTGGGTTGCTGACGGCTGTCGGCGTATTTTATTGCCTGTCCGGAAAGACGCTTATCAAGGAAGTGAAGGCGGTGTTCGAGGCCGTGGACCGTAGCACGGAAGAAGGACGGCGGCAAGTGGCACGGATCGTGGGGAGGGATACCTCGAACCTGTCTCCGCAAGAGATACGGGCGGCGGCGTTGGAGACCTTGTCCGAGAACTTAAGCGACGGCGTAATCGCCCCGATGTTTTGGTTCGCCCTGCTGGGGTTTCCGGGGATGATGGCTTACAAGATGGTGAACACGCTGGACTCGATGATCGGTTATAAGAATGATCGTTACCTTGAGTTCGGACGGATAGCGGCGCAAATCGACGATATCGCCAATTACATCCCGGCCCGCCTCACGGCCTATTTGATGTTGTTGGTCTCCAATAATTGGGGGAAAAGGGATTTCGTACGGCGTTTCGGCCCTGAACATGCAAGCCCCAATTCCGGTTATCCGGAAGCGGCCTTGGCGGCCATCTTGGATTGCCAGTTCGGAGGGACGCACGATTATTTCGGCAAACCGGTGGAGAAGCCTTATATCGGAACGAACGCAAGGCCGTTCACGACCGAGGATATGCGTATCGCCATTCAAGTGAATAGCAATACGGAATTGTTGATGGGTGTGATCGTCACCCTTATTTTAGTAATAATATAATATGAATAATATGGAAATTAGATTAAACAAACTGATAAGCGAAGCCGGTGTCTGCTCACGCCGGGAAGCGGACAATTTCATCGAGATGGAACGGGTAACCGTAAACGGCAAGCAACCGCACGTAGGCCAGAAGGTCACGGCGGAGGATCTCGTATTGGTGGATGGCGAGCGCTTGAACGTAGAGAAGTACATCCGCCTGCAAGAGGAGGCGAAAAAAGAAGAGCAGCAAGAGAAGGAGTTACTCGGCACGCTCCGGAAAGCGAAACCCGAAAACAAGGGAGGCCGAGGAGGTGCCAAAATGGAGAAGTTCGGAAAATTCAATAAATACGCAGCCGCCCGTAAGGCGCAGAAAGAGGGAGGCTGGAAACCCAAGACCGCCAAACTTACCGATGAGGAGAAATTATTGCGGGATGCCTTGCGCCCTAAGTTCGGAAAGGCTCTGAGAAAATCGGCGGTGGCACAACGAATCGCCGCCAACCCGAAATCGGCCACCCTTCGGAAGACGAGCAAGAACAACCCGATCAACAAGGCGAAACGTGCCGCCCACCGGAAAAACAGGAATCACGGAGGCTATGAGTAAGAAAGTGATCTTAGTAACCGGAGGACAGCGGTCCGGCAAGAGCGGATACGCCCAGCGGCTCGCCTTATCGCTGTCGCCCAACCCGGTTTACCTAGCTACCTCCCGCATCTGGGACGAGGAGTTCCGGAAGCGGGTGGAACGCCATCAGCGAGACCGTGGACCCGAGTGGACCAATATAGAGGAAGAGAAATACTTGAGCCGCCACGATCTTACCAGTCGTGTCGTGGTGATCGATTGTGTAACCCTTTGGGGGACGAACTTCTTCTTCGATAATCAAAGCGACGTGGAATTATCCCTCTCCCTCCTGAAAGCGGAGTTCGATAAACTCTCCCGGCAAGATGCCTGCCTGATCTTCGTGACAAATGAGTTGGGTATGGGAGGTGTGCCGATAGACGAGGTGCAACGGAAATTTACCGATATGCAAGGCTGGCTCAACCAATACATCTCCTCGAAGGCGGACGAGGTTGTCTTGATGGTCAGCGGAATCCCCGTCAAGATCAAGGAATAAGAACAACGACTTATATAAAATACTACTATCATGATACAATTTCACATCGAGGCCCCGGACAAAGGGCTGGAGGCCGCTTTACAAGACAAGATCGATAATCTGACAAAGCCGAAAGGCTCATTGGGAACGCTCGAGGCGCTCGCCCTGCAAGTGGGATTGATCCAGCAGACCTTATCGCCAGTCTTGCGTCATCCCGTGAACGTAATCTATGCCTCGGATCACGGCATCGCCGACGAGGGCGTAAGCAAATCTCCCAAGGAGGTAACTCGCCAAGTGATCCATAATTTCTTGAACGGAGGAGCGGGAGTTTGTTACCTTGCACGCCAGCATGGTTTTGAGTTGAAGATCGTGGATGGCGGCGTGGATTTCGATTTCCCCGTTATCCCCCAACTCATCAACCGCAAGGTGCGCAAGGGAGGAACCCGTAACTTCCTTCACGAGGCGGCCATGACCGTGGAGGAGATGGAGAAAGCCCTTCAATACGGAGCCGATATCGTGACGGATTGTTACAATGAAGGCTGTAACGTGATCAGTTTCGGAGAGATGGGTATCGGGAATACGGCGGCTTCCAGCATGTGGATGACTTGCCTCACGCAAATCCCATTGATCGACTGTGTGGGAGCCGGTAGCGGACTGGACAGCGAAGGCGTACGGCATAAATACAACGTACTGAAACGCTCGTTGGAGAATTACAAGGGGGATGGAAGCGTCTTGGATGTAATGCGCTACTTCGGAGGGTATGAGATGGTTATGGCTGTAGGAGGCATGTTACGTGCCGCCGAACTGAAGATGATTATCCTCGTGGATGGTTTTATCATGACGAATTGCGTATTGGTGGCTTCCCGTTTATATCCGGAAATGCAATCGTATTGCGTATTCGGGCATTGCGGCGACGAGGCCGGGCATAAACGGATACTGGATTTCTTGGGGGCAAAAGCATTGCTCGATCTAGGGCTACGGCTGGGAGAAGGCTCCGGCTCGGTATGCGCTTACCCGATACTCGACTCCGCCGTTCGCATGATCAACGAGATGCATAGTTTCAAGCAAGCGGCAATCACCAAATATTTCTGATATGTTGCGGATACTCGCTGCGTTTATATTCTTTACTCGGTTACCGTTCTGGCGGTTGGCGGAGGTTCCGGCGGCCTGTTTCAAGAATATCGTGAGCCATTGGGCGTTGGTCGGTTGGCTGACGGCTGGTTTGTCGGTATTGGTCTTGTACACTAGCTCCTTGATTCTTCCGCTATCCGTGGCGATCTTATGCACCATGATTACCCGATTGCTGATAACTGGCTGTCTGCATGAGGACGGGCTGGCGGATTTCTTCGACGGTTTCGGTGGCGGCACCAGCCGGGAACGCATACTAGCGATCATGAAAGACTCGCATATAGGTAGCTATGGGGTAATCGGACTGATTTTCTACTTCGGGCTATTCTACCTACTAATAAGCAGTCTCCCGATCGAGCTGGCGGGATGTGCCATACTAGCTGGAGATCCTTTTAGCAAAGGTGTCTCCAGCATGATCATCAATCGCCTGTCCTACGCAAGGAAAGAGGAGGAATCCAAGAGCAAGACCGTATATAGCCGAATGACTTCTCAAGAATATGTATTTAGCATCATTTGTGCTTTGTTACCATTATTATGGCTTCCCCAACCTATTTACTTACTAGCGGGTGTATTCCCGATTATCACTTGGTATTTCCTCACCTCTTTCATGAAGAGAAAGATACAAGGATATACTGGAGACTGCTGCGGAGCGACTTTTCTTCTTTGTGAGTTAAGTTTCTATATGGGTTTCGTGATCATCTATCAAACAATATAATTATGGAGATTTATTTAATCAGACATACCTCTGTCGATGTTCCCGCCGGCTACGCCTACGGACAGACCGATGTTCCATTGAAACCGACTTTCAAGGAAGAGGCAGAAGAAGTAAAAAAAGGCTTGAGCGATCATACGTTCGATAAGGTTTGGACAAGCCCCCTTACCCGCTGCGTGCGCCTAGCTAACTATTGCGGCTTTCCGGAGGCAGAGAGAGAAGAGCGTATCAAGGAGGTAAATTTCGGGGAGTGGGAAATGAAATCGTGGAATGAGTTATCCTCCGATCCTCGTTCCGAGGCGTGGTTCAAGGATTGGATAAACACCCCGACTCCTAATGGAGAATCGTTCCAAGACCAATATAACCGGGTTAGCGACTTCCTTGACGAGCTTCGTAAAACCGGATTGCAGAAGATATGCTTGTTCGCCCATGGTGGCGTATTAACATGCGCCCAGGTCTATGCGGGCGAATATCCTTTGCAAGATGCTTTTAAGAACGTACCGTCTTACGGATCTATCGTAAAATTAGTGCTGGATTAACTTCCAGCACATTCCGAGAAAAATATTTCCCCCCACTATAGAGATACAACACGCCACGTCTCGACACATAATAACAAACCTGTATTTAGGCATAAATTTTGCAGAGGCAGGAAATGAAGAATTTGGTATCGCTTACGCCGTGAAGTTTGGCTTTGAGATTCTGTGACAGTCTGTAGGCTTCTTTCAGATACGAGTAGAGACCGAACAGCATTCCGACACATGTCCGTTGGGTATCAGTCCATTCAAGGGCGACGCTTTACATGAAACGGCATCTTAAGTCCTCTTACCGGATAATCCCTTACTACACTTTCTTCATAGAAGCCATTCGACCGCAGCCGGCCCGGGACATATCCGTTTACACCTTCTTATCCATCCGAACAACAAAGCACACCTAAAAAGGGTCAGTCCGAAAACCCTATGGGTATGTTAAATCTACACTGTTAGTTTGCATAATCTAAAAATAAAGAATGGTATATCTCCGACTCCCCTAAACTGTGCTCTGAACGCTTTAATTTTTGCATTGAATGATTCTGCAAATGCATTCGTTTCCCTGTTAACAAAATATTTAGTATTGCCTCATAATAGTTCTGCATGGTATTTGTTACGGTTCTGAGACATCCGTACCCAAGCTTTTATGTTTTATTGTACCACAAGGCAAGCTTTCCACGTGCCACATCCTATTATACACATCGGTCAACTCTGTAGCCAAGTCGTGAACTGATTTCAGTTCCGGATAATGTGCGAATATGATTTCCGCACGTATTCTTTGGGATTCAGTCCATTTGCTATAATGCTTGACAAGTACATGTCTAGCCCTTGCCAGCAGCTGCTCACGGGTATCACCATTGGCATATCGAAACGGGACATACTCTATGTTTTGCTCTCCG
>NZ_SRYM01000177.1 GCF_004793765.1 Parabacteroides distasonis | reverse complement strand
TCTTATCAATCATAGTTTCAAGCTATGGTTAAAAAAGATCTTCGACATAGTTAAGGTCAAAAAATCATAGCCTTGCTTTGGTAAAGGACAGTTGTGTTAAAGAACATACGATCAGCCCTGTACGGAACGTTCGGAGGAATATTGTCCGAAGGCACACGTGGATTCCTTAAGAGTTTGAGGATATGCTCTTTGTGCCTGACCAGGTGGGCCAGGCACAATTGGTGGCAGGCCAACCGCATATTGAAACCGGCACACTGCCGGGGAGGCCGTCCGGAAAGTGTTCGTACATGGCATTTTTTC
>NZ_SRYM01000017.1 GCF_004793765.1 Parabacteroides distasonis | reverse complement strand
TTACACACGTTCTTTTAATTGTTAATTGCGTGTGAAGTAAATCTGTATCATGTCACCTTATGCCTTCTACGTATTATAATATCACGTCCAAAGAGATTTATGCGGTTCCGATCGTGGAAAAGGACGTATTTGGCTCTTTTTGTTATGCTAATGAAAAAGACGGGGTTTATTGGGTAGATCCCCCAAAGGAAGAAAAGGCTTATCGTCTTTGCAAGTCGATTGCCTATTTGCCGAATCTCTGCGTGAATGAGCGGCAAAATAGCGTAGTGGCTGCCTTACGCTTCTTCAATCGGATTGATTTTTACGATTTGAAAGGAACATATCAGAGAAGCGTTACATATGGGAGGAAGCCGATTGCTCCCTTGTTGGCTGCGGACGGAAGGAAAGTGGATGTCTTGGGTTCTGTCAAATGTTTTATCGACTTATTTGGTACCAACCGATATGTTTATTGTTTGTATGATGGTAGCGTGGATTTTTCAAATGCTTTTACCTTATTGGTTTTTACGTGGGATGGTCGGTTGAAGAAGAGCTTTCGCCTTGACCGGAGCGTGAGGCGGATAGCCGTAGATGAGGATGATCGATTTATCGTGGGTTTATCTCCGGATGAGAACGGTATTTACGATGTTATCAAGTATGAACTAGAATGAGTGTTTTTAATAAAACGTTATGGTCTTTTTAACGTAAAATGGGATAACTTCACGTGGTTTATGACGGTGTTCATATTCGTGATTTATGTGGCTCTATGTGTAGTCTTACCTCTACATGCTCAATCTTTTTGTGAGAGGACCATGCTTTATCTTCTACCCCTCATTTTGCTTCCTTACCTGTTTGAGCTTCGAATTGGATAGGTCTGGAGGGTGATCGATTGGTATTGCATAAATTGATTGGTACCTTTCGTGTTGAATTGGATCAGATAGCCGATGTGGGTGTGTATGACAGGAAAGAGTTAAACTTAAGGTTATTTGGGAGCGGAGGTTTTCTCGGTTATTAGGGATCTTCAGGAATAGTAAATAGGGCTTATGTTGGTGATTTTCGCAGGCTTTTTGGATAAAGACTAAACAGGGAAAATGCTATATGTTTAGTTGTGAGAATAGGGATAGGTTGCTCTCTTATATCAGAAAAGCAATTTCTGCGCTTTAGCTTTTACGTACCAAGTTTTTTGATTTCCTATTAAAGGATGGACATAAGTTGATAAAGGTTAGCGTGGAATTTAACACTATAGAACGTAATATTAGTCGTTGGCTGTATTTTTGATACCTCTTCGTGAAGCCGTTCTCAAATAAAATACTATTTTTGCGCATTATAAAGAATATTCCGCAAATAATGGATATACAGAGGCATAGTAGCGTATTGGGCGATACGGTGGAGAAACTGTCGGATGAGGCATCGTATAAACAATTGTTCCATGCGTACAGGGATGAGGAAGCACTGCCCTCGGGCGAGGTGCTGAAAGAGATCATCGATCTATGCCGTGCGATCCTGTTCCCCGGTTATTATGGGAATGCCCGTATCAGTAAACAGACGATCCGTTTTCATACGGGTGTAAATGTTGAGACTCTTCATTCTTTATTATCCAAGCTGGTTTATGCGGGACTTTGTTTTGCGGATACGTCTTGTGTGACTTGTGCGGAAGAAAAGATCTCCGCTGAGGCAGAGGCTATTTCGGAGGCTTTCATATCTACGCTTCCGGAGATTCGCAGTTTGCTGGCTACGGATGCGGAGGCGACTTTCAATGGTGATCCAGCCGCTCAAAATCTAGGTGAGGTTATATTTTGTTATCCCGGTTTCCGGGCGATCGGTAATTACCGGATCGCCCATCAATTGTATAAGCTCGGGGTTCCTTATATCCCTCGTATGATTACGGAGATGGCGCATTCCGAGACCGGTATCGATATCCATCCGGGTGCGAAGATCGGTCATCATTTCTCGATAGACCATGGGACGGGCACGGTAATCGGCGAGACGAGCGTGATCGGTAATCATGTACGTATCTTTCAAGGCGTCAGCTTAGCGGGAGAGAAACTTCCCCCCGATGAGAACGGTAACGCTATCCGTGGCGTAGCTCGTCATCCTATTTTGGAGGATCATGTGACCGTATACTCTAATTCCACCTTGATCGGTAAAATCCGGATTGGCAGAGGAGCTACGATATGTGGTAACGTCTGGATAGCGGAGGATGTACCGGCGGGGAGCATGGTTACACAATTGAAGCGAAATGAGAACAATTAATAGTAAACAACGTAATATGCAATTGAGAATAATTGTCAATTCTCAATTTTCAATTTTCAATTAAAATGAGCGAGACATTTGAAATGGTGGCCAAAACTCTATATGGGTTGGAAGAGATCTTGGCCGAGGAGTTATTAGCTTTAGGTGCCAACGACCTGCAGATCGGTCGTCGTATGGTTTCCTTTACGGGTGATAAGGAATTGCTTTATAAGGCGAATTTCCACTGCCGTACTGCCCTGCGCATTCTGAAACCGATTTATCATTTCAAGGCCAAAGATGCTGATACCGTTTATAAAGAGGTGAAAAAGGTAGAGTGGGAGAAGTTTTTGTCGCTGGACAAGACGTTTGCGATCGACTCAGTGATCTATTCCGAGGATTTCAATCACTCGAAGTTTGTCGCTTACCGTACGAAAGATGCTATCGTGGATTACTTCATCGAGAAGTTCAAGAAGCGTCCGTCCGTTCGTGTCAATAACCCGGATTTATATATCAATATCCATATTTCGCATAACGATTGTACCTTGTCTATCGATAGCTCCGGTGAGTCTTTGCACAAGCGTGGTTATCGGGTGGATCAAACGGAAGCTCCGTTGAATGAGGTGTTGGCTGCCGGCATGATCCTAAAAACCGGTTGGAAAGGAGAGTCTAATTTCGTGGATCCGATGTGTGGTTCCGGTACATTGTTGATTGAGGCCGCCATGATCGCTTTGAATATCGCTCCGGGTATCCATCGGAAAGAATTCGCCTTCCAGAAATGGGTAGACTATGATGAGGAATTGTTCGACCGTATTTATAATGATGAGAGTAGAGAGCGTGAGTTCGCCTTCCATTGTTATGGATCTGATATTTCCCAAGCCGCTATCGATATCGCTTTGGAGAATATCCGTAGCGCTGGCTTGATGAAATATATTGATCTGAAGGTGAAACCGTTCCAACAATATACGGAGGCTCCGCAACCGGGTATATTGGTGACGAACCCGCCTTATGGGGAGCGTATATCATCTCGTGATCTATTGGGATTGTATAATATGATCGGCGAGCGCTTGAAACACGTGTTCATGGGATATAAGGCTTGGATCTTGAGCTATAAAGATGAATGTTTCGATAAGATAGGCTTGCGCCCGAGCGAGAAGATTAAACTGATGAACGCTTCCTTGGAGTGTGAATACCGTTGCTATGAGTTATTCGAGGGAACCAATAAGGACTTCAAAAAGGCATTGAATGAGGATGGAGAGAAGCGTCTGCGCAGATCGGAAGACTCTTTCGAGCGTAGAGGCAATGATCGTCCAAACTTCCGTACGGGTCGTGTGGATCGTCCGGAACGTCGTTTTGCCGCTGCCCATAGCGAGGATGACGAGGAACGCTTCGCTTCCATTCCAGGAAAACGTATCTTTGGGGAGGACCGGGGAGAGGATCGCCCAGTCCGCAAGAAATTCGGGGATGCTCCGATTCGTAAGCCGATCAAGCCAAAAGGAGAACGTCCTGTGAAAATGCGTTATCGGGATGAGGATGACCGTAAGAAAGGGTTTGGCGATCATAAGCGGGATGGAAAACGTCCGTTTAACAAGCCTACAAAACGGAGAGGGTATGATGATTATGAGGATTAAATCATCTTTATTCATAAGCCTCTGTTTGATTGTATTAGCGATGCCGATTACCGCCCAAGATAAGCAACTTACCTTGCACGACTTGATTCCGGGAGGGAAAACGTATAGCCGCTTCGTACCTCGTGACTTGAAACAGTTACGATGGTGCGGAGACGAGTACTTATATGCGAAGGGAGATAGCGTGTTAGGAGCTAAGCCGGGGAAAAAGGAAGAGGTCTTTTTCTCGTTGGAACGACTGAATGGGGCCTTGAAGGTAGCAAACCTACAGACGGTTGGTTCCTTGCCTAGCTTCTCGGTACCCTACGAAAGGGGTTCGGTCTTGGCTTTTACGAGCAAACAGCACCGGATTCATTATGACTATAAGAAAAATAAGGTAGTCGCTGATTACGCATTGAAGAGCAACTGGGCGAATTATGATTTCTGTTCGGCTACGAATAACTTGGCTTTCACGGAAGGAAACAATGTGCATATTTTATCCCCGGATGGACAAAATACGATTGTTACACGTGAAACACAGGATGGAATCGTATGCGGGCAGGCTGTCCATCAACGGGAGTTCGGGATTACGAAAGGTATGTTTTGGTCTCCTAAAGGCTCGGCTCTAGCGTTTTATCGTATGGATGAGCGTATGGTGACCGCTTACCCGCTGGTGAATATCGACACCCGTTGCGCTACATCAGTTCCTCATAAATATCCGATGGCTGGAATGAAGAGTCATGAGGTTATGGTGGGTGTCTATCAGGTAGCTACCGGACAGACGATTTGGCTGGAAACAGGCTTGCCGAAAGAGAAATATTTGACAAATATCGCTTGGAGTCCGGATGAGAAAAGTATTTATATCGCTGAGCTGAATCGTGAGCAGAACGAGATGCATCTGGTACGGTACTCTGCCTTGACGGGAAAGAAAGAGGCTGATCTGTTTACCGAGACGGATCGTTGTTATGTGGAGCCGCAGCATCCCGTACTTTTCTTGCCGAACGATCCGGATAAGTTTATCTGGCAGAGTGAGGCGGATGGCTATAACCATTTATATCTGTATGATACGACCGGAAAGGAATTAAGGAAGCTAACTGGTGGAGAATGGGTGGTTACCAAGGTACTCGGTTTTAGCAAAGACGGAAATAAAGTGATTTTCGAGGGAACGGCGCCTCATCCCGTATCTCCGAATATGCAAGGGACAGGGATGCAACGTTATATTTGGGAGACGAATTTGAGAACGGATGATATCATGAATTGCTTGAGTTGGAAAGTGGGTGTGCACCGTTGGCTGTTTAGTCCTTCCGGCGAATATGCGATTGATTATGTAAGTTCTCCTTCTACCCCAAGGGATATCGATTTAATTCGTGTAAAGGACGCTAAAGTGATTTCTACCTTACTTTCCGCTCCGGATCCCTTTAAATCGTATCGGATGCCGCGGATCGAGGTTGGACATATCCTTGCTGCCGATGGTAAGACCCACTTGAATTACCGGTTGACTTTACCACCGGATTTGGATGAGACGAAGAAGTATCCTACGATTGTCTACGTCTATGGAGGTCCGCATGCCCAATTGGTTACGGGTGACTGGCAAAACGGGGCTCGTGGCTGGGATCTCTATATGGCACAGAGAGGTTATGTGATGTTTACTGTGGATAGCCGTGGCTCGGCGAACCGCGGGCATGCTTTTGAGAGCGTGATTCATCGAAATTTGGGTATCAATGAGATGGCGGACCAAGTGAAGGGTGTCGAGTTCCTGAAATCCTTGCCTTGTGTGGATGCCGACCGTATCGGGATACATGGCTGGAGTTATGGAGGTTTTATGACAACGAACTTGATGTTGACTTATCCGGAGATCTTTAAGGTTGGCGTGGCTGGAGGTCCGGTTATCGACTGGAGCAATTACGAGATCATGTATGGCGAGCGTTATATGGATCGCCCGCAGGATAATCCGGAAGGTTATAAGAATGCGAACCTGAAACTGAAGGCCGGTAATCTGAAAGGCCATCTGTTGATGATACATGGGGATATTGATCCGGTGGTAGTGTGGCAACACAGCCTTGGTTTCTTAAAGGCTTGCGTAGAGGCTGATACTTATCCGGATTACTTTGTTTATCCCCGTCATGAGCATAACGTGACCGGTAAGGACCGTCCGCATTTGCATGAGAAGATTACGAGGTATTTCGATGACTATTTGAAAAATTGAGAATTGAAAATTAGAAGAGATATGAATGTATTGTTATTAGGCTCTGGTGGGCGTGAGCATGCGATCGCTTGGAAGATCGCTCAAAGCCCGAAAGTTGATAAGTTATTTATCGCTCCCGGTAATGCGGGAACAGCGTTGGTGGGAACGAACGTGGATATCAAAGCGGATGATTTTGCCGCTATCAAGGATTTTGCATTGGCTAACCAAGTGAATATGGTCGTGGTAGGCCCCGAGGATCCATTGGTGAAGGGTGTTTATGATTATTTCAAGAAGGATGAGGCATTAAGCTCCATCCCCGTGATCGGCCCGAGTGGGGAAGGTGCCCAATTGGAAGGTAGCAAGGATTTCGCCAAGGCGTTTATGATGCGTCATAATATCCCGACCGCTCGTTATAAAAGTATTTCCGCTGAAAACTTAGAGGAAGGCTATGCGTTCTTGGAATCTCTTTCCGCTCCTTATGTATTGAAAGCGGATGGATTGGCTGCCGGTAAAGGGGTACTGATTATCGATAGTTTGGAGGAAGCCAAGAAAGAGTTAGGAGATATGCTGGGCGGAATGTTTGGTGACGCAAGCAAGACGGTCGTGATCGAGGAGTTCTTAGATGGTATCGAATGCTCTGTATTCGTCTTGACGGATGGCAACGATTACAAGGTGCTTCCGGTAGCGAAAGATTATAAGCGTATCGGTGAGGGCAATATGGGCTTAAACACAGGTGGAATGGGAGCTGTTTCTCCGGTTCCTTTTGCGGATGAGGTCTTTATGGCGAAGGTGGACGAGCGTATTATCCGTCCTACCGTAGAGGGATTGAAAGCGGAAAATATTGATTATAAAGGTTTCATCTTCTTGGGTCTGATCAATGTGAAGGATGAACCGATGGTAATAGAATACAATTGTCGCATGGGGGATCCGGAAACGGAGGTTGTCATGCTTCGTATCCAAAGTGACTTGGTTGATTTGCTGGAAGGGGTAGCGG
This sequence comes from Parabacteroides distasonis, assembly GCF_004793765.1. Taxonomy (GTDB): domain Bacteria; phylum Bacteroidota; class Bacteroidia; order Bacteroidales; family Tannerellaceae; genus Parabacteroides; species Parabacteroides distasonis_A. The sequence continues at coordinate 62,032 of NZ_SRYM01000017.1, read as the reverse complement.
AAGGTAATTTAGCGGCTCGTACATTGGTACAAGACCCTCGTACGGCGGTTACGGTTATGTTGGTAAGCGGCGGTTATCCGGAGGCTTACGAGAAAAATAAGGTAATTACGGGATTGGATGGCGTATCCTCTGAAAATATAGTGTTCCATGCCGGGACGAAGCTGGTAGACGGCCAGATCCTGACGAATGGTGGCCGTGTAATCGCAGTTAGCTCGTATGGAGCTAATAAGGAGGAGGCTTTAGCCCAATCTTTCGCCGGAGCTAAGCAAATCGATTTCGATAAGAAGTATTTCCGTCGGGATATCGGGTTTGATTTGTAAATGATAATTACAGAGAATATACATATGAAAAAACGAAAACTATTACTTTTATGGGTTGTTTGTGCGGCTCTCTATGCATGTTCGACCGATCAGACGAACGAATCGGGGAAGCGTGTTTCTGCGTTGGATGATGCCGCTTGGAACTATTCCGAATGGATATCTGTAGCAAATGCTCCTGTCATAACGGGTGAGATCAATGGATCGAATGAGCGTGCGGCCGATGGTGCCGCTTGGTTCGTGAGTGTCGTAAAGAATGAAAAAGAGATAACCTCGGCACGCTGGATGACCACGGGCTTGGGTGTGTACGAATTATACGTGAATGGGAAGTTGATCGGGGAAGAGATTCTCAAACCGGGTTTTACGCATCCCTACAAGACGAAGCGTTCGTTTACGTATGAGGTAAGTAATGCCCTGTCGAAACAAGCGGGAGCGGAGAATGTTTTCGCTGTGCAGGTGACACCAGGTTGGTGGGCCGATAAGATCATCACATACAGCGGCCAGCAAGGAATGGTGGGTACCAAGGTCGCTTTTCGTGGTGTGCTTGAGCTAACCTATGCGGATGGTAACAAGGCATATTTAGGTTCCAATACGAGCGATTGGAAAGCCGGGATCGCCGGACCGGTCAAACATGCCGCTATTTTTGATGGTGAGGAATATGATGCCCGTGAGTTACCGGGATATGATACGCTCGATAAGCTTTCCACACCGGAAAAGAATACGGAATTTGAGGGAGAGATACTTCCTTCAAATGGAGGTGAGGTCTATTTTCGTGAAGATTTGGCACTCTCTCCTCGAAAGGCTTATATATGGAATGGGGTTACCGGAGAGAGTGAAGATGCTTATGGAAAGGTTGTTATAACGAAAGAATATGCGGCAAGCGAGGAAATGGTGATTCATCCGGGTGAGACACTTGTCGTAGACTTTGGCCAGAATTGTGCGGCGGTTCCTGCTTTCGAGTTCATGGCAAAGGCGGGTACCAAACTAAATTGTCGTCCTTCTGAGATATTGAACGATGGAAATGGTGCGAAGAGCCGAGGAATGGATGGACCTGAAGGTAGTTGCCATCGCTTGAATCTGCGCACTCCGGATACTGGGATGTTGCTCGACTATACCTTTGCTGATAATAAGGACTATACGACCTATCGCCCTCATTGCACGTTCTATGGTTATCGCTTCGTGTCTATCACGGCCGATCAGGAGGTGCGTATCCGGTCGATCCGGTCGATTCCAGTTTCCTCGATTACCCAACAGATGGAGACAGGATCAATAACGACCGGCAACAAATTGGTCAATCAGTTGATCTCAAATACCCTATGGGGACAACGTTCTAACTACCTCTCGGTTCCTACCGATTGCCCGCAGCGCAATGAACGGCTGGGATGGACTGCTGACACGCAGGTATTTGCTGAGACCGGTACCTTTTTTGCCAATACCGCTGATTTTTTCCATAAATGGATGCGTGATATGCGTGACACACAATCACCAACCGGTGCGTATCCCGGTGTCGCTCCATTGGCTCAATATGGTGCGGCTCCTACTGATATGAACCGCTTGGGCTGGTCGGATGCGGGAGTTATCGTGCCTTGGGTTGTCTGGAAGCAATTTGGTGACACTCAGATTATCGATGAGAACTGGGCAGCGATGGAGAAATATCTCAATCATATCAACGAGACCAAGTATGACCATCATGCCCTCAGCGCAGAGAATGGCAATTACCAGTGGGCCGACTGGCTCAGTTACGAGCCGCTTGAGAGTTGCAGCGGTCGACATTTGGCGCAGGATGGATCCGGAACGCTTCCGGAAGCCTATGATTATTGGAATTATCTAAGTGCAAATTATTGGCTTATAGATGCTGGAATGATGAGCGATATGGCTCGTGCGACAGGACGGGATGCTGCGAAATACGAAGCGATGGCTGCTCAAGCGAAACAGTATATATTGGATAAATTCCTGAATGCCGACGGAGAATTTAAGACGGCGATATTCAATACCATGCAGACGCCTGCCCTATTCGCCTTGAAGAACAAGCTGGTCGAAGGGACGGCCAAGGAGAACATGATGAAACGACTGCGTGATAACTTCGCCGAGCATGGCAATTGCCTTCAGACAGGTTTCTTGGGTACTTCCATCCTGATGCCTACGCTTACGGAGAATGGAATGAGCGATATCGCTTACGAGCTTCTTTTCCAGCGCAAGAATCCGAGTTGGCTGTATTCGGTAGATAATGGGGCGACAACGATCTGGGAGCGTTGGAATAGCTACATGCTCGATAAAGGTATGGGGCCGCAAGGCATGAACAGCTTTAATCACTATGCCTATGGAATTCATCCTAATTCATATCCATTGACTTCTTTGGGCTATCCGATAGGGTTACGACTGGGTTCTAACCGGGTTACGATGCCCATTCACGACTACTGACAACCCTATTCGTGACTGTTTATAATGCCCAACGGCAGTATAGGTGTTGCCTGACGGCACTATATGTATAGGCTTTCGCCACCTTTCGTGCATGAAAACGAGGATATTTTCATCCAAAAGAGCGTTTTATCGCCGTTCTCGCCTTCTAGTTTGGTCGATTCATGAACAGCTCCTGTCATGATTAATGGTCAATAAGAATCAAAAAGAAAGGAAGTAGATATAAAAAGAATCGTAACGTCAATATCGTAACGTATAGAATCCTCATACAAATAGAAATATTTTCATACCTTTGCCATTTATTTCATTCCTTTAAGATGCGAATAGGAAAGAATAAGGTATATGGCAAGAGGAACAACTTCATATTACGGACGTAGATATACGATAGCGACACCTATGACCCATTTATACATGCTTTGCGCTTGTATTTTTTGTTGGATCGTGGGGTATGTGGATTCGGTAGGTTATCCCGTGTATGGAGAGGTGACGGCTCCTCCTTTATGGAATGTACTTTGCCGGGTTCTTCTGGGTAAGTTGTTTACCTATTTGATCGGTTTTTTGCTGATGGCTGGTGGTGCGTTTCTGGTGCATCGGGCAAACTATGCCTTGATGCTGATTCGTGAGAGGACATTGCTTCCTTTTCTCTTCTATGCCTTATTGACAAGTACAAATCCTGATTTCTTTCCCTTGAAATCAACATCAGTCGGAGTGTTTTGTTTGATATTGGCCCTTTATCAGTTATTTACCTCTTATCATGTCCCGGAGGCCACGGATAAGGCTTATAACGCATCTTTGATTATCTGTATCGGAAGTCTGTTGTGGATACACATCTTTTGGTTCTTTCCGCTGTTTTGGTTGGGGATGTATAATTTTAGGACATTGAATATCCGGACATTTGCCGCTTCCTTGTTAGGCATCTTAACGGTTTATTGGTTTGTTTTCGGATGGTGTGTCTGGGAACGGGATTTCACGGCATTTACCATACCTTTCGCCTCCTTATTCAAGATCCGTTTCCTCGCGGTACTAGGAACGGGAATTATAGATTGGATACAGATCGTTTTAGTGGCGGGATTAACGGCCATTGCCTCATTAAACATCGTTGCACATGAGTATGAGGATAATTTACGTACCCGTCAGTTCCTTTCTTTTCTGATTGTCATGGCCATTTGGTCGTTTGGATTGTTCTTTATCTATGAGCAGTCATCCGAGGAGTTTCTAGAAATGGCCTGTGTGCCGGCGTCTATCCTGATCGCCCATTTCTTTACGGTGAACCGAGGGAAATATATCTTTTGGTTGTTCCATTTCTCGGTGGCAATGTTTATCGCATTATTAATGATACGTATATGGAATTTCTTATAGCCTACGGGTATATCGGGGTATTTATCGCCTCTTTTTTAGCGGCTACGATCTTACCGTTTAGCAGCGAGGTCGTATTGACGGGTGTATTATTGGCGGGTTCGGCTTATTGGCCTTGCATGATCGCTGCTACGCTTGGTAATTTCTTAGGTGGAATGAGCTGTTATTGGTTGGGAATGTTGGGAAAGGTAGAGTGGATCGAGAAATACCTGAAACTCGACCCGGTGAAACTGCAGAAAGTGCAGGATTGGATCAAGGGAAAAGGTTCTTGGATGGGCTTCTTTGTTTTCCTTCCCGGTATCGGCGATTTTATCGCTGTCGCCCTAGGTTTCTTGCGGGCGAATATATGGGTCGTGGCAATCTCCATGTTCTTGGGAAAAGCGATTCGCTATTGGGTTTGGATGGAGTTTGTCTATAAGGTACAGTCTATGTTATGATACCTTTCTCCGATCTTTATATTTTAGCATTAGGTATTCCCAATCTTTGCGGTTGGGGATAAGTTCGAGGAACGCAGTAGAGGTTTGTCGCATAAATACGCTCAAAGAGAAAATCAACATGGTCGTGAAGGCGATACTGGTGCTGACAGCCGATCCGATGATACCGTAAAGAGGAATCAAGATAACCCCGGTTATCCATAAGGTAACCAATCCTACACAAGAGCTTGCGGCACTATACCGTATTTTTCCGCTACCTATGAAATAATGACCGACAATACTGTTGCATCCCAGTGTGACAATACCTACCGATAAACCTATTATAACCTTCCGTACGCCTTTGAACTCGGTACTGAAAAGGTAGTCTGTGTACACCCATTCCGGAATACATAAGGTGCATCCCATTACAAGAGTCATAGCGCAGAAGGTCAATTTTAAAAGTTGCAGGGTAATACGCTTTTGCTCGATCACATCCGTGGTCTTGGCTACATTACTGTATGCTATGAAACTTACGCTACGGCTGATATGCCATACGCTTTCGGATATCTTTGTTCCGGCATCGAGCAAGCCTACGCCCCCCAACCCGCTGAAACGCTCTATGAGGAAATAATTCAAACGGGTGGTACAAGTCTCCGCTAACCCGTCCGCACCAGCCCATAAGCCATAGGCAAACATTTCCTTTACGATCTTATAGAGCGGTTTCCCCGCTGGCCGAGGTGTTTCCTTAAGAAGGTAAGGGGCAAGCATGATCAGGCTAGCCGCTAAAGCGATACCATTGGTTGCATATAGTCCCCATACATAGGATTGTACTTCTTGTAAATTCGCTCCGTAATAAAGATAGAGGAGGATGAAGAATAGCAATCCTCCCTGCAAGATAAAAGTTAGGTTAAACCCTTTTATATGATCTTTTCCCAAAAGAAACCGGGCATTGGCGGCAACAATCGAGTTTAATATCGCCAACAGATAGATATCCAGCCAATAAGCGGTAGGTAAAAGTCTCGTGAAATACATGAATACACAGGCGAGGGCAGAACCTATGAAAGTCCAGAGGTAAGCGGGAAGAAAGATCGTCCGCATAGAATAACGATTCATGAAATAAACAATCGTGCCTCCGCTGAGTATCCCGTTGAAAATTACGGCGATATTTACCGACGCAACAATCAAGCCGACCATTCCTACGCCCTTTATACCTAGCACTTTCGCGTTGATAAAGATGAGCGCAAGGTTAAGGAGGGCTATTAGATAGCGTGTCCCGATCGTTCCCAGTATCTTTTTCAACATAGGTTATAGAAGTTGTAATCCGTCCAATAGCCGTACGTACGTATCGATCGCCTCCCGTATCTCCATGCCTCGGATAAATTCATCGGCGGAATGGGAGCGTGCTGAATTACCTGGCCCTATCTTGACGGAAGGAAAACGCATGAGTGCTTGATCACTAAGCGTAGGAGAGCCGAAAGGCTCTTTGCCCATCAAGATCGCCCGTTGCACGAAAGGATGAGCCAGATCCGTACGGGTGGAGCTAAGGCGGAAACTGCGGGCCTTGATCTCACAATGAACCTTTTCTTTGATCAATTCAAACAGTCGCTCGTTCGTATAGAATTCGTTGGTACGGATGTCCACGGTGAACTCACAGGTATCCGGAACGACATTATGCTGTGTCCCCGCATGAATGATCGTGACAGTCATCTTCACCGGTCCGAGGAAATCACTTTTTTCCGGGAATTGGTAGGTGCTGAACCATTCGATCTCTTTCATGGCTAAGGTGATGGCGTTGATACCTTCGTTGCGGGCGGCATGTCCGGCTTTCCCGACGGAGGAACAATCCAGTACCATAAGCCCTTTCTCGGCAACGGCGGGTTGCATGCCCGTAGGCTCCCCAACGATGGCGAAGGTGATAGGAGGGAGTTCGGTCAACGCGCTCTCAATCCCGTTTTTCCCGGATACCTCTTCCTCGCAGGAGGCTAAGAAGATCAGGTTGTAAGGCTGTTCTTTCTGGCTTAAAATGCAGAAAGCCTCGTAGAGGGAGACTACGCTTGCGCCTGCGTCATTGCTACCGAGTCCGTATATAGTATCGTCATCGGTCTCTTCGGGGGTGAACGGGTCTTTGGTCCAACCGGAAGCGGGCTTGACGGTGTCTATATGGGAGTTGAGTAAAAGAGTCGGTTTACCGAAATCAAAATCCGGGGCGATGATCCACAGGTTGTTGCTTTTGCGGAATACCTTTTGTCCGGCCTTTTTCCATTCTGCTTGCAGGAAGTCCGCTACGGCGGTCTCCTCCCGGCTGAAAGACGGACGGGAGATCATGCCTTTTAATAAATCGATCGCTTCGTAATATCTTTCCATCTTATAATAAATTATTTACGGTGCATCTGTCTTTCTCCAGCTGGGCTTTCAATGCTTCTAAGGAATCGAATTTGATGTCTCCACGTACATATTGAACGAATGAAACACGAATGCTATCATTGTAGATATCTCCGGAGAAATCCAGAATGTTGACTTCGAGAGATATATCCGTTCCATTATTGAGTGTCGGACGGTCGCCGATATAAAGCATTCCCTTATATCGTTTGCCTTCCACTTCCACCCATACGGCATATACGCCAATGCCGGGTATGACTTTGAAAGGCTCATCTACCCGTATATTCGCCGTGGGAAATCCTAGCGTGCGTCCCACTTTATAGCCGCTGACGATATGTCCTAGCAATTGATAAGGATAAGTCAGCAAATAAGCGGCTTCCGCTACATTCCCGGCTTGTAGTAATTTCCGGATTTCGGAAGAGCTGACAGCCGTGTTTCCTTCGTCATAGGGAGATGCCTTTAGCGCCTCGATGCCACATTCGGTGCCATAAACGACATATTGCTCGAAACCATCCGTCCGATCGTGCCCGAAACGATGGTCGTATCCGATCAATAAAGTCTTTACATGCAGGCTTTTCGCTAAAATGGAGGTGATGAACTCCTTGGCTGAGAGTCGGGATAGCTCGATCGTAAAATCTAATACGATGCAATAATCTACTCCGGTAGTCTCTAATTGCTGTAACTTCTCCTCGAAAGAATTTAATAGCTTCGGTTGGTAATCCGTGTGCAATACGGTCCGGGGATGTTTCGGGAAGGTGATTACGGCCGATGGCAGGTTACGTGCTTTGGCAATCTCTTTCATCTCGTCGATTAAGAAACGGTGCCCTAGATGCACACCATCGAAAAATCCGATCGTAGCCACCAGTTCCTTTTCTTTCAGTCTGTCAAAATCTCTTACAACAATCATTGCGCCTTATTCGTTTCAATTCCAATCGAAAGACAAATGTACGGGATAATTTTTAATAATCGTGTTCTTATCTAAGGATACTAAGACAGCTGTACTAAAATTTGTCTCCTTGTTGGATGCGTGTTTGTAGTCCTGTCGGATCTTTTCGAATAGGGTATCTATGTTAAAGCTCCTATTTCTTGATGTAAGTGAAAGAGGAATAGGAGCTTTTTATTTAATTAAAAGTTTATCAGTGGAAATCTTTTAATGTTTTCTGTAATTCCTTTCGGGCGAAAAAGATGCGGCTTTTTATTGTGCCTAGCGGTAGATTTAGCTTTTCTGCTATCTCATGATATTTATAACCACTCACGAACATTGAGAAAGGAGCCTTCAAATCAGTGTTCAAGTTATTGATCGCTTCTGTTATATCATTAATTTGACAAGTTCCTTCCGGAGAGTCAAAACCGGAGTTGCTCAATACGTCTAAATTGTATAAGTCTGCATCCCGGTTGATCAGGGTTTGTTCACGTACCACTTTGTGGTAGTTGTTGATGAATATATTTCTCATTACTGTAAGGACCCAGCCTTTGAAGTTTACATTATCCACAAACTTTTCCTGATTGCTAAGAACTTTTAAAGTCGTGTCTTGTGTCAAATCGAAAGCATCTTCCCGATTCGCTGTAAGCATGAGCGCGAAATTCATCATGTTCTCCTGCATGCTTAATAATTTCTTTTGAAATGTTAATGCGTTCATAGGTTACAAATTGAATAAAAACTTATTATTTATATCACTTATCGTCCTTTAACTATTAAAAGACTTGGCAAATGTATATATTTAGTACAATAACATGTGATTCTTTAATAATTATTGATATTTAAAATTGTAAGTTAATATTTTTACAGCGAAAATGAATGAAAATAAATAAGATTTTCAAGTTGTTCAAGTTCTATTATTCGAAATATTCAAGTATTTGCTTATAATTTTCAACATGACAATATGTGTCTGAATATTGATGTCTGGTAACTTTGAAGTATTGAATAGTAATATCTGAAATTGCTTTGTTCACCATTATTGGGTAATAAATGATTATTATTATAGATACAATATTATGTTTTATGAAAAATGTTTATTTTTGCGCATATTTGAAAAAACTATGAGTTGTGTAAAAAAACTATTTGTTCTTATCTTGGTTTCGTTAGGAATTTGTACTGATCTTATGTCGCAATCTCCAAAAAACGAAGATTATATACTTATTATAAACTCTTACTCTGAAAATTCTCCCTGGAGCTATAATTGTACCGTACCTATTTACGAGACGTTACTTAAAGAGTATGAGGAACTAACAGCTTATACGGAGCACATGAATATGTTGTTAATACAGAACGAGGAAGATCTATCTCTGTTTAAGGAGGATTTTTTCGCAAGGTATAAGTCGCCTCCTCGCTTGATCTTGTTATTGGGAAATCCGGCGTTTGCCTTATTACTTGATAAGTTGGAAGAAGCTTGGGGACAGAAGATCCCGATCTTATTATATACACATAAATTATATATAGGTTTGCGGGAGACTTATTTGCAGGAAAGGATTATCACGCAGGATGAAAAAACTCCGATACAAGATGTTATTCGTTCGCATCCCCAAGTGACAGTTCTTTTTATTCCAGATTATATAAAAGAGACCGTTAACTTGATGCATAGCTTGATACCGGATATGCAGAGGTTGTTGTTTCTGTCGGATAAGACCTTTTTGGGTTTACAGAATCAAGATATAGTAGAGAGTCTTGTGCGAACCGAGTACCCAGATATACAGCTTACGGTGTTAACGGCAGGAGATACTTCGGTAAGTAGTTTGATAGATTCCTTGAGGAACGTAGATGCTAGGACTGGGGTATTATTGTCTTCATGGACGTTTAAAAGCCGACAGGGGAAATATGTGGTTCAAAGCTCAGACCTCTATCAGACAATAAGTTCATATACCTCATCTCCCATATTCACCTTGAATGATATGGCGATTGATAAGAACGGATTGCTGGGAGGATATTTTTACGTCGCATCCAGTATACATGACATTGTCATAAAGACCGTGAGGTCCGTGCTGAAGGGAACATCTGGTGGATCTATAGTCTCTCCTGACTATGCTAGGCCTGTATTTGATTATCAAGTACTGGAGAAGAAAGGAATCTCTCCTTACAATTGTCCTCCTGATACGTTCTTTTATCTGAGGCCTTCTACATTCTGGGAACAGTATCGCTTGCATATCTCTATGGGTATTTTGTTATTGTTCTTTATTATCTTCTTCCTTCTTTGGAGAATAGAGACTTTGGGCCGCCAGAGAAACTTGCAACGACGTGAGTTGGAGCTGATGAGAAACTACCGTGCGTTGAACTGCAAATTATCTCTGGCATTGGATATCGCCAATATTATTCCATGGAGGTGGGATTTGCGAGCGCATCTCATATTCTGTGATGTTCAGCATTCTAATTCGGATCGGTCCATATCGAAAAAATCGCTTGAGATATCGGAAGAGAAATATTTCAGTAAGATCCGTAAATCTGATAGAGATCGGATGAAGGATGTATGTGAGGCATTGATTAGAGGGGACGTCAACAAGATAAAAGAAGAATTCCTTATCTATAGATCGGGAAGGAATACTCCTCGTTTTGATTGGATAGAGGTGCAGGCAATCGTAGAGAAGAGAGACGAGGAGGGGCATCCGGTCGTATTGACCGGCTCCTCGCTTAGAATCACCGAGCGGAAAAGAATAGAGGAAGAATTATTAAAGGCTAGAGATAAGGCGGAGGAATCCAATCGGCTGAAATCTACTTTTCTAGCAAATATGAGCCATGAGATCAGGACTCCATTAAATGCCATTGTCGGTTTCTCGCAGATATTGGCGATTACGGACGATGAGGAGGAAAAGAAGCAATTTGTTTCTATCATTGAGAGTAATAATATGCTGTTGTTGCAATTGATCGGTGATATACTTGATTTGTCGAAAATAGAGGCCGGGACTTTGGAGTTTGTCCGTAATGAGGTAGATTTGAATGTCTTGATGAAAGAACTGGAAAGTTCTATGCGTCTGAGGAGAACAGATGCCGTAGAATTGCGTTTTATGGACTGTATGCCAAGTTGCTGTCTTTATGTGGATAAGAATAGGTTATCTCAGGTTTTGATCAACTTGTTGACAAATGCGGTGAAATTCACCAAAGAGGGCTACATTCACTTTGGGTATAGATTGGTAGATGAGGATGTACTCGAATTTTATGTAGCTGATACGGGGTGTGGAATCCCGAAGGAACAATTGCGAAATGTATTTGAACGTTTCATCAAGTTAAACAATTTCGTGTCGGGAACAGGCTTGGGATTGTCTATCTGTCAGGTAATTGTAGAGCGTATGGGTGGACGAATATGGGTTGAGTCTGATGAGGGTAAGGGGGCTACTTTTTTCTTTACCATCAAGTATTTCCCTATCGAAAAGGTATTATAAGGCGAAAATTTAAGAGGTGACTAGCTTTTTCGACTATCTGGGCGTGAAGGATGGGTTATCCTCTAATGAGATTACCTGTAATTCCAACAGATAATCCTGCGAAAGAGAGGTACGAAAACGTCTTTTCCTGATACTCCGCTTGTCGTTGCGACCTTTGATTACTTGCAGGGCCAGTTCCCGAATAGCCGACAGGTCTTGGGCGGCATACTTCTTTCTTACTCCCTTCTTACGAACTGCTTGATAAGTTGGGTGAATAGTTCTAAGAGAAGAGCTATTTACAAATTGACAAAATGTATTTTAAAGGCTCGGAGAATCAAGTTTTCCGGGCCAATATACAGTTGATTGCCAAATATGAGAAAATAAATCAGTAATCATTTGAATGTCAGTTGTATGCTGTTTTTAACCCATTTATTCTAGCAAAGAAATTCACTTGTATTCATTCTAATTCATAGCTGCATAAGTTAGGAATGGCTTTTTATCCGGTTCCGATGCCAATTACTATAGGTTCTGACGTCAATTACAACTGTATGTATCATCCAATACTACTGTATGTGATGGCAAACACTACTATTTTCGTTGGCATTCGACACTAGTCTTGTGATAAAATGAGACCTTTTTTGCCGAAAAATGGGGATAATGCTCTCTTTTAACCTTATGGTTTCCTCCTTTTTCCTTTATTAGAAGAAGGGGGGTGTTAGTAAAATGAGGTTATATTGGACAAATAGTTAGGTTTATAAAGCATTTGCTTACTTGGCAAATTTCAATATAGCACTGAATAAAATCCTATTTACTAAAAGAATACCTTACTATCATAAATCATTTTGGAATGTAATGATGTTTGCCTATATTTGAGAACTTATTTGTAACTTTGTATTTGGTTCTGGTGAGACTACGTTTTGTTTATATTATAAATATCTAAACAACAATCCAATAGTTTATCATCTCTTTAACTTTCCAATACTGTTGGAACTTCTGTCATTTAATTATTCCTTGATTATCTATATCTTATCATTCATATCATCCGTACAAACTAACGTGGTCTCACCAGAACTCATGTATATGAACTACAAATATACACAAGGGGGATAAGAGCCATATAGTGGATATATGTAATATGAAAGTGGATAAACATTTGCTTATAGATCTGAAGAATGGGGATGAAAAGGCTTTTGAGGCCCTATTCTGGAAGTATAATGAGCATGTATATCATTTTATTTACTCATTACTATATGAAAAATCTATGGCAGAGGACTTGACTCAAAACGTTTTTCTTAAGATTTGGGAGAAACATGAGACGATAGATGCGGAGCAAAACTTTGACGCCTATCTATTCACCATCGCCCGTAACTTAGTTTATAAAGAGACAGAGAATCGGCTACTCTCCGAGAAACTGACGGAAAGCCTACAACGACAGCTATCAGATGTTGATTCGCTTATGGAAGAGCGAATTGATGCGGAGTCTTTACGGGAATATATTAATAGCTTGATAGAAGAATTACCGCCATCACGTCGGGAGATATTTCGTTTGAGCCGTCATGAACATTTATCATATAGAGAAATAGCGAAACGCCTCTCTATCTCCGAAAAGACTGTGGAGACACAGGTAAACAGGGCTTTACGTTTTTTGCGGGATCGGCTGTCTTCCGATTGTCTATTGGCTGCACTATTATTGTTTTTAATTAATGAATGTTAAATCTTTGTCTTTTCAAATAACTTGTAGGGGGATGCCTTCTCTCGAAGATATACTATATATACGATGGCAAAAAATAATAGATATATTGATTTGTTGGACCGCTTTATGAGTGGCAGTACTTCACCGGAAGAAGAAAAAGAGCTTCTGGGGTGGTTTATGAATGTTCGTTCGAAAGATGAGATATTCTCATTTTATAAGCGGAAATGGGAAGATGTGTCCGGTAGAGAATTATCGGCGGAGATACAAGGACGGATGTTCCACCAAATCAAGAACCGGATGAAAACGCCTAAAAGAAGATCCTTCGGGAAGTGGTGGTCGTATGCGGCTGTTATTCTTTTATGTGTGAGTCTGGGAATCGGATCTCATTTATATACACGGGGTGTAGGTGGGAATCAACAGGAATATATCGTATCGGCGGAAAAGGGGCAACGTGCTAGTTTGGCCCTGCCGGATGGAACGAAAGTTTGGCTAAACTCGCATACTCGTGTTACGTACGATGGAGATTACGGGAAGGATGAAAGAGCAGTCTTCCTGTCCGGTGAGGCCTATTTTGAGGTCGCTAAAGATAAGAAGCATCGCTTTGTCGTAAAGGCAGGAGACTTGGAGCTGGAAGCTTTGGGTACGGCGTTTAATGTCAAGGCATATGATGAGGATAAAGAATTAACGGCGACCCTATTTGAAGGAAGTATCCGGGCTGTTGCGGGAAATGAAATGGCGGTTTTATCTCCAGATCAGCATGTGCGTTTCAATAAGGCCAGTAGGAGGCTGTTGGTAGAAAGACTTACCAATTCGTCGTATGCCCGGATGTGGAGAAATGATGAGTTGGCTTTTGAGAGTGAGACTTTGGAGAATATAGCCGTATTGTTGAATCGGATGTATAACGTACAAGTCAAATTTGATTCGGAGCGGATAAAACGTTATCGCTTTTCTGGGGTTATAAAGAATAATAGCTTGGATAACATCTTTGAGATTATAAGTCTTACCGCTCCAATTTTATACGGATCGGAAGGCGATACGATAACACTGAGAGAGAAATGAGATAAGTTTTAGTTAACCTTAAAATGATGATGCCTATGATATAAAGAAAGAATAATAAAGGGACAGTTCCTTTAGGGTAAAGACCTGTCCCCCCAATGTATTGTTTTTATAAGTATAAAATCATGACATATAAAGTTTAAAAAGATAAGACAACTGGCGGGTTGCCTCTATCTATCAGATTATTGCCATGTATTTTATCTTGTAAAGTTACCTTTTATTATTTATATAATATATAAAAAACACTTAAAAATGAGTAACATCAAGCAAATTCTTTTACGAGCGATCCTATGTTCATTTGCGTTGGCCTCTTCTGGTTTATCCGCAATGGCTCAAATTACGCTTACTCTTAAGAACCAAACGATGCGTGAGGTGATTAAGGAAATAGAAAAGGTAAGCGACTACCGATTTTTTTATAATGATGATCTACCCGGGTTGAGTACCCGTATATCAGTGGATGTCAAGAATGCCAGTATACAAAATATCTTAGAACAGATCTCTAGGCAAACATCCATTACTTATGTCTTAAAAGATAATAGCCAGATTGTTTTGTCTTCTAAAAATACATCTGTTACCCAACAACAGAAACGAGTGATTACCGGTACTATCATGGATCAGAGCGGGGAGCCGGTGATTGGTGCAAACGTGGTTGAAAGGGGTACGACGAATGGTACGATAACAGATTTGGATGGTCATTATTCATTGGAAGTCTCCTCTCCGCAGGCAACCTTGCAAATATCCTATATTGGTTATAATACATTAGACGTGGCGATTGCCGGAAAATCTGTGTTGAACGCCTTTTTACGGGAAGATACTCAAAAGCTGGATGAGGTCGTAGTTGTAGGATATGGCCTACAAAAGCGTGCGTCCGTGACTGGTTCCGTAGCTTCGTTGCAGACGAAAGACATTGTTTCTGTCAAGACTCCGAATGTGACGAATGCTTTGGCTGGTAAGTTACCCGGTCTACGGGCGGTACAGAGAAGTGGTGCTCCCGGTGATGATGCGGCTAGTATCGATATCCGTGGCTTTGGAAGCGCATTGGTGATTGTAGATGGTGTGGAGCGTGATTTTACTCAGATCGATGCAAATGATATAGAGTCGATTAGTATCTTGAAAGATGCTTCTGCCGCTGTCTATGGTTTTAAGGGGGCGAATGGCGTTATTTTAGTAACAACCAAGAAGGGAGAGATCAGCAAACCAAAAATTTCATATAATGGTTATTATGGCCTCCAACAGGTGACTCGGTTCCCTGAATTATACAATGCGTATCAATATGCGACCTTGTGGAATGAGGCGCAGATGAATATTGGAGTACAGGCTCCTTATTCTGAAGAAGAGATTGAAAAATATAGGACGGGTGCAGATCCCGCTTATCCTAGTACGAACTGGTGGAAAGAGATAACTCGGAAATCGGCTCCTCAAATGTATCATAACTTGAATGTTTCCGGAGGAACGGAGAAAGTTAAATATTATTTTTCTTTAGGCTATACAAGTCAAGACGGTATTTGGGTTTCGGGAGATCAAAACTATCGTAAATATAATGTACGCTCTAATGTTAATGCGGAGATCACGAAAGGCTTAACGGTAGGTTTACAACTTAGTGGTCGTTTGGATACTCGGAATAAACCATATGACCAAAGTGTCTTCAAAGATGTATATTTGTCTAGCCCGTTAAAAACAGTATATGCTAATAATACGCCTCCTTATTACAATACCGCAGGTAATGAGCCTAATCCGATGCAGGTAATCAACGCTAGTGAAGTTGGATACGATAAGAGAGACCGTCGGGAGTTTAATGGGGCATTGACTATCAATTGGGATCTACCTTGGGTAAAAGGCTTATCGGTAAAGGCATTGCTATCATACGATTATAATAATCTGTTTGAGAAGAAATGGTTCAAGGAATACTATGAATACCAGTATGATGCGGTAAATGAAACTTATAATAAAATAACACGACATGCGCTTTCTACGTTGGACGAGAAGAATGAGAATTCTTTTATGCCTAACCAGCAATACTCTGTCAATTATCATAATACATTCGGTAAACATGATGTCGGCGCTTTGTTATTGTGGGAAATGAGGAATTATCGTAAGGACTGGTTTTCTGCCTATCGTCAATTTTACATCAGTGCTCTTGACCAAATGAATGCGGGTGATAATACGAATAAGAGTAATGATGGAAATGCGGAAGTTTCTGCTCATGAAGGTTTGGTGGGGCGTGTGAATTATGCGTATGATAGTAAATATCTGGCTGAGGTAAGTTTTCGTTATGATGGTTCTTATAAGTTTGCGAGCGATAGTCGTTGGGGATTTTTCCCGGCTGTTTCTCTGGGATGGAGAGTTTCACAAGAGGCTTTCTTCAAGGAAAATGTATCGTTCATAGATAATTTAAAGATCCGTGGATCTTATGGAAAGGTGGGCGATGAAGGTGATTTTGCTGCTTTTCAGTATTTAAGTGGTTATAAGTATCCATCGGGTAATTATGTATTGGGCTCTGACGGACTTTCTAATGGTGCGGAAGATAAAGGATTGCCTAATCTTAATTTAACGTGGTATGAATCTACAACGGCCAATATCGGTTTTGAAGCATCTGTATTAAATGGCTTGATCTCTGCGGAGTTCGATTACTTTGAGCGTCGCCGTAAAGGATTATTAGCGAATCGTTTATTGACTTTGCCGACTTCATTTGGAAAGAACTTACCACAAGAAAACCTAAATTCGGATAAAACAAGAGGTTTTGAGCTTGTACTTACACATCGTCATACGATAGGTAAGGTGTCTTATAGCGTAAGTGCGAACTTTACGACTACCCGCGAACTGAATCGGTATGTAGAACGTGCTGTTTCCGGTAATATGTATGAGAATTGGAGGAATAACACGAATGATCGATATAAAAGTATCACTTGGGGATATGAGGCATTAGGACAGTTCCAGAGTTTTGAGGAGATACTGAATGCGCCTATCCAAGACGGTAATGGCAACAAGTCTTTATTGCCCGGAGATATTAAATACGCTGATATCAATGAGGATGGAATTATTGATGATAAAGATAAGAAACCTGTTGGGCATAGCGATACACCGAGTATGTATTATGGATTGAATTTATCGGTAAACTGGAATGGCTTTGATTTTACCGCATTTTTCCAAGGTGCCGCTGGACATGAGGTGAAAGTGTTTGAGACATTCTTAGACCCGTTTATTCAACAGGGATTAGGTAATGGTGTGGTCTTCTGGGAAGACCGTTGGCATAGAGAAAATCCCTCGGATGTAAATAGCGTATGGATTTCAGGTGAGATGCCGGCTGTACGCCCTACTGGTTTTAGTTTGAATAATGAGACTAGTACATGGAGCTTATTGAAGGCGAATTATCTACGATTAAAAACAATAGAGTTAGGTTATACTTTACCGAAGACTTGGTTAGCGAAAGCCGGATTGGAGAATGTCAGGATTTATGTGAATAGTTATAATCCTTTGACTATAACTAGAGGTGGAATGATGAAGTACATGGATCCGGAGAACTCACAGACGAATTTACAATATTACCCGCAAATGAAGTCTTATAATTTTGGTATTAATTTAACATTCTAATAGTGGAACTTTTATGAATACGATAAAATATTTTAATAGTTTGATTTGTGGCATTGCGTTTCTTTCCTTCACGAGTTGTGATTATTTGGATAAAGAACCGTTTGATTTGATCACGCCGGACCAAGTTTGGGAAGATCCTAAATTGATTAATGGTGTATTGGTGAACTTGTATGATAAGATGCAATTGGAAGATTTTAATTATAGACATTATGCCGATTATCAATTAGTGAACTTGACAACGATGTCGGATGAGGCGCAAGGCTCTTTCCAAAAAGATCCGGTATTTGATAATGGTAATGCGACTTATGCCTATGCTGATGATCTGTTTGGCACCTTTGCGGACCCATATAAAGGCATTCGTAATTGTAATGATTTCCTTGCTCAGCTGAAAGAAGCATTGTTGGATGAGGCAGAAAAGGCCTCTTTGGAAGCCGAGGTTCGTTTTATCCGTGCTTGGCATTATTTTACGTTGGTAAAACGCTATGGTGGAGTTCCTATAATAATGGAGCCTCAAGAATATAATGGGGCGGATCAATTAGAATCTTTGCAACTTCCTCGTTCAAAAGAGGAAGAGGTGTATAACTTTATTATTGACGAGTGTAATGCTATCGCAGAAAACTTACCATTACAACGGGATGCTTCCGGAAAGTATAGAGCCGATAAAGGGGCTGCTCTGGCTCTTTGTTCTCGTGCCGCTTTATATGCCGGATCTATCGCTAAATATGGTACGGTTCAATTGGATGGTATCGTGGGGATTCCTACCGAGAAGGCGAATCACTTTTATCAAATAGCATATGATGCTTCTAAAAAAGTTATGGACTTAGGAGTTTATGCTTTATATCTGAAAAAACCGGATGATCGAGCTCAGAACTATTGTGATATGTTTTTGAAAGGTAATGGTGATAACGGTGAATATATTTTCCAAAAGCAATATAATGTGGCTGGAGGAAAAGGACATGACTTTGATAAACGTAACGCTCCTTTTTCGTTCCGTGCCGGAGGCTGGGGCTGTGGTGCGGCTCCTACGCTCGAAATGGTTGAGGAATATGAATATTTAGATGGTTCGGAGGGTACCTTGGTATTAACCAATCCGGATGGCTCGGCACGTGCTTTCGATGATCCGATGGAGTTATTTGCGAATAAAGATCCGAGATTGTTCGCCTCTGTTTATTTGCCGGGTTCTCCTTGTAAGGGTGATATCGTAGAATGGAGAAGAGGTATCATTAATTCGAATGGCGAAAAGATTCAAGCGACCAAGCAACCAGATGCGGTAGAAAACTATGTGGATCCATCTACCGGGATTACGTATAATGTATCAGGTAAGGATGGTGGAGCAGATGCGGGTGACCCTTCTAAAACGGGCTTCTATCAGAAAAAGTTCTGGGATGAGACATTGACAGACCTAAATATGGGTAAGTCGGAGACTCCTAGACCGGTCTTCCGTTTGGCCGAGATGTATTTGAATCTAGCGGAGGCTGCCGTAGAGATGGGAGGAAAGGAGCAAGAGGCTTTGAATGCTATCAACGCTATTCGTGAGCGTGCGGGAATCGCTAAACAGACATCCATCGATATCCAAAAAGTACGTCACGAGCGTAAGGTTGAGTTGGCATTTGAGGGGCATCGTTATTGGGATATGCGTCGTTGGCGAATTGCTCATTTGGATGTAGCGCAGGGGGGCTTGAATGGTTTCCGAGGTTCCGCCCTTTATCCATGGCTGGATACTCGCACTCAAAAGTATGTATTTGAACGTGGAAATAAGCCTCCGAAACAGGTGCGTTTATTCTTGGAAAAGAATTATTATGTGAAGATCGGATCGGATGACATGAACTCGAATCCGAAATTGGTACAGAATCCCGGTTATACAAATTAATTTAAAATGTATTAGAGTTATGAGATTTATAAATATATGCTTTTTATCATTGATGTCTTTATGCCTGATGTGCTCTTGTGTAAATGAGTTGGATAATTATGACGCTCCGGATGGAGGGGTTTATGGTACGATATTAGATGCTGAGACAAATCAGCCTGTTCCTCTGCCTGTACAGGGCTCTACAGGTGTGATTATAAAGTTGATGGAACAAGGTACGGGGGCTACTAAAACAGTGGATTTCTATGCGAAACAAGATGGTACCTTTAATAATTCTCGTATATTTAATTGCGATTACTTGATTACGGTAGAAGGACCTTTCGTAACTTCGGAAGAGGTCCGGGCAACCGTGGAAGGACAAACAGAAGTAAATATCCCAGTGATTCCGTATGCAAGGATTGAAGCCTCGGCTTCTGTTTCAGGGAAAAAAGTTTCTATCAATTATCAAGTGAGCAAGACCCGGTCTTCATATACAACGGATGAGGTATATGGGTATTGGAACTTTGCTCCGGGTGTAGATGATGGTGGAGCGAACCAAGCGGGGAAAGTTACAGTGAATGAATTGTCTGGAACGATTACATTTGACTTGGTAGCTGATCAAACATTCTTAGATAATGAGTATAAGGTTAAAGCGAATGGTAATAAGATCTATGTCCGTATAGGAGCGAAAACAGAAGGGGTAATTAATTACTCTCAGATAATGGAAGTGATTTTGTAGTTAATTTGTAAATTAAAATAGTATATATGAATTATTTAAATCTAATACCTGTATCGTTCTTATGTGTTTGCTTGTTGGCATGTGGCAATAAGGCGAAACAGGTACCGACAGAGGTGATCGCTAACAACACAAATAATCTTCCCGTATGGGCTTTGGGTGATTTTGTACGTCCGGAAGGAGTGAATCCTGTGATTACTCCGAATCCGGAAAGTAAGTTTGATTGTCCGATGCGTAAGGCTCCGGTAGGATGGGAAGAGAGTGATACGTTCAATCCTGCGGCAGTGGTAAAAGACGGGAAGATTTGTGTTTTGTATCGTGCGGAAGATAATTCAGCCACGGGTATCGGAAAACGTACCTCTCGGATCGGATTGGCAGAGAGTGTAGATGGGGTTACGATGGAACGGCATGCTACTCCTGTAATGTTTCCCGCCGAGGATAATATGAAAGAATTTGAATGGCAAGGAGGTTGTGAGGACCCTCGTGTAGCGGTTACGGAGGATGGGCTTTATGTTATGATATATACCGCATGGAATCGGGAGGTTCCTCGTTTGTCTGTCGCTACTTCCCGTGATTTATTGACGTGGGAGAAGCATGGCCCGGCTTTTGCGAAAGCTTATGATGAACGTTTTAAGGATATGGCATGTAAGTCCGGTTCTATCGTAACAAAAGTGGTGGATGGTAAACAAGTTATAACGAAAGTAAATGGTAAATACTTGATGTATTGGGGGGAACAGATGGTTGCGGCTGCGACCTCTGACGATCTGATAACTTGGACTCCGGTATTAAATGATCAGAATGAATTGTTGGGCTTAATTTATCCTCGTGATAATTATTTTGATAGTGCCTTGACAGAGTGCGGACCTCCTGCTATCATGACTGATAAAGGGATCTTATTACTTTATAACGGTAAGAACCAAAAGGATGATAGGAGAGATCCTCGTTTTAACGCAGGTACTTACAGTGCGGGGCAAGTATTGTTTGATTTGAACGATCCTTATAAAGCGATCGCTCGTTTGGATGTTCCATTTTTCCAACCTATGGCTGATTTCGAGAAGAGTGGTCAGTATGTAGATGGTACTGTATTTATTGAAGGGTTGGTATTCTTTAAAGATAAATGGTACTTGTATTATGGTTGTGCGGATTCTAAAGTTGGGGTAGCTATTTATACCCCAACCCTGTAACGTCTAAAAGTAGAATGTATGTGGTTCTATAATAGATTGTTTGTATGTGTATTTATTATGTCTTTTTGTGGCCTAGTAAATGCTCAGATCGACACCTCGATTTATAAAGATTGGATGATTGGCCCTTTCGAGAAAGAACCGGAAGGGATCAATCCGATACTCGGCCCGAACTTTGATAGTAAATTCTATTGCCCTTTAGAAAGAAAAGAGGTTAGATGGGAATCGAGGGCTATCATTGGCGGAGCTGTGGTTGTGAAGGATAATCAGATCTTTATGATTTATCAAGGTGAAGATGATAGCAGGGGATATAATCTTCATACTCATGGTAGCCCGAGCATTATGAGACTTGGGCTGGCGGTTAGTTCTGATGGGATAAATTTTACACGGCGATCTCCTGTACTATATCCTCAAGATGATTTATTTTTGGATAAAGAGGGAGGAGGCTGCGAGATTCCCCGTTTGGTGGAATCTCCCGATGGAGGCTATGTTCTGTTGTATGATGGTTGCAGTCGGTTGCCAGACTAATGGTTGCGACCTCTAAAGATTTAGTAAACTGGAAGAAGGAGGGGTCGCCTTTCTCTAAATATCATGGGGAGAAGTATGCTGGCTTATGGTCTAAATCGGCTGCTATCATTACGGAATTAAAGAATGGAAGATTAGTCGCCGCAAAGATAAATGGTAAATATTGGATGTATTGGGGTGAAGAAGGCTTGTATATTGCGACCTCGGATAATTTGCGGGATTGGAAGATGTTGGAAAATCCGGATGGATCTCCTAAAGTCTTATTGCCTAAACGTGTAGGAAAATTTGATGATCGCGTGATAGAAGGTGGGTATGCACTTAAGACGGAAAAGGGAATTGTCGTTTTTTACAATACGTTCCGTTTCCGACAAGAAGGGGAGACAGGAGAGCCTGTTCTTGCCTCGGGATTAGGACAAGCTCTAGTTGATCCAAATGATCCAACGGCATTATTGGACCGTTCGGAAAATGCTTTTCTGAAACCAGATCGGGAGTATGAGATACAAGGTACTGTAAATAACGTAGTGTTTATGACTGGGCTTGTTTATTTTAAAGGGAAATATTTTCTCTATCATAATGGTGGCGATCGTATGTTGTGTGTTGCGATCTCTAGAAGTAATGATTCGGCCCTTCAAGTCTCCGGAGATCCGATCGAATAATTGACGATTCCCCAGATAAAGTTTTTAAAGTTTCGAAAGCACGTATGTTCTCTAAAGAGCATACGTGTTTTTTTGTTGAAAAATGTATCTAGTGTTGCTAAATAAACGATAAATTCACTAATTTTGTGCCATTAGATCTTAAGAAAAGACATAGTCTATCCATATAGTTTACTTTTTTAAAGGTTGCTTGCTGACTTAGTTCCGGGAAGACTATGGTTCTTTATGATACATAAATCATTTTCCCGTACACTATTATAATCCTATTTTTTCTTTCTAATCTTTTTACTAGATCAATCATATTCTATCCGGATTCCGGTTATCTATTGATCTAGCAGGCTTTATGTCCTAAATTCTTTCTATTGAAAATCATAGTCTTCCCGGAACTCGTTTGTCTTGTTTTTTATTTGAGATGAGAGAATGTAAATAGAGTAGTTAACCTTAAAAAAAGAGAAGCCTATGTAAATATGCGGAATGAATGTAAAAAGAGAAGAAGGCGGTATGCCTACCTGTCTTCATTTGTTATCTAGTTAAAATCTATATATTATAAAAAACGTTTTAAAATGAGTAATATCAAGCATTTTTTCTTCAAGGCTTTGTTTTGCGCATCATTATTCCCGAGCGTAAATACTCCAATGGCCTTGTGTGCGAATAGTCATGATATAGAGGCTTTGCCAGAAGCACAGCAACAAAGAAAAGTGACCGGTGTAGTTACAGATTTGAAAGGCGAACCTATCATCGGCGCCAATGTGGTAGTGAAAGGTTCTACGAATGGAACGATCACGGACATTGATGGTAATTTCTCCATCGAAGTAACTCCGAATTCGATACTTCAAATCTCTTATATTGGTTACGTAGCTCAAGAGGTACCGGTAGGAAATAAGAATAATCTGGTCATTTCTATTCATGAGGATACTCAAAAATTAGATGAAGTCGTGGTTGTAGGTTATGGTACTCAAAAGAAAGTAAACTTAACGGGTGCCGTGGAACAAGTGACGAGCGAGGTTTTTGAGAACCGTTCCGTATCGAACGCTACCCAGATGTTGCAAGGTTCTATCCCGAACTTGAATATTCAATTGACGGATGGTAAGCCGACCCGTACGGCTAGTTATAACGTGCGTGGTACGACCTCTATTGGTCAAGGCGGGGATGCCTTGGTTTTGATCGATGGTGTTGAGGGGGATCCCTCTATGTTGAATCCAAATGATATCGCTAGCGTGTCTGTATTGAAGGATGCGGCCTCTGCCGCTATTTATGGTGCCCGGGGTACGTTTGGCGTGGTATTGATTACGACAAAAGAACCGGCTAAAGATAAGACCTCTATTACGTATACGGGTAATTTCTCATTGCAACGCCCGGCTACGGTTCCCGATGTGGTGACGGATGGATATATGTATGCCGAACGTTTCTATGAGGCTTATCACGCATGGAACAATTATTCGGCAGATCCGAAGAACATTAATAAGACCCAAGACTTCTCTCTTGGTTGGCTGGAAGATTTTAGGTTGCGGAAAGAACAAGGTATTACCTCGGAAGTAGAGAAAGATGCTAACGGCAAGTATGTTTATTACGGAAATGAGGATTATTACGATGCTTTATATAAGAAGAATACGTTTGCGCAGGACCATAATCTATCGTTGACAGGAAGTAATGGTAAATTAAATTATTATATATCCGGCCGTTTCTATGGATATGATGGTTTGTTCCGTTATAATACGGACGATTACAAAACGATGAATTTACGTGCGAAAGGTTCTATCCAGCTGTTTGATTGGTTGAAAGTAGAGAATAACATGGAATTCTCGAATATGGATTATCATAACCCGATGAATGTCGGTGAGGGTGGTTCGATCTGGCGTAATATATCGGATGAGGGACATCCTTGCCAGCCTATTTTCAATCCGGATGGAAGCCTGTCTTTTGCGGCCGCTTATACGATAGGTGATTTCATATATGGCAAGAACGGCATTGATACGAATAATAAGGTATTACGGAATACGACTAGCTTTACGACATCATTCTTAAACAACAAGTTGCATGTAAGGGGTGATTTTACATTTAGGAATACGGATAATAATAAGACGCAACGCCGTGTCCCGGTTCCTTATAGCAAAGTGGAAGGTGAGAGTTTGCTGTTGAGCGAGAAATACAATGATTTAAAAGAAACGACCGGTAAGACTGATTATATTGCTACTAATATTTATGCCGATTATGAGGATACGTTTGCGGAGGCGCATTATTTTAAAGGTATGATCGGTTATAATTATGAGCAGTCTCAATATAAGAACCTAGAGGTTCAGCGGAATGGATTGTTATTTGATGATACGGATAACATCAATTTGGCGTTGGGTGACGCTATCACTACATCCGGTAAATATAACCGTTGGCGGGTTGCCGGTGGTTTCTTCCGTTTGAATTATGCGTTTAAGGATCGTTATCTGTTGGAAGTGAACGGCCGTTATGATGGTTCCTCGAAATTCCTGACAGATCAGCAATGGGCATTCTTCCCATCTGTATCGGCGGGTTGGAGAATCTCGGAGGAGCCGTTCTGGCGGGTGAATGAACAAATCTTCTCGGATATGAAAGTCAGGGCTTCTTATGGTTCACTGGGTAATGGTAATGTTGACCCGTATAGTTTCCTTGAGCTTTTAAGCATCAAGACTTCCGATCGGGTATTGAATGGAGCGTTGAATAAGTATACCAGCGCACCTGCCGTTATGCCAAGCGGACTTACTTGGGAGACTGCTACGACAACTGACGTAGGACTTGACTTTGGTATGTTGAACAATCGTTTCCGTTTCTCCGGCGATTACTACATCCGTAAGACTACGGATATGTACACGGTCGGTAAGACGCTCCCTGAGATTTTCGGTGCCGCTTCCCCAAAAGGTAACTATGCGGATATGACAACGAAAGGCTGGGAAATCACATTGACTTGGCGTGATCATTTTGAGCTGGCTAGCAAACAGTTTAATTATGAGATCAAGGGTACTCTGTCTGATTATATTTCAACCATAGATCGTTATAATAATGAGAATAAGTATCTGGATGATTACTATGAGGGTATGCGTGTCGGTGAGATTTGGGGATACGAGACCGAGGGCTTATTTAAAGACCAAGCGGATATCGATAATCATGCTACCCAGAAATTAATCAAGTCATCTTCCAAAAATATTTGGTATCCGGGAGACGTGAAGCTAAAGGATCAAGACGGGAACGGTGCAATCGATTATGGAACGAACCGGGTTGATGATCATGGGGATTTGAAGGTGATAGGTAATAGCTTACCCCGTTTTGCTTATAGTATTAACCTAAGCGGTGATTGGAATAACTTCTTTATATCAGCCTTCTTCCAAGGTGTAGGAAAGCAGGATTGGTATCCTAGTTCGGAATGTATTTTCTGGGGACAATATAATCGTCCGTATAATAATCTACCGACATGGCATGTCGATAATTATTGGACTGAGGATAATCAAGGCGCTTATTTGCCTCGTTATGCGGGTTATAATACATCTATTAGAGATACGAAACAGACTCGTTACTTGCAGAATGTGGCTTATATCCGTTTGAAGAATCTGCAATTTGGTTATACATTACCCAAACAATGGATTTCGAAGATCATGCTTCAAAATGCCCGGGTTTATATCTCGGCGGAGAATTTGTGGTGCTGGTCTCCCTTGTATAAACATACCCGTGATTTGGATGTGACAAATATCTATGGTTCGGACCCGGACTTGACGGATGCGGATATGAAGTCTGGCTTGAACGGGAAACGAGGCAGTGGTGATGGTAATAGTTATCCTCAAATGCGAAGCATAAGCTTAGGTGTATCAGTAACTTTTTAAATCTTGAGACATGAAAAAACTAGTATATTCTTTTATATCGGCTTGCTTGTTATTGGGTGCTTGTTCGATGGATGAGTCTCCAAAATCGGAAATAGACAAGGAATCTATATTTAATAATGAAAAAGGACTTCAGACATATTCTTATTCCTTTTATGATATTTTGCCTTCTATCAGTAATGGGTATAAGAAAGATGCGATGTGTGATTATGGTGCGGTAACAAGTTTCGATTCTTTTTTGAGAGATGGGGCTTATTCGGCTGAGGTCGCTACGGGCTGGTCTTCCGATGATTGGAAAAACTTACGTAATTTGAATTATTTCATTGAGAATTGCGTGAGTGATCAGCTAGATGAGTCCGTACGTGATAATTATATCGGATTGGCCCGCTTTTTCCGTGCTTATTTCTATTATGAGAAAGTACTCCGTTTTGGAGATGTGCCTTGGGTAGATAAATCGTTGAGTATTGATGACGAGAAGCTGTATGATGAGCGTGATCCCAGAACATTCGTGATGGACAAAGTTTTGGAAGACTTGGATTTTGCGTGCGAACATATTACTCGTGCGAGTGATGGTACGGGATCTTTGGTGACGAAGTGGGTGGCTTACGCTTTGAAATCCCGTATTTGCCTGTTTGAAGGTTCTTTTCGTAAGTATCATACGGAATTGGGATTGGCCGATACAGCGAATAAGTGGTTCCAAGAGGCTGTTAACGCTGCTGAAACCGTGATGGCAGAATCTGGTCATTCTTTATATACAGGTGCGGGAACAGATGGTTCGATGCGTGCTATATTCATCAGTGATACGCCGATCACGAGCGAAGTAATGCTTGCTAGCTGTTGTGACGTAACTCTAGGTAAACTAGGTGATGCGAATTGGTGGTGGACATCGGGTACCTACGGCTCTCGTTTTAGCATGACTCGTACGTTTGTCAACACATTTTTGAGTATCGATGGAACTCCATTTACGGATCGTCCGGGATATGAGACAATGTTGTTCTATGATGAATGCCAAGATCGTGATATGCGTTTAGCGCAAACAATTCGTACTCCGGGTTATCAGAGAGACGGGGAACCTGCCGCTCCGAATTTCAATGGCTATACATTTACCGGTTATCAGCCGATTAAGTATACGTTGGATGCTACTCATTATGACGCTGGGGCCTTGAATACAAACGCTATACCTCTTTTCCGTTATGCGGAGGTGCTGTTGAATTATGCGGAGGCCAAAGCGGAATTGGGTACATTGAGTGATCAGGATTGGAGCAAGACAGTTGGAGCTTTACGTGCCCGCGCCGGTATTACGGGAGGATTAAATGCTAAGCCGGTGAAGGTGGATACTTATCTTCAGAATACTTATTTCCCTAATATCTCAGATCCCGTCTTATTGGAAATCCGCAGGGAACGTTCTATTGAACTTGCTTTGGAGGGATTCCGTTTCTCGGATATCAAGCGTTGGAAGTTAGGTAAATTGATGACTATGCGTTGGACGGGTATTTATGTCCCGAAATTGAATGAACCGATGGATCTTGACCATGACGGTACAATGGATGTCGTGTTCTATATCGGTAGTAAACCGGAGAATTTACCGGCTAGTTGTACGCCGATATCAGTAGGGGATGATACCCAACAAGGGTTGACACAGGGTACATATGGAAACCTCACTTGGTCTGATAACGATCCTAGGATCTGGTATGATGATGATCGTCAATATTATTATCCGATCCCGGCGGCGGCAATTCAGAAGAATCCTGATTTGAAACAGAATCCGGGTTGGTAATTAAAAGTAAGAATAGTATGAGAAATCTAGTTATAGTATTTATTTCCTTATTTAGCTTCTGCTCCGGAATATTCGGGCAGCAGAAATGTCAGTTGAACGTGGGTAGTTTTAACCTGCGATATGATAATGACGGAGATAAGGATGATTCTTGGACGCATCGGAAGGATATGGCCGTGTCGTTGGTACATTTTCATGACTTTGATGTCTTTGGAATTCAAGAAGGATTGATTCACCAAGTACAAGATTTAGTGAAAGATGGTACGTACACGTATGTCGGTGTAGGCCGGGATGATGGAAAAGAGGCTGGAGAACATGCCGCGGTCTTATTTAAGAAAGATCGGTTTAAATTATTGGACTCGGGAAATTACTGGCTGTCGGAGACACAGGATAAGCCTTCTTTTGGCTGGGATGCGCAATGCCGGAGGGTTTGTTCTTGGGCGAAGTTGAAGGATAAGGTTTCGGGAAAGGAATTTTATTTCTTCAGCGTTCATTTTGACCATATCGGTAAGGTGGCCCGTCATGAGTCTGCTTTGATAATGTTGGCTAATATTAAAAAGATAGCGGGGGATTCCCCTGCTATCTGTGTAGGTGATTTTAATGGTACGCCGGATTCTGAGCCTATACAAATACTGAAATCCGATGGTTTACTGTTGGACTCACGGGAAATCTCAAAAACACCGCCCTATGGGACGGTAGGAACGACAAATCAATTTAATTCGAATGCTCCGATGAAGAATCGAATTGACTACATTTTCGTTACCAAGAATATTCACGTGAATAAATATGGTACGTTGAATGAGTTCCAATACGGTCATTTTCCTTCAGACCATTTCCCGATTATGATTGAGGCTGAATTTTAAGTTTACGGATTAGAATGTTTTATATAATTGTAAAGATATGAAGAAGCTAATTTATTCTTTCTTATTTGTCCTTTGCTCCGTGTTTGTGTTGCAGGCGGAGTCTATGGTGGTCGCTACTTATAATTTGCGTAACGCAAATGCGGGTGACTCGACAAATGGTAATGGTTGGGGGCAACGTTATCCGTACATCGCTCAGTTGATACAGTTTCACGGTTTTGATATTTTCGGAACTCAAGAAGGTAAGTATCATCAATTGCAAGATCTTAAGAATGCGATGCCCGGTTATGATTATATCGGGGTAGGACGTGATGATGGTAAGCAAGCCGGGGAATACTCCGCCATATTCTATCGTAAGGAGAAGTTTGAGGTGCTGGATCATGGGGATTTTTGGTTGTCTACGATAACCGATCGCCCCAATAAGGGATGGGATGCCGTTCTTCCCCGTATTTGCACATGGGGTAAATTTCGGGATAGGCAAACTGGTTTTACTTTCTTGTTTTTTAACTTACATATGGATCATGTAGGGGTACAAGCCCGTGCGGAAAGTGCTAAACTTATCCTTAAGAAAGTGAAGGAATTTCCAGAGAAGTTACCGGCTATCTTGACAGGAGACTTTAATGTGGATCAACACAATGAATCTTATCTACTGTTGGATAATTCCGGTATTATGCGGGATTCTTATCAGATAGCGGATTTCCGATATGTACCCAACGGCACATTTAATGGTTTCCATGCGGACCGCAAAACGGATAGTCGTATCGATCATTTATTCCTTACGAAAGAGTTTGATGTAAAAAAGTATGGTGTCTTGACGGATACATACCGTTCGAGAGCGAAAGAAAGTGCGGAGAAAGAGCAGAGCGCTAATTTCCCCAAAGAAGTTTCCAGGCAGAAATATGTTGCCCGTACACCATCTGATCATTTTCCTGTAATGATTGTGGTAGAAGTGAAATGATAGTATAAGCAAGCATCGCATAATCTGATCTTTTCATATCTGTGAAGAGATCTTTCCACCTATGTGATACGATCTTTTCATACTTGTGAAAAGATCGTATCACATAGGTGGAAAGATTATATCATATAAATAGACAAACTACTGCCCATAATACTTTTATCCAAA
Organism: Parabacteroides distasonis; assembly: GCF_004793765.1. Classification (GTDB taxonomy): domain Bacteria; phylum Bacteroidota; class Bacteroidia; order Bacteroidales; family Tannerellaceae; genus Parabacteroides; species Parabacteroides distasonis_A. The sequence continues at coordinate 31,919 of NZ_SRYM01000017.1, read as the reverse complement.
AGGAAGGCTCAATTGTATAGGGGGCGCATATGTGTCCTATTTGATGTGGCTGTATTTTTATGCGTTTATGAGCCTTCGTTTGTATATTTTATTGTTCAAGTCTCCGAGGAACTATGTTCTTATTCCCAAATTACTTTTCCCTGTTTTTGTCAAGGCATACCCCAAATACGTAATATTTGCCTCTTTCTAATGATTTTTCAAGATATGAAACAGCTACAAAAGGAGAATGTAAATATGTAAATATATTTAATTAGTGTTGTTGAAAATAAATTAAATATTAACTTTTTGTTAAAGGTGATGACACTATAATAAGTCAGATATATTCCAAAAAGGATGGAAAAGCTTTCAATGTAAATACAGAGTGAGAAGATTTGTTCCATATAAGGGAAGCAGACTGTGGTTTTATTGATATTGATTATCAATGGTTTAGTTGGTAATGACAAGAAAAGGGAAATCTTATTTTTTATTTATAATATTTCCTGACGAAGCCAAGCCGTTTATGAGTGGCGCATGACATAGAGGAGATGATTTACGTTTTTATAAAATTAGCTCTGTCTATATATATGTTACGTATTATTACTATAACTTGCGTTTTTAAAATAAATATTAGTATATTTGCTGAAAATATTTTAGAGTTTTAACGAGAGGGCATTGATTCGATTGGTGTTTTTACTATAGTTCCTCGGAGACTTAGATGTATTTTGTCGCTTGTAAATAAAAATTGTAATTATGTTATAAAATTTAATGTCTATGATGAAAAAGTTAACTTTTACCTTACTGTGCCTTATTATCAGTATGTGTACAGTGGTTGCGCAGAATGTGAAGGTGACGGGAACTGTCACTAGCGCAGATGATGGGCAGCCGGTTATTGGTGCATCAATCATTGTCAAGGGGACAACGATTGGTACGGTAACAGATTTTGATGGTAAGTTCTCTCTGGATGTGCCGCAGGAAGGGAAAATATTGCAAATCTCGTATGTCGGCATGAATACGCAGGAGATGGCTGTAAAGCCGGTCGTCAAAGTTCTCTTGCAGTCGGATACCCAGAAACTGGAAGAAGTGGTAGTTACAGCGATGGGCATCACTCGATCTGAAAAGACCTTAGGTTATTCTGCTACGACGGTAAAGGCTGATGATATCATCAGTTCGCGTACGACAAATGTGGCTGATGCCCTTTCCGGTAAAGTAGCCGGTTTGTCTGTTAGTTCAACCTCTGCTGATCCGGGTTCGGTTAGTAATGTTGTGATTCGTGGTTTTAGTTCTATCAACGGTAGTAATCAGCCGCTTTATGTTGTGGATGGTGTGCCTTTGCAGAATAATATGGTTTCCGGCAGTGGTAAGAACGTATCGACTGGAGGTATCTCGAGTGTAGCTTCAGAAGATATCGCTTCGATGACCGTATTAAAAGGTGCGGCCGCGACTGCTCTATATGGTAGCCGTGCCGCTAATGGCGTGATCGTAATAACAACGAAGTCTGGAAAGAAGGGTGACGGACGTAATTTCTCGATCAGTTATAGTGGCAACGTGCAGTCACGTGTGGTTTCTTACTTGCCGGAATTGCAGAACTCATTCGGACAAGGATGGAACGGCGCGCAGACTTTTATTGAGAATGGTTCTTGGGGCCCCCGTTTGGATGGTTCGATGCAGGTATATGGTCCGATCTGGAATAACCAACAATTAATTCATGAGTACAGCGCTAAGAAAAACAACTTGAAAGATTTCTTCGATCCGGGTTGGTCTCAGAATCATACGATCTCTTTGAGTGGCGTCTCTAACGATAGCAAGATGGATTATTACCTGTCTTATTCTTATACGAATGATGATGGTATCATGCCGGACGACTATGATACGTACGAACGTAATACGGTGGCCTTCCGTGGCGGTTACCAAGCGACAGACTGGTTGAAGGTGTCATCGTCTGTCAACTTCGCACGCAGCCAGACGGATGCCGTGGGTAGTTTCCAAGGTACATCCGTGATTGATGGTGTACTAGAGTTGCCGCGTGATATCTCTATTGTGGACATGAAAGATACTAGTTCTCCGTTCAATACTCCGGAGGCTTACTTTACCCCTTACGGTATCACTAATCCGTATTGGGCGTTGGAAAATAACTATAACCATACGGCATCGAAACAGATCTATGGTAAAGTGCAGTTGGACGTGAATCCAATTAAGGAATTGAAGCTTTCTTATCGTATGGGTTTCGACTATACGGATTACGATCGTAAGGTAGGTTCTCCGCAAATTAACTTGGATGACGCCTTGATCGACGAGGATTATGGATACGCTCCTTCCAATATGAACCAGAGTGGTTATGTTTATGCGAGCTATGGTCGTTATTACGAGTTGAACCATGACTTCTTAGCCAACTATGCTAAACGTTTCTTGGATAATAAGTTGGACGTTAACGTAAATGTCGGTGTGAACATGAATGAGCGCGGTAATACGCGTATGACCGGTCAGACCGATGATTTATCTTTCTATACCGGCTTTTGGGATTTGAGCAACGGTTCAACAAAGACAACTTTGGAGGAATCCCAACAGAAACGCCGTTTGGTTGGTCTTTTCGGTGATGTGACTTTTGGATGGGACGATATGATTTACTTGAACTTGACGGCCCGTAACGATTGGTCGTCTACGTTGCCGATCGACAACAATAGCTTCTTCTATCCAGGTGCTACATTAAGCTGGATCTTTACCCGATTGATCCCTGAAAATGAAATTCTTACCTTTGGTAAAGCCCGTTTGGCTTACGGTAAGACCGGTAATGACGCTTCTCCTTATCGTACCGGACTTACTTATGTGCAAGGTACGGCGCATGGTTATTATGGCAGTGATGTATCTAAGTTCCCAATGAACGGGGTGAATGCTTTTATGGCTTCCAATACGAAGGGGAGCAACACGCTGCGTCCGGAAATGACTTCCGAGTTTGAGGTAGGTATGAATTTACAATTCTTTAATGGACGTTTCGGTATCGATGCCGCTTATTACGATCGTAAGACGAAAGACCAGATTTTTACTCTTCCGACCGATCCTTCAACAGGTTTCAGCTATATGGTGACTAATTTTGGTGAAGTCAGCAACAAGGGTGTCGAGTTGGTTATCAATACGATTCCGGTACAGACCAAGAATTTTCGTTGGGACTTGAGTTTCAATTTCTCGAAAAACAACAATAAGGTGCTTTCATTACCTGAGAGCTTGGAAGGTGGAAAAGTTTCTATTTATAATTTCTCCGCCGGTAATGATGCGATTTATATGTATGCGGAAGAAGGTAAGCCGATGGGACAGTTCTATACTTATTTACCAAAGAAAACAGCCGATGGAAAGCCAATTGTAGATGCGAATGGTTATCCTGTTTTAGGTACGTCGGTTGAAGATACCGGAAAGAACATGAATTATGATTGGACTGGTGGTATCAATACGGCTCTTACTTACAAGGATTTCACGTTGAGCGCGGCTTTGGATATCCGTAGTGGTGGTTATATGTTCTCACGTACAAAGAACTTGATGCAGTTTACCGGTAACGGTGTGGTTACGACTTACAACGATCGCCGTCCGTTCATTATCCCGAATTCGGTTGTTGATAATGGTGATGGTAATTATTCTGAAAACACGACTCCTATCTATCTGGGTAATGGCAGTTATCAGACCTATTTCAATGATTATGGATATGGTGATGGCGGAGAGGCCTATTTGATGGATCGTTCATTCGTCAAATTGCGTAACATTAGTTTGACTTGGAATGTCCCGAAGCGGTGGGTACGTAAGATGTCATTGAGTAATTTGGCTATCACGGCGTTCTGTAACAATGTGTTTACTTGGACCGCATCAGACAACCGTTATGTTGATCCGGAATCAACTACCGTATCACAGTCTTCTTATGGTGATTTGGCTACGCAATTTGGTGAGCTTTATACCAACCCGTCTTGCCGCGTATTCGGATGTAACCTGAGTGTTAAATTCTAAAAACAAGGAGAAAATAAGATATGAAAAAGATATTATTAGCATCAGCACTACTTTTAGGTGTGAGCTTTACTTCTTGCAACAGCTATTTGGATATCAATACTGATCCAAATTCGCCTGCAGAAGAAAACATCGAGACATTTATGTTGATGCCTGCCATCGAGATGAATACGGCTTCCAGTTACGGTAACTTTCTGCGTATCGCCGGCGGTTTCCATGCCCAGCAGTATGCTCATCTGTTCGGTACGAGCAACTATTTGGATTATTCGAAGTTCAATATGTCGGCAACCCGCAGTAGCGGTACCTATACGCAGTTTAACCAAAAAGGTTTACAGAACTTGAAAACATTGTTGGCTAAAGCCACAGAAGATGAAGACTGGGGTACTTACTTGGCCGGTACGGTTTTGCGTGCGTTCATTTACGAAGCTTTGGTGGACTGCTATGGTGAAGTGCCCTATACGGAAGCGTTGGACTTGGAAAACTTCCCGACCCCGAAGTATGATGAAGGGCAAACTGTTTATGAGGGCGTGATCGCTGAAATCGATGCGGCATTGGAAAAGGTATCTCCAGCGAATATCGTCTGTACTAACTTCCTCTTTCCGTCTTCGACGGCTGATAAATGGATACAATTCGCCAATGCGTTGAAGCTGAAAATGCTTATGCGCATGTCTAATGTCAAAGACGTACGCTCTGAGGTGGCAGCTTTGATTGCGGAAAACAACTTCCCTACTTCTGATGTCTCTTATAAAGGTTGTTGGAAGAATGAGCCGGGACAGATGAACCCATTTTATTCGGAAGAGTTTGCAACGACTTGGGGATCTACGCAGACCAATATTGCGGCCAACTTGGCTATTATCGGTACGATGCAGGTAAAGAACAGCGAAGGAGCTATTGAATATGAGGATCCGCGCTTGTCTGCGTTTTTCGAAAAAAACAAGGCTGGAGAATATGTCGGTGGTATCTCGGGTACCAACTATCCGAAGTCTACGAGTAAACTACAAGATTGGTGCCGTCCGGTGGCTACTTTTGATATGCCGGTTTACTTGATCACTGTATCGGAGATCGAATTCTTTAAGGCTGAATATTATGCACGTTACGGATCGGCTGCGGATGCCCAGGCTCATTATGCGGCCGCAATCGAGGCATCGTTTGCTTCTGCCAATGTGGATGGGGCAGTTGATTACATAGCCCGTTATCCGTTCGAGGCTTCCAACTATAAGAAGAGTATTGGTTTGGCCAAGTGGGTAGCGCTTTCAGGTGTCAATCCGTTCGAGGCTTGGTGTGAAATGCGTCGTTTGGATTATCCAACGTTCGGCACAGCTAAGGGCAGCGATTTCTATACCGAAGGTAATCAGGAATCATACAATGTTTCTAAGTATGTGCCTGGTACGTTGTACACCCCGATCCAAGTATTTGGCGAAGTAGGTGCGAATAAATTGTTAGAACGTTATCCGTATGCTGAAAGCTCATCCTCCCGTAATGAGAATACGCCGGCATTTCCGGGGTATACGGCACCGGTATTCTGGGGTAAATAATCAAATTAAAAAGAGACATTTATGAAAAAGGTAATTTATAGTTTATTGCTTTTTTGCGGTCTTGTCGGTTTGTGGGGCTGCGAGAAAACGACAGAAGGTCTGACGAAGGTGACCTATTATGTGAACTTTGAGATGAATGGCGATGATCCTATGTTGGTACCGGTTGGCAGCTCTTTTGCTGATCCCGGTGTCATTGCCAAGGAAGGGGAAGAAGACGTGACCGCTTCGGTGATTGTCGATAGTAATGTGGATGCCAGTAAGATCGGTCTTTATTCCGTATCTTATTCGGCTGCGAATGCGGATGGATTTTCTAGCTCGGCTAAACGCACGGTGATCGTTTATGATCCGGCTATCACGGCAGATGCATCTGGTTCATATACGGTGGATGCGAGTGTTAGTTATCGGGATATGAATGGTGCGCAAGCTCCATTCAAAGGAGATTTCAGTATATCGGTGGATCAAGTGGCTCCGGGTATATTTGCGATATCCGATTTCTTGGGTGGATGGTATGACCAAGGTGCGGCTTATGGTGCGTCATATGCTATGAAAGGTTATTTTAAATTGAATGCCGACAATACGATTGAACCACTCAGCAGCCTCGTTGCTGGTTGGGGCGATTCTATGGATAGCATGAGAGAAGGTAAGTATGATCCGGAAACAGGACAGATCTCTTGGTATATCGATTATGCGGGACAGATGACATTCTATGTAGTAATGAATAAATAAACGAATAGGAATTATGAATAAACATATTGTATGGCTATTTTCCCTGCTGGTATTCGTATTGGTAGGTTGCGAGAAAGACGAAATCGGTGGTACGGCTACCGAAGCGCTTGCCGGTGAATGGTATGTGACGGTGGATGCGGTAGATGAAGGCGGTAATGTGGTGGCCGAGGATTGCTTTGGATTGGGGCATATCCACATGAATACCTATAATACGGCTGCTGATACGCAGGCTGAGATGTATGTGGATGATCTGAAAAACTTTTGGGATTTCAAGGTTCGGGTCAGCTCAGATGTTAATGCGATGACATTTGCGACAAATGGTGCCATGCCTAATGAATCGTACGAAGGTTGTGATGTGACGATTGATGGAGGTAAAATTTTGTTGGAGGCTGCTACGACACCTCATGGAACTCCAGCGGATAGTATAGTATATTATGTGTCATTTAGTGATGACGAACCCGATATGCGATATAAGGTTTCTGGATATCGTTATACGGGACTCGCTGTTGACGATTAATGTATAAAAGCCATTTAGAAAGACATAAGTCAATCAATATATTTTAACAGGACACACTAAAAGCAACCGGAGCAAGTAGGGATACTAGCTCCGGTTTTTTTATTGACGTTTTGATCTTATTTATTTTATCACGTTTTTGCCTCACTTTTTCTCATCCCCTATTAAAATCAATCCTTTTTGAACTGGTGATAATTGCAAATGAATATGAAAAAAACTTAGAGTATAGATTTTCGTATTATTTGGTATCAACAAAATAAAAAAGGTTGATGTTATTAGATTAAATATGAAATCTTTATTGCAATAATAGATTTTTTGTGCATGAGTTTAATCGAAAAAGGAAAGTTTTTTGATATGTATAATTAAAATTTATTCAAATGAAAAAAATTCTTTTTATAGTATTTTTGCTGATAACATCTATGGGGGCTTTTGCCCAAAAGGGGGAATTTTCACTCTTGGGAAATTTTGGTTATCAGACTGATTTTAAGCGTGTAATGTTGGGGGCTCAAGGAAGGTATAACCTGACAAATCATGTACGTTTAGCTCCAGATTTGATGTTTTTCTTTCCAAAGGATAAAACAACAGGATTGGATGTAAACGTCAATGCGCATTATGTGTTTGACCTTTCTGAAGATCAATTGTCGCTCTATCCTTTAGCAGGTTTCAACTTGCAAAATAATTTTCAGGGAAAACGAACCATAAAAGGGGAAGAGGGAGAAGTGACATTGGACTCTAATAGTTCTACTAATTTCGGCTTTAATGTAGGAGGGGGATTAACCTATAATATCAATCCCCGGAATTTCTTGAATGTCGAATATAAGTATGTTTTCGGCAAAGACAACTCGTCTGTCATTGCCTTCGGTTGGGGATATCGTTTTTAATCCTGGCCTTTTGTATCACTTAAAACAATTCAATCATGAAAAAATATTTGTTTATTGTGGTGCTATGTAGCATCATGCAGACATCTTTTGCCCAAGTGAAAGAGGGACAGAGTACGGAACCCGCTCATAAAGCGACGTTTATTAATAATGGATTTGGGGACAATTGGTTCATTGGAGCGGGTGCGGGCGCTAATATTTATTTTGGTGACAGGAATAGCGATGCTGATTTTTTCCATCGATTTACGGTGGCACCTGAAGTTCAAATAGGAAAATGGATCAACCCGTATTTAGGGACTCGTATTAAAGCTGCCGGTCTTACTAACTTGCATACCTTTAATGACAATGCGAGTATCATGTCGCGCAATAAGCATGCCACGATACAGGCCGATTTGATGTGGAGCATGACGGATTATTTCATGAAATATAATCCTGACCGTGTTTATAGCTTCGTTCCTTACGTAGGTTTCGGATGGGCTTTCGGATGGGACTATACGAATCAGCCGACGTATGCCGCAGGACGTACTCGGGTAAATGGTATGACTCTTAATGCGGGTATTATCAATAACTTCAAGCTTTCAGACCGTGTGACTTTATATGTTGAGTTCGCTGCTACTGCCGTGAAAAGCGAGTTCAACCAGGTCAAGAGTAGTGGAAATTACGATGTCTTAGGCACCGCATCAGCAGGTTTGATCTTTAACATTGGTAAAACAGCTACTTTTAAAGAGGCTGATTTGAGAAATCCGCAAGAGATTGACGAGTTAAATAATCGTATCAATGAATTGTATGCCCAGAATCAAGAATTGGCTAAACGTCCGGTAGATTGTCCGGAACCGCAAGTCATTACCGAGAAGGTGGTGGAGTTCGAGGAGAATCCTTTGATAAATAATGTTGTACTATTCAAAATTAACCAAACGAAAGTAGATACTTATCAAGGTGTTAATATTTATAATATTGCGCAATATTTGAAGGACAACCCGCAGTTTAAGGTTCGAGTGATCGGATATACGGACCAAAAGACCGGAACAAGCAAGATCAACGAGAAACTTTCGGCTGAAAGGGCACAAAATGTAGCTCGGATTTTGATTAATGATTATAATATCAGTCAGGATAGAGTGATTGTTGAATGGGTCGGTGATAAAGAACCGCCTTTCGATAAACCAGAATGGAATCGTGCTGTGATTCTTTATGTGGAATAGTCATTGTGTATTATTTATTAAACTTTTGAGATAAAGATAAATATTGTTCATTTATTAAATTTATAAGATTATGAAAACTGGAAGTTCAAAATTTTTGCTGGGCCTTGGATTAGGTTCAATCGTTGGTATTTTAGCTTATCGTTTCTCGCAAACCCCAAAGTATAGACAGCTAAAAGATAAAGTATGTGAAACTTTACACCATGTTGGAAATCATACGGATGACATGATGGAGGTCGCAAAGGAAAAGGTGGTGGATGCAGGTGTAAAAGTAGCTGATAAAGTAGCCGAAGGGGCTAATGACGTAGCGGAGAAAGCGGATGATGTGAAAAATAAGACACATGCTTACGCAAATAATCTGAAGAGATAATCTTTTGATTTTGATGGAAGAGACCATCTTCGCCATAACTGAAGATGGTCTCTTTTTCTTAAAGAATAAGATTCGTAAATGATTTAAAATAATGTGTTATGACACGATTTAGTTTAACTGATTTAAGCAAAAGAGTTTCTTGGGGTAGTGTATTTGGGGGTGTGGTAACGGTGCTGGCTGTCTCTATCCTTTTATCGATGTTGAGTTCCAGCATCAGTTTGTTCCTGTTTGATCCTTTGGCAGACAATCCTACTTCGGGTGTAGGAACTACAGTCGGCATAGGTACGGCTATCGCTTTGGTAGTTAGTATGGTGGCTGGTGGATTTATTGCTGGTAAGCTGGCTGGGATAGATGGTTTGATCCATGGTTTTCTAGTTTGGGCTACAACACTTATCGTGGGAGCCTCCTTGGGCGTTTTACTCACTGTAGGGGCTGCGAAACTTACGATGAATGCATTGGGTGCCGCTTCTTCTGTTGCTGGCGGAGCTCTCTCTGGCGCTGGTTCGATTGTGGGTGGCGGTGTCTCCGCATTGTCAGATCAGGCTAAGGATATATTTGGTGAAATTGATTTCAAGGTCGATTTGAAAGACGGGGAAATACCGAAAGATATCCGTACGGCCCTCGTGAAGAGCAAGGTGAAAGAGTTACAACCGGATTATTTGCAAAAACAATTAGACGGTGTTAAGACCGACTTCGGTAAAACCGTGAAAAAAGCGATCGCCAATCCGGAAGAAGCGGATGAGATTTTTAAGAATTTCTTAGGACGATTAAAAGAGCAAGCGAACAGCCTGACAAAAAATATAGATCAAAATGATTTGGCTAAGGCTTTAGCTAATAATACGAATATGTCGAAGGCGGAAGCGGATAAGGCCGTTAAGCAATATACGGAGATCTTGCGTAAAGCTACGACAGAGGCTGATAAACAAATCCGTAATTTAGAACAAAACTTGCAAAAAGCTACTCAAGAATGGCAAGAAGTGAAACAAAAGACATTAGAGGCTGCGGATAAGGCTACGGATGCCGCTGCCCGGTCGGCTCTCATATCTTTCTTTGCTATATTGATAGCTGCTGCCCTATGTAGTTGGGCTGGAGCCTACGGTAGTAAAATGACACAGAGAAAGATTGATATGTAATCTGTAAAAATTAAGGGACGTATCCACGTGGGTACGCCCCTGATAAAATTTGGTTGTTACATACTGACTGTCACTCGTACTAAGATCGTGATATTATTCTACCTTCGGGGTTTGGCTGAAGATATCGTGAATACGCTTCATGTCGAATTTTGGCGTACGGTCATAATAATAGATACCGTTTTGCTCTTGCTCCACATCAGTCAACTGTGTATAACAATATCCCCAGATATCCTTCGAAAGGGATAGGACAGCGTTGACTTGGCCCTCCAAACGTTTGTAAAACTCTTCTAAAGAATGAGGTGGCTCTCCATATCCCCAAGATGTATTTTGGGCACTTTCCATCTGTTGTGACGGGTTCCATTTTATACCGCCAAACTCATCAACTAAATAAGGCATATCTTTTTTATATTCCGGGAATTGGTATTGGTCTGTATATTTCAGGCCGTTGAAACCGATATTTTTCGGCATCAATTGTATTTCCCATTTTGGGGCGACAAATAGTTTGCCGTTATTATACAGTTGCTTTTTCAATTCTTCCGGGTTTTGCTCGTAATTGTGGATTGTCCAGATATCGGTAGCGATGTGTACACCACCGCTGGTACCGTGGAAAGGACGTGTCGGGTCGATCATTTTCGTTAGGTTATACAGGTCGTGCATCAGGCGCGGATATTGTACGCGATCAGGCCAGAACTCCTCGTTTGTAGGTGTCCAGATAAGAAGCGAAGGATGGTTACGGTCACGTTCTACGATTTCGGTCCATTCAGTTATGAAATTCCGGGCGGTTTCCGTATCATTGCAATCCATACCCCAACTGGAAGCTTCCCCCCATGTAAGATAGCCCATCTTATCTGCCCAATAATAGAAACGTTCCTCAAATACTTTCTGATGGAGGCGGGCGCCATTAAAGCCGGCCGCCATGGAGAGTTCGATGTCATGCTTTAACGCCTCATCGCTAGGAGCCGTCCAAATCCCATCGGGATAGAATCCCTGATCAAGTACCAGGCGTTGGTAATAAGGTTTGTTGTTCAGATAAATCTTATTGCCTTCGATATGTACCTTACGCATACCGGTATAGCTTCTTACCTCATCTACTACCTTTCCGTTCTTGTCTATTACTTTGTATTCCAAGTCATACAAAAAAGGGTTTTCCGGACTCCATGTTTTCATTTTCTTGATGGGTAGAATAGCAGAAGATAAGGAGCTTGCCGTAATAGTTTGGCTAGCTACTACTTTACCGTTATCTTTTACCGTTACCTGCAATTTACCTCCTAGTTCCTTATAGAAACGAGGACGCACAACCAATTGTTGTTGATCTATATCTGTCAGCAACTGCACGGATTGCAGTCCTTCCGGATGGACAGCCTCCATCCAAACCGTTTGCCAGATACCCGTGGTTCGGGTATAATTACAGGCGTAAGATTCAAATTGTAGGTTTTGTTTTCCTGCCGGTTGTTTTGCGCTTCGCAGGTCACTTTCTACATATACGACCAGGCTATGTGTCTTTCCCGGTGTTACCAAGGACGTGATATCTACCGCGAAAGAAGAGGTGCCGCCAAAATGGCGATTGGCCAGGACTCCATCGATGTATACTTCCGACTTATAATAAACAGCTCCAAAATTAAGTCTTATATTCTTTCCATTCCATTCTTGTGGGATCGTGATAGGACGTTGATACCAGAAATGCTGAATGAAATCCGTGTATTTTACGCCGGATAACTGACTTTCCGGGCAGAAGGGCACTGTGATCTTTTGGTCAAAACCGTTCGATTTATAGAATTCCCGTTCCATTCCGGTACCTCCGAAATCGAATGAGCAAGTCCATTCTCCGTTCAAATTTACCCAATCCATGCGTTCGAATTGTGGACGAGGGTATTCGGGACGTGGGATAGACCATAAAGCGGTGATGCAACAAAATAGTAAAAATGTCGTAATGTTTAATTTTTGTTTCATGATGTATGATTGTATTATAATGAATACAAAAGTAAAAATTTGAATATTATCAGACAAATTCTTGAAAGGCTATATCTATTCTCTATTCAGTGTAGGCGAATGATCGTTCGGTGCCACTGAACGATTATTCGATGGTGACGAACGATCGTTCGCTGTCGTCGAACAGAGAAGTCTGTATGTCCTTTGGATAAATAAGTAGTACTGCATTTGATTTAAAACCTGTATATTTGGGCATTTTGAAGGAATTGATTTATTTTGTTTTTATATTAAGAAGCTGATTGGATGAGAAAGATCGTTGTTGCTTCCGATTCATTTAAAGGCTCGGTCTCTTCTGTTGAGATTGCTGAATGTGCCGAGTGGGCGATCCATAAGGTTTTTCCGGATTGCGAGGTGGTGAAAATCCCGGTGGGGGATGGGGGAGAAGGTACCGTGGATACTTTGATTACGGCGATGGGTGGAGAAGCCGTATCTTGTGTCGTGCATGATCCGTTGATGAGGCCGGTCGAGGCTACTTATGGGATACTGGGGGATAATCGTACGGCGGTTATCGAGATGGCAACGGCGAGTGGCCTTACGCTAGTGCCTGTATCGGAGCGTAATCCCTTGAGAACAACGACGTATGGAACCGGTGAGTTGATAAAAGACGCTATGGATCGTGGTTGCCGGGATTTCTTGATAGGAATAGGAGGAAGCGCAACGAATGACGGAGGAACCGGTATGTTGCAGGCCTTGGGTTTTCGTTTTCTTGATAGAGACGGGAATGAGCTGGAATTGGGTGGGCAGATCCTTAATCAGATTTATGAGATAGATTGTTCAAGGGCATTATCGCAATTGCGGGAAACTTCATTTACCATAGCCTGCGATGTGAATAACCCTTTTTATGGTGAGAAAGGGGCGGCGTATGTCTTTGCCCGCCAAAAGGGAGCGGACGACGCTATGGTCCGTCTGCTGGATGAGGGGTTGCGAAATTTTGCGGAAGTCATAAAAAGAACGGGACGAATAGAGATAGACGACATTCCGGGTGCGGGAGCCGCAGGTGGTTTAGGTGGAGGATTTGTCGCTTTCCTAAAGGCTGAACTTAAACCCGGTATCCGGATGGTTCTGGATGCCTTGCGTTTTGATGAACGTATACGGGGGGCGGATCTAATTATTACGGGAGAAGGTAAACTGGATAAACAGACTTGCATGGGAAAGACCCCATGCGGAGTATTGCAGGCAGGCATGAGACAGGATATCCCGATTATCGTAATGGGTGGTTCCGTAGAGGAGGTAGAGGCACTTAATAAATCCGGGTTTCTGGCGGTCTTGCCACTTCTTCCTTATCCGGTTTCCTTGGAGCAGGCGATGGACAAAGATTTCACCTGCCGGAATATTGGGCGTGCCTTGGAACAACAATTGCGTGTAATCCAATATTATATGAATCACTAACACATGGGTATAATGAGTGCATGGGGAGCTTTTATCGGATTATTGGTATCGATTTTCTTGATTATAAGAAAGGTATCGCCAGTCTATAGCCTTATTTTAGGGGCATTAGTAGGAGGATTATTAGGGGGTGTGTCATTTTATTTAGAAAGTTATACAGGATAGCATGGCAAGCAAGATATTGTCAGGATGCTTTAGATATGATGAAACACATTCAACTCGTTCATTTGAGACAGGGTTGGACTTGGTGCCAGAATCTATGAAACCCAGCTGAACTTTCTTATATGACTGCACCTGTCGTTTGGTTTTCGACAGATGTGTTAGCTGGGGCCGGCCTGAATGTACCACGCCAAGAGTTACGATCAGCTCCAGTGGTGGAAGGGAAAGAAAAAGTTGTACTTCCATTCGGAAAATCATAATCGTACTGATTCTTTTCTGGTTATAATGCGGGAGTACGGTATGTAATTCTCTACAGAATCTTACTTTGAATAGTTTACGATAGTTTTGCTTCATCAATTTTAATTTTCATCTTTGTGGTAAGAATAGATGCTAGAGAATCGTTATTATTAAATACAATCTCATGAAGAAACTATTATTTCAGACAACCTTATTTCTATTATTATGTAGTTGCATAGGTAAAATAGAAAAAACACCAGTAGATTATGTGAATAACCGGATTGGGAATATCAGTCATTTACTTGTGCCTACCTATCCCACTACCCACCTGCCTAACAGCATGTTGCGTATGATTCCGACTCATAATGAGTTTACGACGGATCGTATGGAGGGACTGGCCCTAAATAGTCCTTCCCATAGGCAAGGCCATTCATTGTTGCTGTTGCCTTATAGGGGAGACGTTAAGGATTTCGGTGGGAATTTAAAATATCGATATGATCATGAGAAATCTACACCTTATAGTTATTCGGTGTATTTGGATGATTTCTCCGTAGGGGTGGATTTTGCGCCAGCGGCTAAATCGGCGATTTATCGTTTTCGGTTTGAGGATTCGGATCGACGGCTGATTTTGTTGAAAGCTAATGGAAAAGGAGAGATCGATATAAAAGATGGAGCTTTGTGTGGATATGATAACTTCGCTGGGATAAAACATTATTTTTATTTGGAGTTTGATGCCCAGCCCATTCAAGTTGATAGCCTCTCTCATTCTTTGGTATTTGCTGAATTTCCGGAATCGGAGGATGTGGTAAATGTTCGTTATGGAATTTCTTATATTGGAGTAGAGCAGGCCAAGCGGAATTTATATAATGAAATCAATGATTTCAATCTGGAGAAATTGGCCTCGCAAGCTCGTGATAAATGGAACGACGTGTTGGGCAAAATAAAGATTGAAGGAGGAACAGAGGATCAAAAGACCACATTTTATACCGCCTTGTATCGGGCGCACGAAAGAATGATCAATATCTCTGAGGATGGTACATATTTTAGTGCGTACGATGGAAAGGTGCATGAAGATAATGGAGTGGATTTCTGGGTGGATGATTGGGTATGGGATACCTATTTGGCCCTTCACCCGTTGCAAGTGTTATTGAATCCGGAGGCTCAAGAACAAAAACTGGCGTCTTATATCCGGATGTATGAGCAATCCGGGTGGATACCTACTTTCCCTTGTGTATTTGGGGATGCGCATTGCATGAACGGTAACCATGCGGCAGGTGTCTTTGCGGATGCCTTGAATAAAGGCTTGCGGTTTGATGTGGAAAAGGCTTTTGAGGGTATGAAACATACGGTGATGACAGAGTCCATGATCCCTTGGTACCGGGGACCTAAAACGGCCTTGGATGATTTTTATCATGAGAATGGCTGGTTCCCCGCTTTGCATCCGGGAGAAAAAGAAGAGTTTACGGAGGTAGGACCATTTGAACAGCGACAAGCGGTAGCCGTAACTACAGCCGCGTCCTATGACGATTGGTGTATTGCCCAATTAGCTAAACATTTGGGAAAAGATGAGGATTGTCGATTCTTTCGGGATCGTTCTTATAATTACCGGAATGTCTTTAATAAAGAGACTAATTTTTTCCATCCGAAGGATAAAGATGGGACGTTTATAGAACCATTCGACTATATTTTTTCCGGAGGCATCGGGGCTAGGGCTTATTTTGACGAAAACAATGCTTGGACGTATAATTGGGATGTACGTCATCATATTCAGGATTTAATAGATCTTTTTGGAGGCAACGTTCCTTTTATTGAGAGATTGGATCAGTTGTTTGTTGAGGACATGAAAATGTCAAAATGGCAATATTACGCTCTTCATCCGGATGCTACGGGTAATGTCGGGCAGTTCGTAATGGGAAATGAGCCTAGTTTCCATATTCCTTATCTGTATAATTATGCCGGTCAGCCGTGGAAGACACAAAAACGGATTCGTATGCTTATGGAAAGCTGGTTCAGGAATGATCTGATGGGTGTTTGTGGTGATGAGGATGGCGGTGGAATGTCGGCTTTCTATGTATTTTCCGCATTGGGTTTCTATCCGGTTTCTCCGGGAGTGCCTGTTTATACGATAGGTAGTCCTTTATTTGATAAATCGGAGATTCAGTTGGCAAACGGAAAAGTGTTTACCGTGATCGCTCATGGAGTTTCATGGGAAAATAAATACATCCAATCTGCCAAGTTGAATGGTGTGGAGTATGCTAAGACTTGGTTTACTCACGAGGATATCATGAATGGGGGTACATTAGAATTGTTTATGGGAGACTATCCGAATAAGAAGTGGGGAGTGGGAGAAGGTGCGAATCCTCCTTCTGGAGAGTTTGTCGATTAATGTTCGTTTTATAAGCGCACGATAAAAATCAGTCAGTTAGGTGAAAAATGGGTGGCGCAATGACAAAGTTGGGAAGAACAGCGAAAGAGGATCGTCCTTTCTCGTTAAGTAAATAAGTTTTTGGCTGTAAAATCTGTATATTTGTCCCCGTAGTTCCTTGAAAACAAGGCTACGGGGAATTAATCGTTAATATATTACTGATATGGATTGGATGAAAAAGGTAGCGGTAGCGTTGGTTTGTTTGCTTCCGCTCAGTTTGCAGGCGGCGAAGGTAGATACTTTGCAAGTGAAAAGTCCTTCGATGAATAAAAGTATAGAGGTAGTCGTGGTAAGTCCGGATGTGGCCGCAACGAAGGCGTGTCCGGTGATTTATTTGTTGCATGGTTACGGCGGTAACGCTCGTACATGGGTAGGTATCAAGCCGGATCTTTCTAAGATCGCTGACGAGAAGGGGATCTTTTTCGTATGCCCGGATGGTAAGAATACGTGGTACTGGGATAGCCCTTTGAATACTGATGTACGGTATGAGACTTTCATCTCGAATGAGTTGGTGAAATACGTGGATTCCCGTTATAAGACCGTAGCCGATCGTAAGGGACGTGCTATTACCGGCTTGAGCATGGGTGGACATGGCGCTATGTGGAATGGCCTTCTTCATAGCGATGTTTTCTCTGCGGCGGGAAGTACTAGCGGTGGCGTGGATATCCGCCCTTTCCCGAAAAACTGGGAGATGAGTGCACAGATAGGCGAGAAGGCGAAATATCCGGAAAATTGGGAGAAGTACACGGTTATCAATTTGGTTCCAACCTTGAAGAAAGACCAAATCGCTTTGATCTTCGATTGTGGTGACAGTGATTTCTTTTTGGAAGTGAATAAAAACTACCATGAGGCGTTATTGAAACAGGGCATCGACCACGACTTTATCACTCGCCCGGGTAATCACGATTCACAATATTGGAATAATTCTATTGATTACCAGATTCTCTTTTTCTGGAAGCATTTCCTGAAGATGAATGCCTTGTGATAAGACCATTTGGCGATTTGACATTTTGACATTTTGTAAACTGAAGTCCCGGAGAATCGATTTTTCCGGGACTATGTACGATTCGTTGCTAAATATGCGAGAAAAAAATAGTAATTCATTTATTGATAATACGATACCGAAAAACAGCCTTTCATTCTAGCGAAAATAATTCATCCTAATTCATATCCATTGACTTCTTTGGGCTATCCGATAGGGTTACGACTGGGTTCTAACCGGGTTACGATGCCCATTCACGACTACTGAGAACCCTATTCGTGACTGTTTATAATGCCCAACGGCAGTATTGGCGTTGCCAAACGCGACTATACGTGTAGGCTTTCATCGCCTTTCGTGCCTGAAAACGGGAATATTCTCACTTAAAAGGGTGTTTTATTGCCCCTCCTGTCTACTGGTTGGATCGGTTCAAACGAACGCCTTGTCACGATTGGTGTTCGAGAAGAAGCATAAAGAAAGCCGAAGGCCGGTTTCTGTATCATGTCGGCAAAGGGGTCCGTTGTTAATGTAAGGAGTCATGTAGTGAGAGGAAAGAAGAAAGTTTCCCGCAGTTATACTCCATATGTACGCTAATTTTCGTACTTTTGCTTCTTGAATCTTGAATATACGAAGGCAATGAATTATCAGCTAAATGCTCCGGGTTCCGCTATCCGGACTACCGTAAAGCTTCCCGCTTCTAAAAGTATCAGTAACAGGGCATTGATCTTGAATGCGCTAAGTTATAGCGCATACGATGTAGAGAACTTATCCGATTGCGATGATACGAATTTGATGGTAAAGGCATTGAACTCGAACGATCGGGATTTTAATGTGGGTGCGGCGGGCACGACGATGCGTTTCCTTACCGCTTTCCTCTCGAAGGTGGTGGGCGAATGGACGATTACGGGAACCGAGCGCATGAAGAACCGTCCGATCAAGGTATTGGTGGATGCGTTGGACGCTTTAGGCGCTCGGATCGAGTATATGGAGAAGGAGGGCTATCCTCCTTTGCGTATTTTCGGGAGTGCCTTGCAAGGCGGGGAGATCTCGCTGCCGGGAAATGTCAGCTCTCAATATATATCCGCTATCTTGATGATCGCCCCGTTAACAGAAAATGGGGTTACGTTGCATTTGGAAGGAACTATTATCTCTAGGCCTTATATCCATATCACGTTGCAATTGATGGAGCAATATGGAGTGAGAGCCTCTTGGACGGAGAATACGATCAAGGTGCTCCCCCAAGAGTATAAGCCGATTCGTTTTACGGTGGAATCCGATTGGAGCGCCGCTTCTTATTGGTATGAGATCATGGCGTTATCGAAAAATGCTGAGATCGAATTGTTAGGTTTATTCAAGAATAGCTTGCAGGGAGATGCCGCCGGAGCGAAGTTGTTTGCTCAATTAGGAGTGGGCACTACTTATACGAGCTGTGGAGTTGTGTTAAGACATACTGGAAATATCTGTAAGAAGTTGGTTTATAACTTTGTGAATGAACCGGACTTGGCTCAAACCTTTGTGGTGACTTGCGTGTTATTAAATATCCCTTTCCGTTTCACGGGACTTCAATCCTTGAAGATCAAGGAGACGGATCGGATCGAGGCATTGAAGACAGAGCTTCGTAAATTGGGTTATGTGTTGACGGATTGTAATGATAGCATCTTGGAATGGAATGGTGAGCGCGGGGAATCGGCATCTCATCCGGTAATCGCTACTTACGAGGACCATCGGATGGCTTTGTCATTCGCTCCCGCCGCTTTGGTACGTCCCGAGGGAATAGAAATCGCCCACCCGCAAGTGGTCAGCAAGAGTTATCCCCATTATTGGGAAGATCTTAGGGCCGCTGGTTTCTCTATTAGGGAATCAGCCCTTTAATTTTCTATTTTCAATTTTCAACTTTCAATTGAATTATGTGGTACATTGTCATAAGTCTTATAGGTCTGGGTGTCGTAGCCGCTATCGCCGGGTATTTCCGGAATAAGAAACTTCAGAAGATGCTGGAACGGGGGGAGATCTCGGAGATCCCCGAACCACAAGAGATCGAGGAAGAGTGCTGTGGACAACATGAGACCTGCGAACGAGACAGCTTATTGGCTGCCGTCAGCAAGAAAATCGAATATTATAACGATGAGGAACTGGATCGGTTCCAAGGAGTGGAAGCGGATGCATACGATGAGGAAGCCATCGAGGAGTTTAGCGAAGTGCTTTATACCCTCCGGGAAGTGGAAGTGGCCGGTTGGCTTCGTAGCCTGCAATTACGAGGAATCAATTTGCCGGATGCCTTGAAAGATGAGGCATTCTTGATCATTGGCGAACGCCGTATTCATTAATTTAGGAAACGAATCATATGGATTTATTGCAATATGCCTTTTTTCAGAACGCTTTAATCGGGAGCTTGCTAACCGCTATCGCTTGTGGGGTTGTCGGGACTTACATCGTATCCCGCCGGTTGGTATTTATCAGCGGAGGGATCACGCATGCTTCGTTCGGTGGTTTGGGCTTGGGTTTTTATTTGGGAACAAATCCGATCTTGATGGCGATGCTGTTCTCCATCCTCTCCGCTTTTGGCGTGGAGTGGGCGAGCAAGACGCAAAACGTAAGGGAGGATTCGGCCATAGCGGGTGTATGGTCGCTGGGTATGGCTTTGGGAGTAATCTTCATTTTCCTTACCCCGGGGTACGCCCCGAACCTGTCCGCTTATCTATTTGGTAATATCTTAACGATCTCTACGGTCGATATCTTGTGGATTTTAGGATTGGTCGTATTGCTGATACTCATATTCTCCCTTTTCCTCCGTGAGATCGTTTACGTGGCGTTCGACCGTGACTTCGCTGTCACGCAAGGCCTACCGGTAAAATGGATCGAGTATACGATGATGTGCTTTATCGCCATGACAATCGTTCTTTCGATCCGGTTGGTAGGGATTATGCTATTGATGAGTTTGCTGACCCTGCCTCAAATAACGGTGAACCTGTTTACTTCCGACTTCAAGAAGATCATATGGGGAAGTATCGCGATCGGCTTTCTGGGTTGCGTCTCCGGACTGGTTCTTTCTTATTTCCTGAACGTGCCTTCCGGTGCGTTTATCATCTTGTTTTTGGTGGTCCTCTTTTTGGCCTTGAAAGCAATAAAACCGTTGTTACGGCGTTAATTAAAGAATGAAAAAAGGGTTTTACTACATAGTGGCGTTATTAACGGTACTCTTGCTTTGGTCGTGCAGCACGAAGAAGAACACGAAAGCGAGCCGTTTTTATCATGCCTTTACGACCCGTTATAATATTTATTTCAATGGAAAACAAGCGTTTGACGAGGCACTGAAAAGCCAACAGGACGGATATAAAGAGAACTATTCCGACAGGATCTATATGTATCCGATTAGCGCCCAGCCTAAAGACAAAGCCGAGCCGGGCGGCCCTTTCGACCGGACGATCGAGAAAAGTAATAAAGCTATTAAGCTACACTCCATAAAAGCGAAACCGGCCAAGAAACCGGGCTGGCGGAATAATCCCAAACTACGTGCTATCCAAGAACAAGAGGAGTATAACCCTTTCTTAAAGAATAGTTGGCTGATCATGGGACAGGCGCAATTCTACAATGCCGATTTCCTGCAAGCCTCCGCTACCTTTTCCTATATAGCCCGTCATTACGCGAAGGACGAGGAGGTCGTGGCCGAGGCCCGTTTGTGGCAAGCCCGCTGTTATTCCGAGATGGGTTGGTTCTATGAATCCGAGGATATCTTGGATAAGATGAACAAGAACGGTATTCCTGCTTCTGCCTTGAAGCAATATGCGGCGGTGTATGCCGATTATTTGATCAAGAACGGGCAGTTCGAGGATGCCATCCCTTATCTGAAGACCGCTATCAAGGCGGAGAAAAACCGGAAGCAACGTACCCGGATGAAGTATCTTTTGGGACAAATCTATGCGGATCAAGAATTAGATGGCTTGGCTTATAAGACCTTTGGTGAGGTAGCTCGTTCGAATCCTCCGTATGAGTTGGAATTTGCCTCACGTATCCGTCAGACGGAAGTATTCTCGGGCACGAACTACTTGAAAGTGGTGAAGATGCTGGAGAAAATGGCGAAAAGCCAAAAGAATAAGGATTATCTGGATCAAGTATACTACGCTTTAGGAAATGTATACCTCAGCCGGGAAGATACGGTGAATGCCATAAAGAACTATCAACTCGGTATTGATAAGAGTACATTGAATGGAATGGATAAGGCGATTTGCCAGATAAAGCTGGGAGATATCTATTTTACGATGCGGGATTACGTGAAAGCGCAACCTTGTTTTAGCGGAGCCTTAGCTGGAATTCAAAAGGAATACAAGGATTATGAACGGGTTTCTAAATTGTCGGCGATTTTGGATGAATTGGTTGTGCATGTAGAAGCGGTCCACCTTCAAGATAGTTTGCAAGCCTTGGCTAAATTACCGGAAGCGGAGCGATTAGCGATTATCGATAAGAAGATTGAGGAGGTAAAGAAAGAGGAGGAAGAGGCGAAAGCCTTGGCTGAGAAAGAGGCTTATTTGGCCGAGCAGGAAGCGAAAGGCACCGGAATCGACCGCCCCGGTACGGAAACCAACGCTGTTGTCTTGCCGAATGCGGCCGGTGGAGCGTCTTTTTATTTCTATAATCCTCAGACTGTAGCGCAAGGAAAGACACAGTTCCAGCGTAAATGGGGACGTCGTCCGTTGGAAGATCACTGGCGCCGCCGTAAGAAGGAACTCTCTACCTTTAATGAGAATCTGGATGAGGAGATGTTGGCTGAGGGAGATTCCACAGTAGGGCCGGACGGTGAGCCGTTGCCGGCCGATTCGATAGGAGGTGACCTGCCGGCTGTTGCCGCCGATGATCCGCATACCCGTGAGTATTACCTACAGCAGCTACCTTTCACGCAAGAGGATATAGACGCCTCTAACATTATTATTATAGATGGCCTTTACAATATGGCGATGATCTATAAGGATAAGTTGGAGGATATCCCCTTATCTGTCGAGGCGTTCGAGAATCTGGAACGTCGTTTCCCTGATCATGAGCACCGCTTGGAGAGCTATTATCAAGTATACTTGATGGCCTTGAAAATCGGAAATACAGCGTTGGTTACCGAGTATAAGAATAAACTAATGAACGCCTTCCCTGAAAGCGATTATGCGGTGGCGGTAGCTGATCCGAATTACGAGTATAATATCCGGATGATGGATGTGGTACAGGACTCGATCTATCAGGCTACTTACGACCGCTATCTGGAGAGCGATACAGCGTATGTCCGTAAGAGTTTCCGGTACGTAAGCGAGAAATACCCATTGGCTACGTTGATGCCTAAATTCATGTTCTTGGATGCGTTATCCTATGTGCAAGCCGGGGATGCGGAAGGCTTTAAGAATGCCTTGAAAGCGCTGGTCGAGAAGTATCCGAACGCGGATGTCACGGAACTGGCCGGGGAGATGTTGAAAGGTGTTCTTCGGGGACGTGCCTTGGTGCAGGGCGGTGTGAAAGGTATGAGTTGGAACCTACGATTCGGTTTGGGGGAGGATGGTATGTTATCTGCCGAGGATTCGGCTCGTGTATTTAATCCGGAACGGAATACACCTTATCAGATGCTTTTGATATATCCTACGGGTAGCGTAGATCAGAATCAGTTGCTATTCGCTGTTGCCGCTTATAACTTCGCGAACTTCATGGTGAAAGAGTTTGATTTGGCTTTGGAGCAGGCCGGCCCGATCAGTATGTTGGCGATCAAAGGATTTATCAATTTCGACGAGATTATACAATATTATAAGATGATATACGGTAAGGATGGCTATGCTACGGCCTTGAATAAAGCAGTTGCCGTGTTACCGATCTCTGATGATAATTATGAGACCTTGATGCGTGGCAAGACCTTGGATGAATATATCACCTTCTTCGATGATAGCTTCGGTGAGGAATTACCGGATCTGGCTGCCCGTTGGAAAGCCCGTATGGAAGCCGCTAAGGAGGAGGAGGCGACTGAAGATGAAATGATCACGGAGGAAGAAGCCGAAGTGCCGGAAGAGGAACAATGGCCTGTTCAAGAACCTGTCCGACAGCCCGAGATACAGCCTATACCAGTCGTCTCGGATACGATTGAGGGCCCTGCGTTTGACAAACCGGAAATCCAGCCTGTCGATACCCTTCGTAAGGATACGGTTCCTGTTGTTCAGCCGGCGGTTGAGGATCAAGGCATGACCTTGAAAGAAATCCAAGAGATCCGTAAGCAGGAAGCTGCCGAAGAAGAAACCCGCAAGGAAGAGGCTCGTAAGGATTTCGAGGCTCAGCAAAAGGCGAATAAGGAATTACGTGAACAGAAAGTGAAAGAACAGGAAGAACTTCTCAAGAAGCAAGCGGAGGAAGAACGTGCCTTGTTGAAAGCGAAGGCCGATCGGGAGAAGCAGTTGGAAGCCGATCGCAAAGCCAAGCTGAAACAAGCGGAAGCCGACCGTAAGGCGAAACTGAAGGCTCGTGAGGAGCTTCGTAAGGAAAAAGAACGTGCTTATAAGCAACGCCTGAAACAGAAGGAAAAAGAGCGCAAGGAGAAGGAACGCTTATACAAGCAAAAATTGAAAGAGAAGGAAAAAGTCCGCAAGGAAGCTTTGCGGGAAAAGGAAAAGGCCGCCCGGGAAAAGGCCCGGAAGCGTTAATTGCATTAGATATTCTTTATTTATCCAAATAGCTCTTCTTGAAGATATTTATGCAAAGAAGGAATAAGGATAATAACAACGGCCCGAAAATAATCCCCATAAATCCGAATAAGGACAACCCGATTACGACTCCGAAGACGGTGATCAACGGGTGTATATCCGCCAACTTCTTTTGTAGGATAAAACGAATCAGATTATCGACATTCGTAATAACGAGCAAGGCATAAATAGTCAATCCCAAGGCATGTACCCAATCTCCGTTTAAAGCCATATAAGCCGCCAGCGGAACCCAGACCAAGGCGGTCCCTACAATGGGAATGATCGTGGCGATACAAGTGAGAAATCCAAATAAAAGCGGATCGGGAGTCTGAAAGATAAAGTAACCGATCACCGCCACGATACCTTGTATCACCGCCAAAAGAGGGATACCTATGGCGTTCGATTTTACGATCATATGGATCTCGTTGAGTACCTCATCCTTGTTTTGGTCACTGAATGGGAATAAGGTATATAGATAGTTTTCCATCTTTCTTCCACCTATCAGCATGAAGTACAGGATGAAAATCAATACGACGACATTTACGGCGAAACTGCTTATGCTACCCACTAAGAATTGTCCGATTTGTGGGAGTATAGAGGCCGCTTTTAATAAGTTTCCTCTATCCAGTACATCAAAGCCTGTCTTTTCTTGGACTAGATCCGCTATGTGCTGGCCTGTATTCAGCAGTATAGTCGGATCTAAATTAATATTTTGGATTTTGTTGATAACCAACCAAATTGCCAATGTGATCGGGATTAAGAAACATAAAATCGTTTCCCCTAGTAACAACAGAGCAGCAAAAGCCGGTCTCATATTCAGCTTTTCAGTCAGATGGAACATCTGTCCACGCAGCAATATATAGATGGTGAATGCTCCAAGTATACCTCCAAGAAATGAGGTAATCTTAAAAAATAAAATTACCCCTAGTCCTAATATGATAGTGATCAATGAGTATCTCCAGTAATGTTCTTTTACGTTTTCCATATACATTCATGCCCTTGTTTATCTGAAAACAAGAAAGGAGAAGTCATTGTTTATCGGATTTCTTATTCTTTGGGAAGCTGTTTACCTTCAACGAAGGTTTCCGATAGCTATACTTTTTTTGATAGCTGAGCGATCGGCTAATTTGCATGCGCCTTTCTCATATCTTGTTTTTTAGTCGTTTGGTACCAATAATAAGTTATCCTTATAGGACAATGGGGGATTATATTGGATTTCCCGGTTGTCTCTCGGGGTAGCGGATCGTAAGAATGGCGACTGGCCGGTTATCTCGTAAATAGCTTGTCCTAATAAGGGGTCATTCAAATCTCCGAATTCTACCAGATCACTCTTGAACTCATCAATAGCTACATCGGGATGAAATCCACCTTCATAATCAGCTTCCCGATCCTTATTATAAATATGGAAAGTGACGGGAGAAAGTATCCAGCCATATTTTTTAGATTCATCGTAGATTGTCATACCGACAGTCTTACCCAAAGTTTGCTTTCCGATCACCCGAACGTCTAGATAAGATCGTAGCGAGTTAATGATAAGTTCGGAGGCGGAAGCCGTAGTTGAACCTGTCAAGACAAATAACCGTTGTAGGTTTAAGTTTCCTGCCATAACCTCGGTCGTTTTGAGTAAAGGCAGGGTCTCGTTTTTATTGGAGTTTTTATCGTTGTACTCCATGATACATAGGGGACCTCCTAAAGCGCTTTCACGGACTAATAGCGAAGCCAGTAATTGGGCGCAATTGACAAGTCCACCCCCATTATAGCGTAAATCGAGTATGAACTCATTGACATTGCGGCTTTTGAATTTCTCGAAGAGTTGTTGCAAATAAAGATTATAACTTGTGTCGCTATAATCGTATTCGTCCGGTCCGGAGGCGAAGTGGTTGTACATCAAATAGCCGATTCGCTTATAGCCATATATGTATACGGAGTCTTTTAGGAATGGGGTGTCTTTTACCGCTCGGGATGCGTTCAGGGTGACTTCCCGGGTAGGGACAAGTTTGTTGCCATTTCCTTGGGCTTCTCCTAGTTGAAGGGATATGCTTCCTCCGTTTCTCAATACGTCATAATCGGGGGAAATACCTAGAGAGCCGTTTACTCCAAGTATCCAATCTCCCCGTTTCAGTCCGGCCTCTTCGGCGGGTGAATCTTTCAATACATAAAGAATGATGGCTATTTTATAGGTGCTGCTTCCATCTTTAAGGTTGGAAGTTGCGAAATCGAATCCATAGGAGTTGTTCGTGTCATAAATACTCTTTGTTGCGGTCGCTTTCTCTAATTGGGAGAAGTAATGATGACCTTCAGAAAACTCTTTCCCGTCTTTATCGGATAACAGGCCCTTGAAGAAGCTCTCCGGATCAAGACTAAAGTCCAAGGAACTTTTATCCGGCAACTCGGCATACCAAAGATAATTCTCTCGCATCGTTTGCTCGATCCATTGATTCACCTCATTGTCGGTTGCCGGAATGTCAATATCGTCTTTCTCGCAAGCGGAGAATGCCAAAAGGCTAAGGATAACGATCGTATAATACTTATAATTCATAGTGGATTATATTAAAAACAGCCCTTTTTCAATAACGGAAAAGGGCTGTTGATATTGTTAAGGACAAATATACGCTATATTTTTTTCTCGATAACCGCTTGAACAACATTTAATACATAATCGCCCAGCTTTTCACTTTCACTAACCATGTCCATGTAATAAACGCCATCTTGATATTGGTACAGCTTATTGTTGATATCTTCGATATTCCGGCTCTTCAACTGGTTACGATAGTTGTTGATCTCGTTTTCTATGTTATAAGAAGGATTGATATCATCATGTATGAGTTCCGGCTTATGCAAAATTAAGTTCATGCGATTTAACGCCTCGGATACCAACTCGAACATATGATCCAAATGCTTGTTTTGCTCCTCCGTGAATTCGGATTTGAACTCGTTTCGGCGTTTGATACTTCGAGCAAGGTTATTACAAGAATCCGCTATACTCTCGATTTCCGATACGGCACGTAGCATGATACGGATTTCTTCTTTACTTTCAGAACTTAAACGGCCTTCCGATACGGCAGTCAAGTAATTTGCGATCTCGATCTCCATGCGGTCGCTGATATTCTCGTATTTCTCGACGCGGCTATAAGCCTTGAAGAAGGTCTCCTCATTCTTCTCATAGAATAATTCTTTCACCATATTAAACATCCTGGCCGTACGCTCGGCGAATAAAGAGATTTCTTTATGAGCTTGTAGGATGGAAAGCTCGGCGGTGGATAACATACCTCCCGTGATATAGCGAAGGCGGTATTCCTCGTCTTCCGCCTTGGACTTGATAAGCGTACATACGGTCTTCTCAATCAAGCTTACGAACCAGATCATGATGAAAGTATTACTGATATTAAATGCAGTGTGGAACGCTGCCAGTTTAAAGGATACCGCTACAGCCGGATCGCTGACTTTCATTACATGGGTAACAAACCATGAGACGGCATTTGTAAAAGGGTAGAAAAGCACCAAAACCCACATGACACCGAAAACGTTGAAAACAAGGTGCGCTAATGCGGCTCGGCGCGCTTGTGTGTTTCCGGTTAATGCGGCTAAGTTGGCTGTAATCGTGGTTCCGATATTCTCGCCTAATACCAAAGCGACTCCCAAATGGTAATCGATCCAGCCGTTGGCGCACATAATCAATGTAATGGCCATCGTAGCGGCGGAGGCTTGTACGATCATGGTTAAAATGGCTCCGATGAATAAGAACAAAATGATAGAGAAAAATTCCATATCCGTATAATTCTGCACGAAAGCCAGCATTTCCGGATTCGCTCCGAGGTCCGGGGCGTTTGCCTTTAAACTTTGAAGGCCCATGAACAGGAACGCGAAACCAAAAACAAATTCACCAATTGATTTACGAGAGCTTTTTCCTGAGAAGAAGAGTGGGAGAGCGAAAGCTAAAAGGGGAAGGGCGAATGCGGCGATATCGACCTTGAAACCGAGGGCGGAGATAAGCCATGCCGTTACCGTGGTTCCGATGTTGGCACCCATAATGACTCCGATGGATTGGGTCAATGTCAAGAGTCCGGCATTCACGAAACTCACGACCATAACCGTCGTAGCCGATGATGATTGGATGAGAGCCGTTATTAACACCCCAGTGAGCATACCGGTCACTCTGTTCGTGGTCATCGCGGTTAGTATTCGCCGTAAACTGTCACCCGCGAATTTTTGTAACCCTTCACTCATGATCTTCATTCCGTACAAGAACAGCGCCAAGGAACCGATCAGTCGGAGAAAATCAAAAAAAGAATAGTCCATTTAAATTACGTTTAAGTGGATTGTATATCCGATTAATATTCCTAACTTTAGGGGGCGAATTTACAAATAATAACTGAGATAGTATGTCTGAGACAATAACAATTTACTGTAAAAATAATAATACCTACAAGGATGTACCCATTGGTTCTTCGTTGTTGGACATTTATACGGCGGTTGGCGCTCCGCTTCGGTACAGGCCGATGAATGCGCAAGTGAATAATAAGACGGAAAGCTTGAACTTCCGCTGTTGGCAGCCGAAGGATATCGAATTTATCGACTATACTCAATTATCCGGGTTGAGAACCTATGTCCGCTCGCTTTGCCATATATTTTCCAAGGCGGTGTATGATATTTGGCCGACGGCTACCTTAAATCTGGAACATCCGATATCGAAAGGTTACTATTGCGTGATCCATAACGGCAAGAGCGTTGATCCAGAGACGATCGAGAAGATCAAGAAACGTATGTGGGAATTGATCGACGCAGATCTTCCTTTCCTCCATAAGAGTGTCCGTACGGCGGATACCGCCGTATTGTTCCGGGAGCGGGGTATGAATGATAAGGCACGATTGATCGAGACCGCTGGTATGCCTTACACCTCTTATTATGAATTAGACGGATATATCAACTTCTTTTATGGTTGCTTGACTCCGTCTACGGGCTATATTCAAATGTTTGACTTGGAACCTTATATGGATGGCGTCTTGCTTCGTATACCGAAACAGACGGAGCCGTTGGAATTGCGGCCTGTTATCAATCAAGATAAGATGTTCGAGGCGTATAAGGAGCATCTTATCTTGCAACGTACCGTCGGGCTGGATAATGTGGGGGATTTAAATCTGGCGATAGAGAAGGGATTGTCGCAGGATATCATTTTAGTCTCGGAAGCCATGCAGGAAAAGCAAGTGGCCAAAATCGCCGAGAAGATCGCCGATGGATATAAAGAGGGCATCCGTATCGTCTTGATCTCCGGTCCTTCTTCTTCGGGAAAGACTACGTTTTGCAAACGTTTGCAGGTACAATTGACGACTAACTTGCTTCATCCGGTAGGCATTTCCTTGGATGATTATTTCTTGAACCGGGAAGATACACCGAAGGACGAGCATGGCGAGTATGATTTTGAATCGTTGTATGCGCTGGATTTACCCTATTTTAATAAGGATTTGAAGAAGTTGTTATCCGGGGAAGAGATCGATTTGCCGACTTTTAATTTCGAGACCGGGCAACGGGTTTTTAAAGGGAGGAAGCTTAAACTTCGTGAGAACTCTATTTTAGTGATAGAAGGTATTCATGCCTTGAATCCGGAACTGACGGAGTTTATCGATGATAAGTATAAGTATCGAGTGTATGTATCGGTCTTGACCTCTATCTCTTTGGATAATCACAACTGGATACCCACGACGGACAATCGCCTGTTGCGCCGTATCATCCGGGATTATCGCTTTAGGGGATATTCGGCGGAAGATACGATCAACCGTTGGCCGAGCGTTCGCCGGGGTGAGGATAAATGGATCTTTCCGTATCAGGAGAATGCGGACGCTATGTTTAATAGCGCCATGTTGTATGAGCTGGCCGCCTTGCGCAAATTCGCGGAACCGATCCTCGCGCAAGTGCCGGAGAGTAGTAAGGCGAATGCCGAGGCGTATCGTCTGCTCCGTTTCCTCCGCTACTTTAATTACATCCCGACGGAGGAACTTCCCGGAACTTCCTTGCTCCGTGAATTCTTGGGGGGAGGAAGCTTCAAGTACTAGGTAGAATCATACTCTATAAAGCCTTTAAAAAAAGACGTACGTGTTTTTCCGAAAACATGTACGTCTTTTTTTCATATCTTTGTCTATGAGTCACATTAAACACAAGACGATATGAACCAGACTATTTACCCCATCGGCATACAGAACTTCGAGAGCCTTCGCAAAGACGGGTATCTCTACATTGATAAAACCGCCTTGATTTATCAATTAGCGAATACCGGACGCTATTATTTCCTCAGCCGTCCCCGCCGCTTCGGGAAAAGCCTGGTGCTATCCACCTTGGAGGCCTATTTCCAAGGAAAGAAGGAGCTGTTCGAGGGACTGGCCATGGAGAAGCTGGAGAAAGAGTGACCAAGCATCCGATCTTGCATTTTGACTTGAATATCTCCCACTACGACGCCCCTGACAGCTTGTATAAGATATTAAATGATACTTTGTCCAGATATGAGGAGGAGTATGGGACACGGCCTACCGAGGAGACCCTGCCCCTCCGCTTCGCCGGAATCATCGACCGGGCCTACCGCAAAACCGATTCCGGAACATGCTCAAACCCTTCTACGGCGTGTTGAAGACCATGGACAGGGCTATACGCTTCGCCCTGCTGACCGGCGTGACCAAGTTCGGGAAGGTAAGCGTCTTCAGCGACCTCAACAATCTGGACGATATATCCTGCGGGAGCCTTACGCCGCCATTTGCGGCATCACGGAAACGGTACGACGGTTATCATTTCGTGGCCGGTGGCCCGAGTATTTATAACCCTTTCAGCCTGCTGAATACCTTCAAGTATATGCGGCTCGGCGATTATTGGTTCGAGACGGGCACGCCCTCTTACCTGGTGGAATTGCTGAAACGAACGAACTACGACCTGTACGACATGGCCAACACCGAGACCGATGCCGACGTGCTGAACAGCATCGACTCCACTTCCCGGAACCCCATTCCCGTCATCTACCAAAGCGGGTACCTCACGATCAAGGATTACGAGCCGGAATTCAAGATCTATCGCTTAGGTTTCCCCAACCAAGAGGTAGAGGAGGGTTTCATGAAATACTTACTGCCGTTCTATACGAACATTCAAGCCTCGAAGTCTCCTTTCGAGATAGGCCGCTTTGTGAGAGAGGTACGGGCAGGAGACTACGACGCCTTCTTCCACCGCCTGCAAAGCTTCTTCGCCGATACCTCTTACGAGGCGATTATTGGCCGGAACCCGGAACGGGACACGGAGCTGCATTACCGCAATGTGCTCTTCATCGTCTTCAAGCTGGTCGGACTGTACACGCAAGTGGAATACCACACCTCGAACGGACGCATCGACCTCGTCCTACAAACCGACCGCTACGTCTATATCATGGAGTTCAAGCTGAACGGAACCGCAGAGGAGGCTCTGCGGCAGATCGACGAGAAAGGCTACGCCCTACCCTTCGCCGCTGATAAACGGCAAGTGATCAAGATCGGCGCGAACTTCTCCTCAGAGACCCGGAATATAGAACGATGGCTGGTAGGATAAAAAAGCCTGTTTTATCCATATATACTTACTTTGCGGATGAAGTATATATCCTATGCCCGGAGAAGATATACTTCATCGGCAAAGTAAGTATATCTTCTCTGGGAAAAGGCTTCTCAAGTTGACTATGCCTAAATTTACTTCACAGATTTTACTGTTATTTTCTAAGGTACTTCA
>NZ_SRYM01000176.1 GCF_004793765.1 Parabacteroides distasonis | reverse complement strand
TGAAGTACCTTAGAAAATAACAGTAAAATCTGTGAAGTAAATTTAGGCATAGTCAGTGGCTGGTTGGGTGAAAAAGTCATGTTTTTATCCAGATATACTTACTTTGCCGATACAGTATATATCCTATGCCCGGAGAAGATATACTTCAAGTGGCATCGAAGTATATCTTCTCCCCCAAAAGGCTCCTCAAGTGAATAACTAATCATTTCCCAACTCGTAAGCTTACGGCTACCCCTACTCGTAAGTTATTCATTTGACAAGCCCACTACTGTCCCATTAAAATCTGAAAAAGTTCTTTGAAATTATTGAAAT
>NZ_SRYM01000175.1 GCF_004793765.1 Parabacteroides distasonis | reverse complement strand
GCAAAATCCTCTACCGTGAATCCGACATCGAAAGGATGCTTGCTGACGGCTACCGTTCCGCCTATCGGCTGACAGGCACATGATTTTCTTGAAGGAGCGCGGTTTGCCGTCTGCCCTATGGTTGCGGAGCAATGGACTTTTAACATAAAGAAAAAAGGAATGGCTTACAGATGAAGCACCAATATCCTGCTTCGCCTGTAAGCCATTCCTTTCTATCTTCTGATTTCCCGCCAGTCGCTTGTTTCCGTTGCCGGATGCTCTAAAAGCGTGTGGCAGGCAGTGGCAAGGTTTTCGGGCCGAATACGCTCCACAGGAGGA
>NZ_SRYM01000174.1 GCF_004793765.1 Parabacteroides distasonis | reverse complement strand
ATGCTTATGAAAAGGAACACATGGCTTATGCTGCTGACTTTTATCATGTTTTTATCCTGTGGCAGGCAAAAGGGCGATAATGAGCTGCTTCCCATCGTTAAGGAATGGTATGGGAAAGAGGTTAAATTCCCGGATCATCCCGTATTCACACTTTACGGCAAAGATACTGTGGACTACTCGATACCCCAGTCTCCCTATAAGGTGTTGGTGTATGTGGATTCCTCCGGTTGTGTGGACTGTAAACTGCAATTGCAGAAATGGCAGAAATTGATTAAGTATACTAATTCGATAAGCGATGGGGAAATCCCTTTCCTGTTTTT
>NZ_SRYM01000173.1 GCF_004793765.1 Parabacteroides distasonis | reverse complement strand
GGCTAAGCGCAATTTGTACCATGCGAATATCTTTCTTGGTATAACTGTTGATATAAGCTTGGAAATAGTCTAAGAAATTGACCGTTCTATCTTTTTTCAACCGATACCCCAACATACTTTCCTTAAATTCCTGTTCACGCTCTGCACGTATCTTTGTGGCAAGCTCCAACGTTTCTTTGTTCTGCTGGCGTTCCGCTGGGGTGCGGGGCTTATCTATCAGATACAGACTAAGGTTTTCTTTTCGTCTGTTGTGCTTTACTGCAAACTTGGGCTTACCTTGCATCTTTCCACTATCATAGTACACTTGATTGCCGTTTTCATCTAATACGG
>NZ_SRYM01000172.1 GCF_004793765.1 Parabacteroides distasonis | reverse complement strand
GCAGATAGAGCAGGAAGCGCAGAAGTATATCCTTAACCGTCCTCTAAAGAAATAACGGCTATGGAAAATAGAAAAGCGACAGAAGCCGGGCAGGACATCACCATGCAGAAAGAGGATTTCGCAGCCCTTTGGAAAACCATTCATCTAAAGGTGACGGACACTTACGAAGTACCGCCCGAAATACTTTGGGTGAACGGCTCTACCATTGGCACGCTGGGTAATTTCAGCGCATCCACGGGTAAAGCCAAGAGCAAAAAGACATTCAACATTTCCGCTATCGTTGCGGCAGCGTTGAAGAATGACGAGGTACTGAAGTATTCGGCATACCTGCCAC
>NZ_SRYM01000171.1 GCF_004793765.1 Parabacteroides distasonis | reverse complement strand
GAAGTACCTTAGAAAATAACAGTAAAATCTGTGAAGTAAATTTAGGCATAGTCACGGCGTATGTTATTTTCTTTAAAAAGATATTCGATGGTAAGGTAATATATACTTCATTGGCGAAGTAATATATACTGCATAGGCAAAGTAATATATACTTCGATTTCATCGCCTATTCGCTACTGAAAAACATGTACGTCTTTTTTGAGGATGGTACAATACGATCCCATGTGAGTGATTCCAGAAGATTCAAATATATATTAATGTACGTGCGTACCTTGAATATAATAGTTATCACTAGTGTCCCATAAAAATGGGAGCTAGTTAAAAATTAAATAAATTTGGTC
>NZ_SRYM01000170.1 GCF_004793765.1 Parabacteroides distasonis | reverse complement strand
GGTTCCTATACACCTCATGTGCTGTCCCATAGGACAAACGTAATAACCCTATTCCAAATTGGAATGGAGACTCTCCAAGGGTACCAACACGGTTGTCGTACCCCATCTGCTTATCACGGTATCCCTATAGTTCACAGACCCGTCCCCGCTTTTCACAGATGACTTTCTTTTGTCCCTTGCCCTTTGACGCAGGCTGGTATCCCTACGCTTCTTTAAGCCCATCCACCATGTCCGAGAGCATGCCAGGAGGGAACTCTACAGGGATGTCTTGGCGGGGTTCGCCTCAGGGCAACCATATCAAAATAGCAGTAAAAGTATGTTTTATGACATAATAATCAAAATAGTTTAAA
>NZ_SRYM01000016.1 GCF_004793765.1 Parabacteroides distasonis | reverse complement strand
AACTATATTTCAATAATTTCAAAGAACTTTTTCAGATTTTAATGGGACAGTAGTGAGTTATTTCAATAAGTTAACTTATAATAATACGATCAGTCAAAGGATATCTTCCACTACGGGATATAAATCGAGATTGATGAATATTGACGAAGAATACGTTCGTCGTGGAGTGGAGATTTCTATTGACGCTACTCCGGTGCAAGTTCGTGATTTCTCATGGGATGTGTCGTTGAATCTTTCAACGAGTAAGAGATATTACGCTAAATTAGATAAGAATTTCAGCCCGGATAATTTGTGGACATACGTGGGTGCTCGTACGGATTCTTATTCATATAAAGGTTATGACAAAGATCCGGATGGTAATTATATTATTAATACCAATGGCTTGATGTCTAGGAGCCAATATAGCTCTTTGATAGGTTATACGGATCCTGATTTAGAGTATGGTCTGGCGAATGTATTCAAGTATAAGAACTTTACGCTGACACTCAATTTTGATGGCCGTATTGGTGGAAAATCATGGTCGAATACGGAATTCCACATGTTGGAAACCGGCGCTCATCCGGATACGGACAATCAATGGAGATATGATGAGGTGGTGAATGGCAAGAAAAATTATGTGGGTGAAGGTGTCAAGATTGTATCAGGCGAGGTCAAATATGATCAATATGGCAGGATTACATCAGATACGCGGGTATTCGCTCCGAATGATATCGAGACTTCTTATGAGGATTTTGTAAGAAGCAGCCATAATAATCCAGATAAATTAGTTCAGAAAAAAACGTTCTTGAAATTGAGGGAAATGTCAATCGGATATAATTTGCCGAAGAAGTTTATTAGTAAGTTAAGTATGAATAGCTGTTATGTAGGCTTTATCGGACAGAACTTATTTGTGTTGACCAAAGATTTTAGATTCTCTGATCCGGATGGCTTTGAGGATATTGAGGGCGAGGATATATCTTCTCCATCTATAAGGTATGTAGGTGTAAACTTGAAAGTTGAATTTTAAAAGCTAAACGTATGAAAATTAAAAATATATTGATATGCGGACTGGTTTTGTTGGGTATGATAGGATGTGACGATTTCGAAAGTGTAAATACGAACCCAAACTCAACCAATACGGTAACATCTGCGATGTTGGCTACAGAATTGTTACGTGATATTACCACTTACGCAAATGGAGATGGAAAAGGTTTTATCCGAGATGAATTGTTAGCTAAATATTTGTCGTGGACAGAGGCTAATGATATAGATATAGCTTTCAACTTATTGGGAGGAGCGAATTATGATGCTTTGAGAGATTTGCGGAATGCCTCGAAGATGGTTGATTTTGCGACGACTGATGAGTTGAAAAACTCTTATATGGCATTGTCTCATTTCGTACGAGTTTTCTTTTTCTTCAATTTGACAATGCAAGTGGG
The DNA here is from genome assembly GCF_004793765.1 of Parabacteroides distasonis. Classification (GTDB taxonomy): domain Bacteria; phylum Bacteroidota; class Bacteroidia; order Bacteroidales; family Tannerellaceae; genus Parabacteroides; species Parabacteroides distasonis_A. The sequence goes on along the minus strand of NZ_SRYM01000016.1, from coordinate 74,532 downwards.
AGACATACCTTATTCTGAAGCTTTAAGAGCTGAGGATGAAGAGGTGTATTTCCCGAAATATGACTCTCAAAAAGATGTTTTTCTCGGGTTATTGAATGAATTGGATGAGGCGGACCGTCTCTTTAGTGCTGGTACTAATTTTGAGGGTGATTATATTTATGGAGGGGATGTGACGAAATGGCGTAAGGCTGTGAATGTTATGCAATTGAAGTTGCTTCTTAATCTGTATAAAAAGGTCGATGATCCGGATTTAAAGGTTCGGGAAAGAATCAATGAGATTATCAATAACAGACCTGTTTTTGAGTCGATTGCGGATAATTTCCAAGTTGTGTACTCTAATAAGGCTGGACAGAAATATCCTTATTTTAAGGAAATTAATAGTTTTGTGAATAATGACAGGATGACTAATCTTTTTGTTGATAAATTGAAAGCCTTGAAAGATTATCGTTTATTTTATTATGCGAAACCGACACCGAGCTCAGAAGAAGCCAAGTTGGATCCCTCGGAATGGGATGCTTATGGTGGAGTAGACCCGACCTTACCTCAGTCTGAGATCTTGACTTTTGTGAGTGGGGGAACTGTTTCTCAAATAAACGATCGCTACGAGGAACTGCCGGAGGGCGAGCCTGTATTTTTCTTGAGTTATCAAGAACAAAATTTTATATTGGCTGAGATGGCTCTGAGAGGTTTTATCTCAAAAAGTCCCAAAGAGTATTATGAGGAAGGCGTTCGTTCTTCAATGCGGTTTGTGGCGGATAATACCCCCGATGATGTTATGTTCCATCATAATCGAAAAATAACAGATGCCTATATTCAAGAATATCTCGGAAACCAAGGCGTTAAGTTCGCTAGTGATTTTCAAGAACAGTTGAGTCAGATTATTTGGCAAAAGTACATATTGACGTTCCTTCAAACACCTTACAATGCTTTCTTTGAATATCGTAGGACAGGTGTACCAAATATTCCGATCAATCCGAAATCGAATAGGAATATGCCTTCTGATAAAATGCCGTTAAGATGGATGTATCCATCAGAAGAGTTGGATTACAATATGGATAATGTCTCAAAATCAATTAGCGACCAGTATGGAGGGTCGGATGACTATATGGGTGTCATGTGGATTTTGAAATGAGAATGTCATACATATAATTTTCCGGGTCATTTCAAAGGAAAAAAGTGCTCTTTTTTTGTTATTTCTATAAAGATATTTACCTTTGTCTCTATGTTAAGGATAATAACACATATTGAACGCTTGTTGCTGACGCACGATTGTGTGATCTTGCCGAAGTTTGGTGGTTTCGTGCTGCAAACTTTGCCTGCGACGTATCAGGAAGAGAAACATTTGTTCCGGCCGATGCGTAAAGAGGTTATGTTCAATGTCACGCTACAGCATACAGACGGCTTGCTCTCCGAGTCATATATGCAGACGTATGGCGTTGATTACCGGAAAGCTCAGTTGATGCTGGAAGAGGATATTGAGGCTTTGAATGTTTCTTTGGAACAAGACAAGCGGATAACATTGGGGCGAATCGGGACTTTCTCTATAGGAGAGGAAGGGCAGACCATTTTTACGCCGGGCGATTCTGGGGTATTCAATGCGAATTCGTATGGTTTATCATCGTTTCATTTTCCGGTTTTGCGATCGTTGGAGGAAGAGCGGGAAGAGGTTGCTTTACTTGCGGGTAAGAAAAAGAAAGATGTGTTCTATATCCCGGTTAGTCGTAAGTTGATCCGGGTTGTCGTGGCGTCAGTTGCTGCTGTCGCATTATTCTTTGTGGTTTCAACTCCGGTGAAAGAAGTAAACCTGTCCGCTTATACAGCTAGTTTTGTTCCTACGGAGATGATAAATTATAGGTTCGAGGAACCGATTTCTCAGCCGGAGGAAATTCAAATATCTCAAGTGGACGAGATGGTGGCGGAGGTAACTCCCAAAATAGAAGCGACTAAGGAGACTGAGATTGCCAAAACGCCTTCTGTCCCTGAGGTAAGGAAAGAAGTCGCTGTCCCCGCTCCGAAAGCGGAACTCGTGGCAACGAAAAAGATGTATCATATCGTAATAGCGAGTTTCCCGACAGAGGAGCAGGCGAATGAGTATATATCCGGTGTAGACCGCACGCAATGTAAGAATGTAAGCAAGGTGGTTCGTGATGGTAAATATCGTATTTATGCGGATAAGTTTAATAACCGGGCAGATGCCGAGAGCTACATGGCGACACTTCGAAAAATAGAAAAGTATAAAGATGCTTGGCTGTTCATTAGCCGTTAATGAAAAAGCCTGATCGAAAGATCAGGCTTTTTTTATGACTTGTCGTCGTTTTGTGGCCGGGGCAGTCTCTTCTTTTTCAACCGTCCTGCCTTTCGTAAGGCTTGGTCCAGAATGTACTGGATTTGGCCATTTGTGCTGCGAAATTCGTCCGCAGCCCAAGCTTCGATAGCTTCCATCATATCAGCGTCCACCCGAAGGATGAAGCTTTTGACAGTATTATCTTTTTTGGCCATATACTAGTATTAATATTAAATCCTTATATTAATGATATAGGGTCCAGGTATTTACGACAGGTTGCTAACCATCACGGCTCCGATCATAACCGGATTACCAACCTTATCGTTAACCTTGATGGGAGGGACATCTAAGTTACGGGCACGTAACGTGATTTTCTTTTTGCTGTAAAGTGGATTGACCCAGAAAAATCCGTTATCAGTAATTGTCCCTTTATATTTTCCGAAAAAGAGCATTACTCGGGCATTGTTGGGCTCGACTTCCATGAATCCCAATAAACAAACCACTAACAGGCAGAGTCCGACGATGCCGGTGATTACGCTCCAAGTCTCGTTGGTGCCTGCGATTAAATAGCAGCAGGGACTTGATAGAGCCAATAGGAGAAAAAGAACAATAAACCCCGAGATTCTCAGTCCGTTGAATGTCTTTTCGGTTGCTTTCATGATGATTTATATATGATATAAATTTGATATCACAAAATAAGTGATTTTTATGGAGACTTCCAAATATTTTGAGGGATATAATTAGAGTGATCTGTAAATATTTTCATAGCTTTGTCTCATCTAAAAATTACATACTTGGACTTTCAGTTAGACACAAACAATAAGGAGTTTCAGGATGCCTTGCAACTGATCTCCCACACTCGCCAATCTGTTTTCCTGACAGGGAAAGCAGGGACTGGCAAGTCTACTTTTTTGAAGTATATTTGCAATCATACGAAGAAAAAGTATGTGGTGCTGGCTCCTACCGGAATAGCGGCCATAAATGCGGGCGGTGTTACCTTGCATTCCTTTTTCAAGCTTCCTTTCCGGCCGCTGTTGCCGGATGATCCGGATTTAAGTTTGTCTCATGGTCGTATCTTTGAGTTTTTCAAGTATCCGAAGGATAAACGGAAAATTATCGCAGAGGTCGACTTGATCATCATTGATGAGATATCGATGGTGAGGGCGGATATTATTGATTGTGTAGATCGTATTTTGAGGGTCTATTCCGGTAATATGCGATTGCCTTTTGGAGGAAAACAGCTATTGTTCGTGGGAGATGTTTTCCAGTTGGAACCGGTTGTTCCGTCGGACCAAAAAGAGATTTTAAGCTTGTTCTACGCCAGCCCTTTCTTTTTCTCGGCTCGTGTGTTTAAGGATATCAATCTGGTGCCGATCGAGTTGCAAAAGGTGTATCGCCAGACCGACACTGTTTTTATCAATGTATTGGATCGGATTCGTAATAATGCCGCTAGGAAACAGGAGTTGGATACGTTGAACGCACGTTGCTTCCCGTCTTTCGAGCCTCAGAATGAGGATATGTATATCACGTTGGCCACTCGCCGGGATCAGGTTGATTTTATCAATGAGAAGAAGTTGGCCGAGCTTCCCGGAGAAGAGTACGTCTCCGTGGGAAAGATCGAGGGGGATTTTCCTGAATCCTCACTACCTACCCAGCTGAATTTATCCATCAAGGAACAGGCGCAGGTTATTTTTATCGATAATGATTATGAGCGTCGTTGGGTAAACGGGACGATCGGTATGGTATCGGGTATCGATGAGAATGGAAATGTTTATGTCTTGCTGGAGAGCGGTGTAGAGCATTTGGTTGAACCTACCTCATGGCGGAATTATAAATACAAATATAACGAGAAAGAGAAACGGATCGAGGAAGAGATTGTCGGTACGTTCGAACAATTGCCGATTCGTTTAGCTTGGGCGATCACGGTGCATAAGAGTCAAGGCTTGACTTTTAGCCGGGTGGTAGTTGATTTGACCGGGGGGGTATTTGCTGGGGGACAAACCTATGTGGCGTTGAGCCGTTGTACTTCATTGGAAGGCTTGGTACTAAAAAGCAAGATCTCTTCCCGGGATATCTTTATCCGGAAAGAGATCGTAGAATTCAGCCAAATATTCAACAACCAAGCGTTAATAGAGAAAAGCCTCAAGGAAAGTGAGGCGGAACTGCAATATGGCCGGGCGGCTCAGGGTTTTCGGCAGGGTAATATGAAAGAGGCGGTCGAGGCTTTTGCCGCCGCCGTTTCTAAACGGAATGAATTGGATAATCCGATGGTGCAACGGCTGCTTCGTTTGAAGTTGCAAACGTTGAACAGCCAAAAGGCGCAGATTAAGGCTTTGAGGGAGGAGTTGCATTCGCTTCGTGAGACCCAGAAAGAGTATGCGCATGAATATTACTTGATGGGCAACGAGTGCATAACGAAGGCACATGACGCGAATGCCGCTATCCGATGTTTTGATAAAGCCTTGAATTTGAGTCCGAATTATGTGGAAGCTTGGGTACGCAAAGGGGTTACTTTATTGGATATAGGCGAGGATTATGATGCCCAGGTTTGTTTAAACAAGGCGGTAAAATTAAGTCCGAAATCTTTTAAGGCCCGCTATAATCGTGGAAAATGCTTATTGAAGCTCAAATATTACGATGAAGCGATTCTGGATTTCCAGCAGGCGGTAAGTATTAAACCTAAACATGCGGCTTCCCACGAATATCTGGCGGAGGGTTTCCGGGCGATCGGAGAGGACGAATTAGCCCAGCGGCATCAAGATATAGCGGATGCGTTGCGAGGAGGAGAGGATATATGATGAAATAGAAAAGGCGGGAAAAATATATAGTTTTCGGTATATCTTCTAAGAGAAAAATCTTTCATTAAATTAAAGTTTAATGATTAGAAGAGGTTCACTATCTTTGTGGACCTCTTTTTTAATTTAATGATATGTGGAATAATCGTATTGAGTTCTTACTCGTTAGTTTCTTTTGTGTTTGTTTATTGGCTTTTACCGGTTGCCAAACGAAAAAACAATCGGATCATTATGTCGTAGTTTTATCAATGGACGGTTTCCGCTCTGATTATCCCTCACGTGCTCATACTCCGACGTTGGATTCTTTGGCGAATGTAGGGGTTCGCTCCACGTTTCGCCCGTGTTATCCCAGTGTAACTTTCCCGAATCATTATAGCATGGCTACCGGATTACACCCGGATCATCATGGTTTGGTAAATAATTTCTTTTATGACGCGGAGCTTGATAGTTCATATCGAATGGGAAATCTTGATCCGCAATTTTATGGTGGAGAACCTATTTGGAATACGGCGGAGCGCCAAGGGGTTCGTACCGCTTCGTTCTATTGGGTAGGTAGTGAGGTGCCTTTGGCGAGTGGGCAGCCTTCAATATGGAAGCCGTTTGATAAATCGGTTTCTTTTTCAGATCGTGCTGATTCCGTGATCTCTTGGCTGAAGTTGCCGGAAGATATACGTCCTCATTTGATTATGTGGTATATGGAAGAGCCGGACGCGATAGGCCATTCCGCTACCCCTGATTCTTCAGCAACCTTGGATGTCGTGGAGAACTTGGATAAAGTCTTGGATCGTTTTTTCACTGAAGCCCGTAAGTTGGATATTTTCGATAAGATCGATTTTATCGTTCTTTCGGATCATGGAATGGCCACTTATTATCCTGAGAAATATGTGAATTTGAATGATTATCTACCCCGTGATAGTTTCGATTATGTTTTTGATGGCGTTCCTACATTATTATATCCAAAGAAAACCTATGTGGATACTGCCTATGCGATTTTACAGAAAGTGCCGAATATAACTGTATGGAAGAAAAACGAGATCCCTGAGAAATTTGTTTACGGAAAGAATCCTCGCGTTAGTGATTTAGTTGTTTTTCCACATATTGGAACGTATGTGCAATTCCGTGAGAAATCATCTCCCCATTATGCGGCGACACATGGTTACGATAATTTTACGCCGGAGATGGAGGCTATATTTTATGCGGCAGGTCCCTCGTTCAAGAAACATGTAGAGGTTCCGCAAATGGCGAACGTGAACCTTTATTTGATGATTGCGCGCTTATTGAATATAGAGCCCGCCCCAAATGATGGGGATAGCGTTGTCGTCCGGCAGTTATTTAAATGATAGGATTTCCACAGGACTTCATGATTGGATGATTTACTGCAACCGCCGTGCAGTAATACCGCAACCGCCGTGCAGTAATACCGCGACGGCCTTGCAGTAACACTGCACGAACCTTGCAGAAGTACTGCAAGACCAGTTGCAGTAATGTTACTCTATTGATATGCGAGTGTCATCTCGATTTCCTGTAGTCCCCGGAACAAATCATCCTTGAAGATTTCATTGCGAAGAAAGTGAAATCCTTCGCAATGAAATATCATAATGTCATTTAAAAATAAAAGTTGGTACCCGGACAGAAGATAGGATGGCTGCTAGTGTTATCAATTTCAATCTTATTTTCTCTAGCGAGCCAACCGATAGCGGACCATAGATCCGCATCTGTTAGAGCGGATTTTGCCCTCAACGCCTCAAAACTCCAATGTTGGCCATCTGAAAGTAAATTCCAGATAGCTCCTGCATTTAATCCGATCGATCCTTTTGTCATGATAAAATCTGTTTTTATGTTTATGGTATATAGTGCTTATATTGTATATAACAGATAATATCCGGTAAAAGTATGTTGCGTTAAGATAAATAATCTAAAAGACAAAATCTCTTGATGCGTTGAATTTTATTCCTTGAAGTCAGCGAATATGGATTCATCATATACATTGTGTTCCTTTTTATCGTGGAATGGATACCATACTTGGGCAAAGAACGGATTTCCTTTAGCGATCTCGTCGTAATTCCAAGGGAGAGGTAAACACTCCGGGCACCAATGACCTCCTAATAATACTAATGTGGGAGAGGCCTTAAAATGGTGACCGAATTGGCATTCCCAATCGAGAGGAGTCGATAAATCTCCTTTTGTCATGGCCGGTGACAAGCATTTTCCTCCCCTGAATTCCGCGGCTTTACGCATATCCTCGATATCCCATTCCGATTTGGGCTTACTTTCATCATAACCATGATCCAGAAAGACGGGTGTTTCGGAGGGGCGTTCTGTCCGGATCTTATCCCAACCGGGGATTGCTTGCCAATCCTCATACGAGCCAAAATATGCGGATATACGATCTTGGTGTCTGTTCTTGATCCAGTTACGGGTTCCCAGTCCCGGCTTTTTAGCGATGGCTCCCATACCCAGTTTTATGAAGATAGGAGGGACGATCTTTGCCAGGTGGAAATACCAAGGGACTTGGCTGGCCATCCATTTGAAATAATCGTCGCAAGTTTGGTTACCGCGGAAATGCAGATATCCTTCCAATAGGTCGGAATCGGTATACCATTGTCCGTGGAAATTACGGATAGCGAACCAGTTCGGTTCGAATATTTTCTCTGGGGCGGGACAGCCAATCGCTTTTAGCAATTTACTTTCAAACTCATAATTCGTCAGGCGGAAAGACGGGCCGCTACTAATGTTATAGAAACGGTTCCAAAACTCATCCGGCACCTCCTCCTCGCATACATTCGCTAGTAAGCGACCGGAATCCTCGGCGGTAGCCCATTCCAACACGCCATCTAGCGGTACGTGGAATGTGATTGGATCCGAACCCTTGAATAATAATTCGGGGCATAAGATACCGGTTTGGCGAAGGCACGCCCAATGTTTAATACCCGACTCCACGAAAATACGTTCGGCTATTGTCTTAGAGATGGCATAATGATCATAGACACTTATATTGATCGGATCTCCCGTACGTCCCCAATGAACCGGTGCGTTACGGTGGCCGGTTTGCGCCACGGAGCCGATATAGACTACCTTGATCTGATCTGCGTTTGGTTGTGCTTTTACGGCATCCACGATATATTGGGCGGCGGCGGTGTTTACTTTCAAGGTCTTTTTAGGGAAATAATCTGCTGCCGGGGAAACCATTCCACCTACATGCAATACGTAGTCCGCCCCCGTTACTCCATTTAAGACATCTTGATAATTCGTCAAGTCTCCCCAAACAATACGGATCCCTGCCACGGTCTCATAGGCGGCCAATTTCTCTTTGTTGATTTTGCTCGAACGAACCAAGAGTGTTATATTAAAACGATCTAGCCGCTTGGACAACTCGACCAATCCGGCATGCCCCATCGTCCCGGTGGCTCCGGTCAGAAAGACGGTCTTTTTACTTTTCATGATATAATAAATGTATAATAAAAGACTTAGGATACTATTGGGTAACGAAGATATATAAAAAAAAACTCCCAACCAATAGATTGAGAGCTTTTGTAGTGGATACGAGAATCGAACTCGTATTACATGCGTGAGAGGCATGTGTCCTAACCGTTAGACGAATCCACCGATTCATGTTTTGTTACCTTCTTGTAGTGGATACGAGAATCGAACTCGTATTGCATGCGTGAGAGGCATGTGTCCTAACCGTTAGACGAATCCACCAAAAGTTGTCAACTTTGTTTTGTTCTGACGCTGCAAAGGTAGGCATATTTTTGAAATAGGCAATAGATTCGACGAAAAAAAGTGTGCGTATCGTCTCTTTTCTGATTAAAAAGAAGGATGAAGTGACATTCAAATCATCAAAAGTACTCAATCAGTGTTGCTTTTTCATGCCTTTTTCATTGTTGATACTGTTTATTTATTCTACCTTTGCCTACTGTAATATTTGATAGTGAACATTACTAATACCAGTTTAATAAACAACTAATATTATGGCAGAACTAAAAGAAAAACTTTTCTCAGAATTCGCTCCTGTGTCTACTGAAGAGTGGATGGCGAAGATAACGGCCGACCTGAAAGGGGTTCCGTTTGAGAAAAAGCTTGTTTGGAAGACAGGCGAAGGGTTTAATGTAAATCCTTTCTATCGTGCAGAAGACATCGAGGGGTTAAAGACTACAGAGTCTCTTCCCGGTGAATTCCCTTATGTTCGCGGAACGAAGAAAGACAATGATTGGAAGGTACGCCAGAACATTGAAGTTTGCTGCTTCAAGGGTGCTAACGAGAAAGCACTTGACCTTTTGACGAAAGGTGTTACTTCTCTTGGTTTCATCATCAAAGGTGATGAGGTAAACGAGGAGAACATCGCTACTTTATTAGAAGGTATTTGTCCGGCTTCCGTAGAATTGAACTTCAACACTTGCAACTGCAAAGCGGAGAAGTTGATCGGCATCTTGGCTGACTACTTCAAAGGTAAGGGTGTCGACGCAGAGAAGTGCTACGGTTCTGTAAACTATGACGCTTTCAAGAAACCTTTAGTAAAAGGTAAAGAAAACAGTGAGTGGGTAGAAGGTGCCGCGGCTGTGCTCAAAGCTGGACAGGCTTTGCCTAACTACCGTGTATTGGCTGTAAATGCGTTCCTTTTCAACAATGCTGGCGCTTACATTTCTCAGGAATTAGGTTACGCCTTGGCTTGGGGTAACGAATTGATGGCTAAACTTACCGAGGTTGGTTTCACTGCTGACGAGGTTGCCAAGAAGATCAAGTTTAATTTCGGTATCAGCTCTAACTACTTCATGGAAATCGCTAAGTTCCGTGCGGCTCGTTGGTTGTGGGCCGAGATCGTAGCCGCTTATAAGCCGGCCTGCGAATGCGCTTGCAAGATGGTTGCTCATGCACAGACTTCAGAGTGGAACATGACAGTTTACGATGCTCACGTAAACTTGCTTCGTTCTCAGACGGAGGCTATGTCTGCCGCTCTTGCCGGTGTAGACTCTATCACGGTTCGCCCGTTTGATAAGATTTACCAGACTCCGGACGATTTCTCTGAGCGTATCGCACGTAACCAACAATTATTATTGAAGGAAGAGTGTCACTTGGATAAGGTTGTTGACCCGTCTGCTGGTTCTTATTATGTTGAGGTATTGACGAATTCCTTGGCCGATGTAGCTTGGATGTTGTTCTTGGAGGTTGAGGAAAAAGGTGGATTTTCCGTTGCGGTGAATGCTGGTGAGATCCAGAATGCTGTTAACGCTTCGAATGTGGCTCGTAAGAAAGCGGTTGCTACCCGTCGTGAGATCCTGTTGGGTTCTAACCAGTATCCTAACTTCACGGAAGTAGCTGCCGATAAGATTCAGGAAAAAGGTTCTTGCTGTTGTGGCGGTGGTCATTGTGGAGAGGCAACGATCCCGGCTCTTGATTTCTCTCGCGGTGCTTCTGAGTTTGAGGCTTTGCGTATGGCGACAGAGAAGAGTGGCAAGACTCCGAAGGTATTCATGTTGACGATAGGAAACTTGGCGATGCGTTTGGCTCGTTCACAGTTCTCCGCTAACTTCTTCGCTTGTGCCGGATATAAGATAATTGATAACTTAGGCTTCGATACGGTTGAGGCTGGTATTGAGGCTGCTGTCAAGGCGGGTGCCGAGATCGTGGTTCTTTGTTCTAGTGATGACGAGTATGCTGAATTCGCACCTGCCGCTTACAAGGCTTTGGCCGGACGTGCCGAATTCGTTGTAGCAGGAGCTCCGGCTTGTGCAGACGACTTGAAGGCTCAAGGTATCGACCAGTTCGTAAATGTAAAGAGCAATGTGCTTGAGACATTGAAAGCATTCAACGCTAAATTAGGAATCGCTTAAGTATAAACAATTATGAGACCAAATTTTAAAAACATAGATATAAAGAATGCCGGATTCGCAGCTACAAACGCTGCTGAATGGGCAAAAGCCAATGGCATCGAGCCCAATTGGAAAACACCCGAGCATATCGAGGTGAAACCTGTATATACAAAAGAAGACTTGGAGGGTATGGAGCACTTGAACTATGCTTCCGGTTTGCCTCCTTATCTACGTGGCCCGTACAGCGGTATGTACGCTATGCGTCCTTGGACAATCCGTCAGTACGCAGGTTTCTCTACCGCAGAGGAGTCTAACGCTTTCTATCGTCGTAATTTGGCTTCCGGTCAGAAAGGTTTGTCCGTTGCGTTCGACCTTCCGACTCACCGTGGTTACGATGCTGACAACGAACGTGTGGTTGGTGATGTAGGTAAAGCGGGTGTATCTATCTGTTCCTTGGAGAACATGAAAGTGTTGTTTGATGGTATTCCTTTGAACAAGATGTCTGTTTCCATGACCATGAACGGTGGTGTGCTTCCGGTATTGGCATTCTATATCAATGCGGGTTTGGAGCAAGGAGCTAAGTTGGAGGAAATGGCCGGTACGATCCAGAACGATATCTTGAAAGAGTTCATGGTGCGTAATACCTATATCTACCCGCCCGAGTTCTCTATGAAGATTATCGCCGATATCTTCGAGTACACCTCTCAGAAGATGCCGAAGTTCAACTCTATCTCTATCTCCGGCTATCATATGCAGGAGGCTGGTGCTACGGCTGATATCGAGATGGCTTATACGTTGTGTGACGGTATGGAATATCTTCGTGCCGGTATCAATGCCGGTATCGATGTGGATGCGTTCGCTCCTCGTTTGTCTTTCTTCTGGGCTATTGGCGTGAATCACTTCATGGAGATCGCCAAGATGCGTGCGGCTCGTATGTTGTGGGCGAAGATCGTGAAAAGCTTCGGCGCTAAGAACCCGAAATCATTGGCATTGCGTACACATAGCCAGACTTCCGGTTGGTCATTGACCGAGCAAGATCCGTTCAATAACGTAGGACGTACTTGTATCGAGGCTATGGCCGCTACATTAGGACATACACAATCTTTGCATACGAACGCATTGGATGAGGCGATCGCTTTGCCGACCGACTTCTCTGCTCGTATCGCTCGTAATACACAGATTTACATTCAGGAAGAGACTAAGATCTGTAAGGAAATCGACCCGTGGGCTGGTTCTTACTACGTAGAGTCTTTGACGAATGAGTTGGTACACAAAGGTTGGGCGTTGATCCAAGAGATCGAAAGCATGGGTGGTATGGCGAAAGCTATTGAGACAGGTCTTCCTAAGATGCGTATTGAGGAAGCTGCCGCTCGTACACAGGCTCGTATCGACTCAGGTGTTCAGACTATCGTTGGTGTTAACAAATATCGTTTGCCGAAGGAAGATCCGATCGATATCCTTGAGATCGATAATACAGCCGTACGTAACGAGCAGATCGCCGCTTTGAAGGAGTTGCGTGCTAACCGTGACGAAGCAGCTGTTCAAAAAGCTTTGGCTGATATCACGGAGTGCGTGAAGACGAAGAAGGGCAATTTATTAGAGTTGGCTGTTAAGGCTGCCGGCTTGCGTGCGTCATTGGGAGAGATCTCCGATGCTTGCGAGGTGGTTGTAGGTCGTTATAAAGCAATCATTAGAACTATTTCAGGCGTGTATTCATCAGAAACTAAGAAAGACGCAGACTTCCAGAAAGCTTGCGAGCTTTGCGAGCAATTCGCTAAGAAAGAGGGCCGTCAGCCTCGTATCATGATCGCTAAGATGGGTCAGGACGGACATGACCGTGGCGCTAAGGTTGTCGCTACCGGTTACGCAGACTGTGGTTTCGACGTAGATATGGGACCGTTGTTCCAGACTCCGGCCGAGGCTGCCCGTCAAGCTGTAGAGAACGATGTTCACGTAATGGGCGTTTCTTCTTTGGCCGCTGGTCATAAGACGTTGGTTCCGCAGGTTATCGAGGAGTTGAAGAAATTAGGTCGTGAGGATATCATCGTTATCGCTGGTGGTGTAATCCCGGCTCAAGACTATGACTTCTTGTATAAGGCAGGTGTTGCCGCTATCTTTGGCCCGGGTACTTCTGTATCGAAGGCTGCTTGCCAGATCCTTGAGATCTTGTTAGGCGAATAAGTAGCGTTTAAACCTTACGGTTTTTAAATAAAGTGAGGCTGGACAATTGATTTTGTCTGGCCTTTTTTAGTATTGTATGCGGGTTTATGTACTTTTGTAGCGATTATTCGATTAAAAGGGAAAGAATCATGGGAATTGTTATAGGTATAGATGTGGGAGGTAGCACGACCAAGATCGTCGGTGTGGAGGATAAGAAGATCAAGAACCCGATGTTTGTGAAAGCTACCGATCCGGTAACCTCTTTATTCGGGGCCTTCGGTAAATATATTTATAATAATAATATTTCGCTCTCGAATATAGAGAAAGTGATCTTGACTGGTGTAGGTAGTGCTTATATTGATCAACCTTTATATGGTTTACCAACTGCGAAAACGGATGAGTTCCTTGCAAATGGGCTAGGGGCGCAATATAATACGGGACTGGACAACCTGTTGGTGGTCAGCATGGGAACAGGTACTTCCTTTGTCAAGGTGCAAGGCTCCACTGTCAAGCATATCGGAGGATTGGGGATCGGTGGCGGAACCATCCTCGGCTTGTCTAAGCTATTATTGAAAACGCATGACTTTCATCAAGTAGCGTCTTTGGCTGAGCATGGTTCCTTGAATGATATAGACTTGCATATCCGGGATATTACGCTGCATCCGCTACCCGGCCTGCCGCTGGATGTGACAGCCTCTATTTTTGGAAAAGCGGACGCAAACGCTAAGGTTGAGGATACCGCTCTTGGCATCGTTCATATGGTCTTGCAGACAATCGGGCAAGGGGCTGTTTTTGCCTCGTTGAATGGCGATATCAAGAATATCGTCTTGATCGGCAATCTGACTCGCTTGCCGCAATGCCTGGATATTTTTCCCCGTTTGGAGGAGATGTGTGATGTCCATTTCAAGATACCGGAGTATGCCGAGTATCGTACGGCTATTGGGGCGGCTTTATGCTATATCCGGAATCGGGAATATAGGGACATTTTTTGAGGAAAGTGTTAGGCCACATCAAAACTTTATGTATCTTTGCTACATGCTTTGTTCCCTTTCGGCAATCGCCAGATAGGGATTAAAAGGGAATCGGGTGAGAATCCTGGACAGTCCCGCTGCTGTAAGCTTCATAAACGGGTTGAGCAATACTGTTGCCACTGTTCATTCAAGTGAATGGGAAGGCGCTTAAGACCGGAAGTAAGTCAGAAGACCTGCAAAGCGTGTATATTTTCGACGGCTTCGAGGAAAGGCCGGAAGAGAACGCAAGAGCCGTATCCGGTTTTTACTATTCTTTATCCAACGTTTTCTTATCAGGTCGTCTCATGGTATCGGATAATTATTTTGCCATAATAATTAGGGAAAGAAGCATGAATCTGGCCGGCGGGATGAGCTCCGTGTGTGAGATGCATGCTTTCTTTACGTTTAAAAGGCTGGGGTATTCCGTGAACACTCTATAGAGAATATTTGTTTATTATTAGAAAAGTGCGTTTATTTGCAACGAGTAATTAACAAAAGAAGTATGAATATGAAGAAAATTGTGGGACTTGTTATGGTTGCCTTGCTAGCGTTGATGGCGCTTCCGGCGAACGCTCAGCTTAAATTCGGTATCAAGGGAGGTGTGAATATATCGTCTGTCCATTTCAACTCGGACGTGTTGAAAGCGGATAACGTAACCGGCTTCCAAGTGGGGCCGATGATCGAGACGACCTTACCGTTGGTCGGTGTCGGGATCGATGCGGCAGTATTGTATTCGCAAAAAGGTTTGGAGACGACTTCGGCTGGCGGGGTGAAGACTTCGATGAAGACAGATTATATCGATGTTCCGGTCAACTTGAAATGGAAATTCGGGTTGCCTATTGTCAAGGCGTATCTGGCAGCCGGTCCGTATATCGGTTTCCGTGTAGGTGGTGATAAGTTTTGGGATATCCCAGGTTCCGTAGCGGATCAGGTGAAGGCGAAGAATTTCAGCGCAGGTCTGAACTTCGGTGCCGGTGTGGAGTTGATCAGTCACTTGCAGGTGGGTTTTAATTATGGTCTGGGACTGACTGATAATTATAGCATTGAGAAGGTGAACCTCTCCGATGGTGCCGGAAAGAACCGTGGATGGTCTATCACGGCAGCGATCTTGTTCTAAATAGATGAAAATAAAATGAGAGAGGCTGGGCTTTAGAAGTCCGGCCTTTTTTGTTATTTTTGGGCTCGTAATGAAACACCTGTTTGAATGAAATACGCGGACGTCATACTTCCCCTTCCTTTGGAGAATAGCTATACCTATCGGATACCCGAAGATTTGGAAAAAGCCGTGACTCCCGGTTGCCGAGTGATCGTGCATTTCGGGAAGAAAAGATACTATACGGCCATCGTCATGGAGGTACACGATCGGGAGCCGGTATCCGATTTCGAGACGAAGGAGATCTACGCCTTGCTGGATGCCATGCCGGTGCTCCGCCGTCCGCAGCTTCGTTTTTGGAAATGGATATCTTCCTATTATATATGTAAATTGGGTGACGTGTATAAGGCGGCCTTGCCTTCCGGCTTAAAGCTGGAAAGCGAGACAGCGGTTACTTATAATGAGGATTTCGAAGCCACCTCCCCCTTGCGTCCGAACGAGCAAGCGGTACTGGATGCCTTTAGCGGGGTCTTGAAATTGACGATCTCGGAGTTAGAGAAGAAGACCGGCCTCCGAAATGTTGTCCCGATTGTCTCTTCCTTGATGGTGAAAGGGGCGGTCGAGGTGAGTGAGGAACTGAAGCGAGGATTTGTTCCCAAGACACAGGCGTTTATCCGTTTGGCCGAGGCTTACCGGGATGAGACGAAATTGCAAGCGGTATTCGAGGAATTGAAACGAGCGAAAAAGCAAGAGCTTCTGTTGGTCAGTTTCTTGGATTTGAGCCATACGTTGAATCCCGCTTTATCGAAGGAGCTTTCCAAGAAAGAGCTATTGGAACGCAGTGGTTATACCTCTACGGTATTGGAGGGGCTGCTGAAACGGGGTATCTTGGAGAGTTACGAGAAAGAGGTGGGTCGTTTACAAGTATCCGTCTGCCGCTTGCAAGAGCCGAATCCGCTCAGCCCGGCGCAAGAGAAAGCCTATGGAGAGATCCATGAGGCTTTCAAGACGAAGGAAGTTTGCCTGCTTCACGGAGTGACTTCCAGTGGCAAGACCGAGATCTATGTCCGTTTGATCCATGAGATCTTGCGGCTGGGGCGGCAGGTTTTATATATGTTACCGGAGATCGCCATCACGACCCAGATCACGGAGCGGCTGGCGAAACTTTTCGGGGATAAGCTATTGGTCTATCACTCCAAATTCTCGGACAACGAGCGGGTGGAAGTTTGGAATAAGCTATTGCATAGCGACGAGCCTATGCTGGTATTGGGGGTCCGCTCTTCCCTCTTCCTTCCGTTTAAGGACTTGGGCTTGATTATCGTGGACGAGGAGCATGAGAATACGTATAAACAGCAGGACCCGGCACCCCGTTACCATGCCCGTAACGCTGCCATTGTCTTGGCGGGTATGCACGGCGGTAAGACCTTATTGGGTTCCGCCACTCCCTCCATCGATTCCTATTTCAATGCTACGGCGGGGAAATACGGTCTGGTTGAGTTATCTACCCGCTATGGCGATTGCTTGGTGCCGGAGATTATCACGGTGGACGTGAAGGAGCTAAAGCGCAAGAAGATCATGAAAGATACCCTTTTCTCCCCGCTGTTGGTGGAGAAGGTACGGGAGGCCCTATCCCGGGGCGAGCAGGCGATCCTGTTCCAGAACCGTCGGGGATTCGCCCCGATGATCGAGTGCCGTGGTTGCGGATGGGTGCCTCATTGCGTGAATTGCGATGTGAGCCTTACCTACCACAAGGCGCATAATCAATTGGTTTGTCATTATTGCGGTTATACCTACCGCTTACCGCAGGTATGTCCCGAGTGTAAAGGGACGGAGTTCAAGATGCAAGGCTTCGGTACGGAAAAGGTGGAGGAGGAGATCGCCGGACAATTCCCCACGGCGAAAGTGGAGCGGCTGGATTTCGATACGGCCCGTACCCGTACGGCTTACGAGCGGATCATCGCGGATTTCGAGAAGGGGAAGACACAAATCTTGATCGGTACCCAGATGTTATCGAAGGGACTGGATTTCGGGAATGTCAGCGTAGTAGGAATCTTGAGCGCCGATAGCTTGATGAATTTCCCTGACTTCCGGGCGCACGAGCGGGCTTATCAATTGATGGTACAGGTTAGCGGACGTGCCGGCAGGCGGGACAAGCGAGGCACGGTGGTCTTGCAGACTACCCAGCCGGAGCATCCTTTGATCCGTATGGTGCAGCATTTTGCTTATAAGGAAATGGTGAGTTTGCAATTGAGCGAGCGTAGTATGTTCCGTTACCCGCCTTACTACCGTTTGATCGTCTTGATCCTTCGGAGCCGGAATGCGGAGGCTTTGCAGGAGATGTCCGCTTTATACGCCGAGAAACTTCGTGCCCGTTTGGGTGAGCGGGTGTTAGGGCCGGTTACGCCGCCTATCACCCGGGTACAGACGCTTCATATCAAGAAGATCGTCTTGAAGATCGAGATCTCTGCTGGGATCGCTCCGCTTCGTGAGATATTGGAGGGGATTCATGCGGAGATGCAGGGATATGCGCTATTTAAGCAGTTGTTGGTTCATTATGATGTGGACCCGGCTTGAGAATTGAAAATGGAGAATTGAGAATTGAAAATTAAAGGAAAGGAGCTTAGGGATGAAGGAGGAAAAGATACGGTTGTTGTTTGTGTGTTTGGGAAATATATGCCGTTCCCCTTCGGCGGAGGCGGTAATGAAGAAATTGGTGAAGAATGTGGGGCTGGAAGCTCGGATCGAGATCGATTCCGCCGGGATCACTGGCTATCATGAGGGAGACCGGGCGGATTCAAGGATGCGGGCGCATGCGGCTCGCAGGGGATATTCGTTGGATTCGATCTCCCGTCCGGTACGTCAGTGGGACTTCCATGATTTCGACTTAATTATAGGCATGGACGACCAGAATATAACGGATTTGAAGCGGATGGCTCCCGATCTGGAATCCGTCGCTAAGATACATCGAATGACTGAGTTCTCCCGGAATAAACTGTATGATCACGTCCCGGATCCTTATTATAGCGGTGCCGAAGGCTTCGAGTTGGTCTTGGATCTATTGGAAGACGCTTGCGCCGGGTTGTTGGAATACTTGAGGGAAGAAATGGAAATACGAAAATAAAAAAAGGTTCTACGCTTATATCGTAATTCGTTTAATGTTTGTATATTGCGATGTTAATAACGAGGATGGTTAACTTTAAATTAATAGGACGATGAAGAATGAATTTCAAACATGGACAATTGCGGTTGCGCTTGCGGTTCTGACAGCTTGCTGTGATAGGACTGAGCAGGTAAACTACTTGAAGGATGCCCCTGTAGTGGCGATGCGCGTGATGATCGACGGGGAAGAAATGATAGAACTAGATCCCTCCTTGTTGAAAGATACGGTGATTTTCCCTCTTAGCTATTTTTCCGAGGAACTTGAGATCATTAAATTGGATGACCGGGATGAGGCGTTGACCGGGGCGCCTTATGCCTATGTTTCGGATCATTATGTGGGTGAGGCTACCGGGCAATGGATTCAGTCCAAGACCGATGATGACGGGAATATCCAGCGGCGTATAGCCGGAGATTTACCGACCTATTATATCGTAGATAAACAGACCCTGCGTGGTGCTTACTTCGGTATAGAGAATGATTTTCTGGATGGAGAGCGATTAGAGATGCCGTTGGGACTGAACTATGGTTATTATATGATTTGTCTGGAGCCAAGTGTCTTGTCGGAGAGGATAGAGAAAGCACTCCATTCTAACCATCTCACGGAGCAAATGCGTAAACGTCTTACTGAGGTACAAGCTGGCCTTACAGAGAATGACAATAATTATCTCCTTTATGCGAAGCTGAAAAGCCGCTAGAAGTGACCTCCTTTATCTTATCCGATTACGATGCCCATCGTAAGGTTGCTAGAATGCCCATCGTAAGATGCTTATAACTGCGATTATAAGAACCTTATAATAGGCATTATGGTTCTGTGCCGATGGCTGTATGCCTATCTGCTTGATAATTATTGTTTTTTCAAGTCCGGGTAGCTGATCCGGGTATGGAACATCGTTTTCAGTTTGTCTACGAATACGCTCTTTATGGTCTCCACGTCCTTGAAGGTCAGCGGTGCGCTCTTTAGCAAGCCGTCGGCGATCTGCCCGTCGATGATCTTGTTCACCAAGGCGCTGATACTCTCTTCGGTATGTTCTTTCAAGCTGCGGGAGGCGGCTTCCACGGAATCGGCCATCATCAGTACGGCGGTCTCCTTCGAGAAGGGATTCGGGCCGGGGTAGGTGAATAGCTCGTCGTTAATCGGCTTGTCTGGGTATTGATTCTTGAAAGAGTTGTAGAAATACTTCGCCTTGCCACGCCCGTGGTGAGTACGGATGAAGCTGATAACCGCCTTGGGTAGCAGGGCTTTCTCGGCAATCTTCACGCCCTCGGTGACGTGGCTGATAATGATCTGCGCACTTTGGTCGAATGTCAGCTGGTTATGTGGATTCACGCTCGTCTGGTTCTCGGTGAAGAAGACAGGGTTACTCATCTTTCCTATGTCATGGTAAAGGGCACCAGTACGGACCAATTGCGAGTTGGCGCCGATCTTGGCGGCCGCTTCGGAGGCGAGGATGGATACCTGCAAAGAGTGTTGGAACGTACCCGGGCAAGTCTCGCTGAGCTTCTTCAAGATCGGGTTGTTGATGTTGGACAATTCCACCAAGGTGATGTCCGATACGTAGCCGAATGTCTTCTCCAGCATATATACTAATATGTAGGTGAACATGACGAGGATGAAGTTGATACCAAAGTAGAGCATCATCATCCAGTTGATTTTATTCAGGTTCGCCTCTTGAAACAACGTGAGACTCGTGTAGCAAATGGCATACGAGAGGAATATGAAGAATGCGCATCGGATCAGTTGCGAGCGTTCGCTCAGGTTTCTCAGGCTGAACGTTACGACCATGCCTGCTATGGTTTGTAGTAATAGAAACTCATGCGGGAAAGGTACCATCAATGAGCAGATCAGCACGATAATAAGGTGCGTGAAAAGTGCTGTTCGGGAGTCGAAGAAGGTACGTACCACGATCGGAACGATGGCGAATGGCAATATGTATACGTTGAATAAAGCGTACGTGACACATAGTTCCGTAAGGATGCAACTTACGAATATACAAAGGATCAAAAACAGTACGTTCCTCCGGTTATGGAATATCTTTAACCGGAAAGACCATAGGTAGAGCCAGAAACAGAACATTAGCCCGAAGACGAGCACGAATTGCCCGGCCAGTATGATACCTTGCGTCTGCGTGCCTCCGGTCTTGGCCTCGTGTACGGCCTTCAGGGAACGGAGCACGTTGTAGGTATGGTTGTCAATGATCTCGCCCCGGTCTACGATACGTTCTCCGGCTTGTACCATGCCGTTAGCGATAGATACGCTCTGTAGCATATCCTCCTTGATCTTGTCGGACATGTCGGCGGCATAGGATATGTTCTCGGTGAGGTAATTATTGATGTCACACGATTGCAGGATGGATTTGTCCAGTCGTGAGGGGCAGTTGTTGATAATGAACTCGTAGGCGGTGCGAACGGTGAAAAAGTCGCTCACGTAACGGGGCTGTGCGACGGCGTTCTCCAAGAGGTTGACACGGGAGTATTCTTCTTTCCGAAGTTCGTCCAGATCCTGCGACGAGATGATACCGTTCTTGTATAAGTTGATCAGGCTGCTCTCGATATACTGCATGTAAGCGGGGGATACTTTGCTTCGCAGGTTATTGCCGTTATTGTAGTTGGCACGCAGTTTCTCGACCTCTTGCTTCTGGATGTCGGGGTTCATGCGGTAATAAGGCTCGAACTTACGGAGTACGCTGTCTTTCTCCGCTTTTACCTCGTCGTCGGTCTTGTAGATCGGGAAATCGCTCGGAGCGGTGAGCAATCCGTACCTCCAAGGCTTGCCCTCATAGAACTGATAACGGAATTTTCCCTCCCGAGGGAAGAAGTAGGCGATAAGTAATGCGGCCACGACGAAGTAGACCACGGTCGGTATATTGTAATTCTTTTGTTTCATATGCGTTCTCATTTAGCGTCCGAAATATACGTAAAAAACTTCACTAAGCGGAAAAAAAGGCGTACTTTTGCCGTATTATTATAGAATGTAAGTATTATGACTCAAAAAAAAGTAAGGGTACGCTTTGCGCCTAGTCCTACGGGGGCGCTGCATATCGGAGGTGTCCGCACGGCTTTATACAACTATTTATTCGCTAAACAAAATGGCGGTGATATGATTCTCCGTATCGAGGATACGGATTCCCAACGCTTTGTTCCCGGAGCGGAAGACTATATCATCGAGGCCCTGAATTGGTTGGGTATCAAGTTCGACGAGGGTGTGAGCTTCGGCGGCAACTACGGCCCATATCGCCAGAGTGAGCGTCGTGAGATCTACAAGAAGTATGTCGATCAATTGCTGAACGATGGCCATGCTTATATAGCGTTCGATACGCCTGCCGAGTTGGAGGAGAAACGGAAGGAGATCGCCAATTTCCAATACGACGCCTCTACCCGTTCGCAAATGCGCAACTCATTGACGCTTTCTCCGGAAGAGGTTCAGAGCCTGATCGAGTCAGGTCATCAGTACGTAGTTCGTGCCAAGATCGAGCCGAATGAGGATATCCACGTGAACGACTTGATCCGTGGCGAGGTCATTATCAACTCTTCTATCTTGGATGATAAGGTATTATATAAATCGGCTGACCAATTGCCTACTTACCACTTGGCGAATATCGTGGACGACCATTTGATGGAGGTTACCCATGTGATCCGTGGCGAGGAGTGGTTGCCGAGTGCGCCGCTTCACGTATTATTATATCGTTTCTTCGGTTGGGAAGATGCGATGCCTAGTTTCGCCCACCTGTCCTTGCTGTTGAAACCGGAAGGTAACGGTAAGTTGAGCAAGCGTGACGGCGATCGTCTGGGTTTCCCTGTATTCCCCTTGGAATGGCACGATCCGAAGACGGGTGATGTTTCATCGGGCTATCGTGAGAGTGGCTACTTCCCCGAGGCTGTCGTAAACTTCCTCGCTTTGCTGGGCTGGAACCCGGGTAACGATCAGGAGGTGATGAGCATGGATGATTTGATCCGTTTGTTCGACCTGTCTCGTTGCAGCAAGAGCGGCGCTAAGTTCGATTATGAGAAAGGCAGATGGTTTAACCACCACTATTTGCTGGAGAAGAGTAATGCGGAGATCGCAGACCTATTCTTGCCGATCGTGGAAAGCCACGGTATCCAGACTACCCATGCTTATGTAGAGAAAGTAGTCGGTATGATGAAAGGCCGTGTCAATTTCGTGAGTGAGTTATGGGATCTTTGCTCTTTCTTCTTTATCGCCCCGACGGAGTACGATGAGAAAACCCGCAAGAAACGCTGGAAAGAGGATTCCTCTGTTCAATTGGGTGAGTTTATCGAACAACTGCGTGCCCGTGAGCCGTTCGACGTAGAAGGTACCGAGAACGAGTGCAAGGCTTGGATCGAGAGCAAGGGATATCATTTGGGGAATATCATGAACGCCGCCCGTCTGGCCTTGGTTGGCGAGGGTAAGGGCCCCGGTATCTTTGATATCACCGAGGCTTTGGGTAAAGAGGAGTCTATCCGCCGTATCCAACGGGCCATCGAGATACTAAAATAATCATGTACAGTTTAGTGATACATCTCTACGCTTTTGTAGTGGCTTTAATCTCGCCTTTTCATAAAAAGGCGAGACTGATGCGATTCGGGCAGTGGAAAACAAATTCCATACTTCGTGAGAAGATCGACCGGAACGCTAAATACATCTGGTTCCATGCCTCCTCGTTGGGTGAGTTCGAGCAAGGGCGTCCTATGATCGAGAAGATCAAGGCTGAACAGCCGGAGTATAAGGTGCTGCTGACTTTCTTTTCTCCCTCCGGTTATGAGGTACGGAAGAATTACAAAGGAGCGGACGTGATTTGCTACCTTCCTTTCGATACGCCTTTCCGGGTGAAGAAGTTTCTGAATTTGGCGAACCCGGCGATCGCCGTATTTATCAAGTACGAGTTTTGGGGAAACTATTTGCGTGAGTTGCATAAGCGGGGAATACCGGTTTATATCATTTCCGCCATATTTCGTCCCGACCAGCTATTTTTCCAATGGTTCGGAAAGCCGTACCGGAAGATGTTATCTTATTTTGATCATCTTTTCGTGCAGGACGAGCGTTCGATGAAACTTTTGAACGAGTTCGGTATCACGAATGTGACGGTGACCGGCGATACCCGTTTCGACCGGGTGTTGGATGTCCGTAAGCAAGCTCGTGAGCTTCCGTTTATCGAACGTTTCTTGGAAAGCAAGGAGGGTAGGAAGC
This sequence comes from Parabacteroides distasonis, assembly GCF_004793765.1. Lineage (GTDB taxonomy): Bacteria > Bacteroidota > Bacteroidia > Bacteroidales > Tannerellaceae > Parabacteroides > Parabacteroides distasonis_A. The sequence goes on along the minus strand of NZ_SRYM01000016.1, from coordinate 51,033 downwards.
CGATCGTGATGGTGGCCGGCAGTTCATGGCCGCAGGACGAGGCGATCTTTATCCCTTATTTCCATGAGCATCCGGAGATGAAGTTGATTATCGCCCCGCATGAGATCCACCGGGAGCATCTCCTTGCTATCGAGGCGATGCTAAAACGTCCGTCCGTCCGTCTATCGGAGGCGCACGGGGATGATCTGGCTGATAAGGATTGTTTGATCATCGACAGTTTCGGACTCTTATCTTCCATTTATCGCTACGGACAGATCGCTTATATCGGTGGTGGTTTCGGAGCGGGTATCCACAATACGTTGGAAGCCGCCGTTTATGGGGTGCCGGTCTTATTCGGCCCGAGATACCATAAGTTTAAGGAGGCGAAGGATCTGATCGCTGTAGGTGGTGGTTTCTCCATCACGGACGATACCTCTTTCCGAACGAAGATGGACGAGTTATTGACCGATCCGACTGCTTTGGAAATCTCCGGGCAAGCTGCCGGTGATTTTGTGAAAAACAGTGTAGGAGCGACGGATCAGATCTTACGGCAAATCCATATCCGTTAATAGATAAGCCGAGTTTACTATTCGAGTGATTGTATGCCCAGACTCTTTTGATATAACAATGGAATACGGATGAGATAGATGTACGGATTAGTTAATTGAACGATTTGCGTTGTCTATCTCATCCGTGTTTTATTTTAATCCTCTTCAGCGAACATCGGGTCCCAAGCGGGAAGGCGAGTCGGTGTTTGTTTCAAGATCTCTTTTACTTGATCCGTGATGTACTTTTTGTTGACTACCAGACGGAACATATACTCATTAAACCATTGGTCTGTCATGATGAGGTGGCCGGCGTTCGCTCCGGGGCCCCAACTATTCTCGACCATCCATTTCTTTGGCTTTCCATTTGCGTCGAGGTCAACTGCCATCAAGGTCATGGCGTGTGAGGAACCGCTGGCGAATGTCTGGATACGTTGTTTCTTATCCATGCCGAATGTGGTGCCCAGCAATGAACCGTAATCGTAGAAGTTTACATCCAGAATACCTCTGTCACGATCGAAGAACTTGCCCACGTCGCAAGAGAAATACATCATGGTACTGTCCTTGATGGAAGCGATAGCCATTTGTTTGATATCCTCGATCGGAAGGTTCACGTACGTCCAGTTCTTGCCATCGTAAGCGTGGCGGTCGTAATCGATCTCATACAGTTTATAATAATCGCGGCTCGGATCGTTCATCAACATAACATAATTGTTTTTCAAATCGTCCCCGATATATTCTTGGAAGAAGGACTGAGGCGTATATTCCTTCGTCTCTACCGGATTCCCTTTAGCGTCTTTGCGAGTCCACGTGAATTTCGTAGGCGGCTCTCCCAAGTTCAATACGAGCATACGGTAAATCGTACCTAGCATCTCTGTTTTCTTTTTCTCCAGGTCCGCTACGGTCGTGCCTTTGGTCATAGACTGGTCACGAAGTTGCAAGCCGTATTCTTTCAGCTTTAATCCGATCAGGTTGCTCATGCGTCCGGTACTGTTGCTGCTGTTGGTCTCCACCATGACCTCGGCGGGAACCACGCCATACTTGGTCAAGATATCGGAGACACCCGTGAACTGTCCTCCGTCTCCGATCGGGTTCTTGAATAACCATTCCACCATCTTGTCGTCCATGGGTTTCAGACGGGTATCGATGATGCCCTGTAAGAAAAGGTTCGCTTTCTCCAATTGATCCCAAAAGAAAGAATAATTCTGGGAGAATTGGAATTCACCCATGTTGTATTTATGGATCGCCTGCGCACGAAATACGTTCAATCCCGTGAAAAGCCAGCAACGGCCCGAGGAACGTTGGTTGGAGATCCCTTTGCTCTCTACCTTATTGGAGAAGTAAGTATCCAGATTGTTCTTGCTCTCCCCATTAACGGCAAGCTTGTTGATGTCGTTATTGGTGATCGCATTACGGATCGCCTTATCGGCCGGCGTTCCTTGATAAGCCTGTTTGATTTGCTGCAACATCGCTGGTGAGATGCCTCCACCGCTTTGTTGCCCGTGAGCCGATAGCGTGATGCCTAAAGCCAAGGCCGCTATCCATAAATTCTTTTGTTTCATGATATGTAAGTTGATTAATAAATTGTGTTATTTCTTTTTAGGCCATACCAGACCGTCTTGCCGGATCTTCCATACCGTACCGTCCGATGCCGGTAACGATATCTCGTACATAGAAGGTGTCGTATGTATTTCCAGTTGATTAGCGATCTCTTGCGGGCATAGCTCGTTTGCCTTCAAGTCGTTGATGTTATCGGCATAATGCCCGAAGGTTGCGGCGAACTCATTCTGACGGTAATATAAATTACGCAAGATCCATTTCGTCTCCTCCGAAGGATGTTTTACGAAAGGAGTCTCACCTTCTCCCGCTATCTTATCCGATATTTGTACATAACCCCAATATTCGGGCATATGGATATTGATTACCCCGGTAGGTGCCCATACCCAGTTGTACTCGCGAATCTTATCCTCTCCTTGGATAGGGACTTTTACGTATTTACCGTCTTTCACGCCCGTTGTCCATTCCACGCGGGAGAAGTTCACACGTATCTGCTCACCGATTTCCGGTTTTTCTTTTCCTCTGTCCATTTGGAATACGGAAGTCCAAGGAATGAATACCTCTACGCTCCATGACTGATCCGTATCTTTCGGGTTATTCAGCGTACCGTCCACGTGAACCGCAGATTCCATTCCGGCAAACTCCCAGTTATTCAATACTTGCGGATTATCCCGATAGGGGCGGGTTAAGAACAAGTCCCATTCCGTACCCAAGGCGTTCACCTCGTACTCCAGATAATTATGGGTGTCGTTTGTAGGATTCAGGAAGATCTCGAAGTCGTTGTCATGGAAGATCACGGCGTCGTGTTCCGTGATGGTCGCCCATACGTGCGGCTCCTCCATAAGGACAGCGAAATACATTCCGTTATCATCGTAAGTCATCTTGGCCCGGGTCTGGAAGTGAGGGGCCGGGCGTTTGTCTCCTTCGATATCCACGAAGTCGCTGGTCCAAGGTATCGCGTCCCATTCCCCGGGAGATAGCTTTCCGTCGATCTTGATAGGAGCGGGAGCCTTGTAGCAAACATACGTCGGTGGATTGAATGGTGGTTGCGGCATGTACGTGATGTCTGGCCTTTGCGTACTTGGTTTCTGTACGCAAGAAAGCAATAGGAGTGCCGCCAATGGCGCTGTCGTTAAAATCGTTTTTCTCATGTGCGTTTATTTTTAGATCGTTTGATAAATAGATTCTTATCTTTTGTTGAGTAATAACAATATTGCTCGAATAGCAATCGATTGTCTTGGATGATTACATAGGCAACCGTACCCAGCTCCTCAAACCGGGGAAGATAATGTTCAGGAATGTAAGCTTCCGACTTGGGTAATAAATGAGTAAGTGCTCTGCGCAAATAATAATTGGAGGGTAATGCTAGATACCCTCCGATTCCTACTATAAAAATAAACACTATCCATCTCACGCTTCGAGACAAATAGTGTTTATTGTTTTGAATTCCTTTATTTGAATTATTTTTCATGTAACCACTTTTTGCCTGAAGGGGTATACGTGTAAATTAAGCCTATTAGGCAAATAATCCCGACAACTCCAAGAAAGATTACTAACTCCATATTATTGTCCTTTTTTTCATAGATACAAATATATGGTTTATAATTCAAATAATCAAATACATGCTATTATTCTTTATACCAAGAGGAATACATATGGTAGTTCTTGGCTATCTTTTGGTTGATCTCCTTCGCTTGTTCGGGATCTACCTTCTTGACGAACTTAGCGGGAACTCCGGCGTAGATACTGCCCGGCTCGACGATCGTCTTGCTTAATACTACGGAACCTGCGGCGATGATCGCTCCCTCGCCTACTACGGCGTGATCCAATACCACGGAGCCCATTCCGATCAAGGCGCCATTGCAAATCTTCGCCCCGTGGATCGTTACGTTATGGCCGATGGATACATCATCGCCGATCTCGATCGTCGATTTCTCATATAAGGTGTGAAGGACGGAACCATCCTGTACGTTCACGCCGTTGCCGATGCGAATCGAGTTCACGTCGCCGCGAAGCACGGTGCCAAACCAGATGCTGCAACCTTCACCGATCTCTACGTCACCTATAATCGTGGCGTTGTCTGCTAAAAAAGTGTCTTTACCGATCTTCGGGGTAAAGCCACGAACGGATTTGATTAATGCCATTTTTAGTTGTTTAAATTTCTGTTGTTTTCTCTTTCAGCCAAGCTTTCTCCTCCTCGTTCAAGAACGGGCTGATCTTTTCGTAGACTATTTGGTGGTATTTGTTCAGCCAAGCGTGCTCACGGGCAGAGAGCATGGGGATGATAATCAGGCTCGTGTCGATAAAGCAAAGCGTCAGCGTATCGAATCCTAGGAATTTCCCGAATTCCGTCTCGCTGTCCTCACGTACCAAGATCATGTTCTCCGTACGGATACCGTATTCGCCGGTACGATACATGGCCGGCTCGTCGCTGATCACCATTCCGGGCTTCAAGGTCACCGGGTTCTCCTCCATGCGGATGCTTTGGGGGCCTTCGTGTACGTTTAGGCAATGGCCGATACCATGACCGGTTCCGTGCAAGTAATTGATTCCGGAATCCCATAGCGCTTTACGGGCAAGGATATCGATCTGGGAACCTCGTGTACCGGCGGGAAACTTGCTTTTCGCCAAGCTGATCGTTCCTTTCAATACACGGGTGAAATCCTTTTTCATCTGCTCCGTCGGCTCTCCAAGGGCGATCGTACGGGTGATATCCGTCGTTCCGTCCAGATATTGCGCGCCGGAATCGATCAAAAGCAATCCTTCCGGTTTCAAGGTTGCGTCCGTCTCCGGCGTAGCGGAGTAATGAACGATCGCTCCATGCTCGGCGTAGCCGCAGATCGTGCCGAAGCTATCCATGATGTATTGCGGTTGTTCCGCACGTAAGGCTGTCAGCTTCTCGGCGGCGCTGATCTCTGTAATTTGGGCTCCTTCCGCCATTTGTTTCTCCAGCCAGATATAGAATTTTGTCAAGGCGACGCCATCTTTTACCACGGCGTTTTGGAATCCCTTGATCTCGGTCTCGTTCTTGATGCTCTTCAAGTGGTTGGCGGGGGAGATCCCTTCCACGATCGTACAGTTTCCCGGGATCGCATCGTATAAGGAGACGTTCGTCTTGTTCATATCCACGAATACCCGGCTGTTTTCCGGTAGGCGGGACAGATATTTCCGGATCATGGAGTATTCGGCAAGCGTAACTCCCTCTTTCTTCAAATGCTCGGAGATCTCGGCGGTCAGCTTCTCCGGCTTGATGAAAAGCACGCTCTCGTCCTCCGATACGAAGGCGTAGCTGACTACGACCGGGTTATAGGTCACGTCCGTGCCTCGGATATTGAACGCCCATGCGATCTCGTCCAAGGCGGCGAGGATCAAGCAGTCGGCACCCTCGCTTCGTAGCCGGTTATTGATGCGGTCTAGCTTCTCGTGTACGGAGACCCCGCTTAATGCTTCCGGCATCTCGAATATCGGGTTTCCGGGGACGGCGGGGCGGTCCTTCCAGATACCCTCGATCAAGTCGGCCGAGGTATCTAGCTTGATCTCTTTCCGGCTTAGTTTATTCGCCAAGGCATTCGCTTCGGCGGCGCTATAGGTTTGCCCGTCCAGCCCCACGGCTTGTCCGGCGTGTAACTCATGTAAGAGGAATTCCGTGATCGAAGGCGTTTCCGGGAGTGCCAACTTATAGAGTTCGATACCGGTACCTTCCAGCTGGCTGGCCGCTTGCAGGAAATATCGGGAATCGGTCCATAAGCCCGCCTTGTCCGCAGTGACTACGATCGTTCCCGCCGAGCCGGTGAAGCCGGATATCCATTCTCTCGATTTCCAGCGATCGGCCGGATACTCGCTTAGGTGCGGGTCGGAACTGGGTATGATGTAAGCGTCAACCTTCTGTTGTCTCATAGCCTCCCGTAGGGCGGCGATACGTTCAGGAATGTTTGTTTTCATCGCATTTTATTTTAGTCAACATTAATATTCGCAAAGTTAATGAATTATTTTGGATTTGTCTCACCGAGGGGCTGGCTCTTCTACCTTATAATATAGGTGTGAGGTACCCAGCTTTTCCCACCGGAGTTTCCCTTCTTTTACCAGTCGCCGCAAGTCGAGGGAAGCCTTGCTTCTGGAGCATCCGCAGAGCGACATATACTTCTTCTGGTGGATAAAAGGGTTTGTTTCCAGATAGCGGAATACCTCTTGCTCGCATTCTTTGGCGGAAGGATACGAGGGATCGCTGACGGTGTACTCGTCACGAAACACCGGCATGGTTTTCAGCCGGTCTCTTAGTTCCTTGGACGATCTGAACTTCACGTCCTTGAAATGGATGGATTCTGCCCGGATCTCATTCTTTTCCATCACGGGCCGGCTTTTCAGGGAGACGCTGAATGTGCCGATCCCCTCCAGCTCCACGTTATAGCCATACATGAGGAAGTCTACCATCATGTCTTGGAAAAGCTGCAAGATCCCTTTCATATCCGCAGGCGAGAAAGAAGATCGGGACTTCGCTCTATTGATGAACTCATCCGTATGTATCGTCCCGCAAGAGACCAAACGAGGATGTAGGGGTAATGACTTCCCGGGTTTCTCGGGATTCGGATTGGGATTTCTGACTAGCTTGTAATTTGCTGACATCTGTGTCGTGTTTAAATGGTTATAGATCTTTTGTCCGATTCTTCTAGATCGCTTATCCGTTTCTATAGGCGAGCTTAGCGGTTTCTTCAAGGAGAATTCATCTTCTAACAGCCGTTGCATGATCATGCACCAACTGTTGGAAGATCGTCTACCAACTGTTAGATAATTGTCTAACGGATGATAGATAATGAATACTTCAGGTTCAAAGATACAACATATAACGGAGAAAAGGGCTAGGATTCCGGATAAAAGAGCTAAAGGTTATGATAAACGTGTATGAGTTTACTGCCTTGTGCTCCCGATATCTTGTGAACCGATCCCTTTAAATCAAGTTAAAGATAAGGAACCTAATAGATATCAAGGGATAATTTGCTAGCTTTGTAAAAACAAATAAGAAGTGCCATGGGGTATCTGCTTTATCTTTTTGTCTTTGCGACTTTGCTTCTCGGCTTGAGCGTATGTTCTTCTTCTTATTATTCAATGTTGAACTCGAATGACCCCGTTGGAGAGAAGAATGAGGGAGGTGATTTTGTGCAGGAAAACGATACGGTACATATCTCTTATTAATATATTCAGACGAATGATACAAACTCTATCTGATTTAAGGACCGTGCGTTTCAATGAGCAAGCGGACGGTGTGGTCATTTTGGACCAAACTCTGCTACCGGGCAAGGAAGCGTATCTGACCCTTACCACGGCCGAGGAGATATGGGACGCTATCTATAAATTAAAGGTACGTGGAGCGCCCGCTATCGGGGTTGCGGCCGCTTATGGTATCTATGTTTGCGCCCGTCGGGTCGATACGGCGGAGAAATCTGTTTTCGTGGGTGAGTTTCGGAGGATCAAGGAGTATTTGGCCGGTTCCCGTCCGACGGCGGTGAATCTAGTGGCGGCGCTGGACCGGATGGAGCAGGTATTGACCGCTCATCCCACTTTGTCGGTCTCGGAATGGAAAGAGTTATTATATAAGGAAGCGATCGCGATCCGGGAGGAAGACGCTGCCGCTTGCCGGCGGATCGGCGAGAACTGCCTAGAGCTACTCCGTCCCGGGATGGGAATTCTTACGCATTGCAATGCCGGACATCTGGCGGTTTCGGAATATGGCACTGCCTTGGCGCCGATTTACTTGGGGCAGGAGAGAGGCTATGATTTCAAGGTCTTCGCCGACGAGACCCGCCCTTTGTTGCAAGGTGCCCGGCTCACGGCCTATGAGCTAAGCAGGGCCGGCGTGGATGTAACGCTGATTTGCGATAATATGGCTTCCATCGTTATGCGGAAAGGCTGGGTGCAAGCCGTGGTCGTAGGTTGTGACCGTGTTGCAGCCAATGGCGACGTGGCGAATAAGATCGGCACGTCCGGAGTGGCTATCTTGGCTCGTCATTACAATATTCCCTTCTATGTATTAGGCCCTACATCCACCATCGATAGCTCGTGTCCGGACGGCGATTCCATTGTGATAGAGGAGCGTAACTCCGATGAGATCACCGAGATGTGGTATTCAAGGCGTATGGCCCCGAAAGATGTGAAAGTCTACAACCCCGCCTTCGACATTACGCCTCACGAGCTAATCACGGCGATAATTACGGAGAAAGGCATCTTTTATAAAAATAATCGCTGAAAGTTTTGCTAATCCCGAAACAATCAGTAATTTTGCCGCTCAATTTGAGGATATAAATAATTAAACAATATAACAATTTAAATTATGATCGTAGTTCCATTAAAAGAAGGCGAAAACATCGAGAAGGCACTTAAGAAATTCAAGAGAAAGTTCGAGAAAACAGGTGTAGTAAAGGAATTAAGAGGCCGTCAGGCTTTCGAGAAACCGTCTGTTACGAAGAGAAAGCAGACTATGCGTGCTATCTACGTACAGCATTTGCAACAAGTAGAAGAATAATTATAGCTTCCGGGCTTGTTTAATTGAATTCTTATTCCTATTTTCGTTGCATGAATGTTGATGCAACGAGAATATGCTGATCGATGACTTTCTAAACTATCTCCGGTATGAACGGAACTATTCCGATTATACGATTGGTGCTTATTCGAAAGATTTGGACCAATTTCAGAGGTATGTAAGAGAGCATCGAGAAGGTGTATTTGACCCCGGGGAAATCGACTCGGATTTCGTGAGAAGCTGGATCGTCAGTTTGATGGACGAGAAGCTATCGCCCGTATCGGTAAACCGGAAATTAAGTTCTTTGAAATCTTTTTTTAAGTTTCTCATGAAACGGGGAATAGTCTCCGCAAATCCGTTGAGATTGGTGAACGGTCCGAAAACGAAGAAGCCTTTACCTTATTTTATTAAGGATAGCGAGTTGGAGGCGTTGTTGGACGGGGACGGATTTGATGAGGATTTTGAAGGTGTGAGGAATCGGTTGGTCATTGAGATGCTATACGATACTGGGATGCGCCGCTCTGAGTTAATCGGCATACGAAACGTGGATGTGGATTTTGAGGCGATGCAGGTCAAGGTAACCGGAAAGCGGAACAAGCAGCGGTTGATTCCTTTTGCGGAGGGTTTAAAAAACTTAATGCTTGCATACACGGAAGTCCGTGATCGTGAGGTGGAGACGTCCAGTGAATGGTTTCTCGTCCGTAAGAACGGGAACCAATTATCAACGGGGATTGTTTACAATATAGTAAAAAAGCAATTGTCGGAGATACCTATGTTGGCGAAACGAAGTCCACACGTGTTACGACATTCATTTGCAACGAGTATGTTAAACAATGGGGCTGAGCTGAACGCTGTGAAAGATTTGTTAGGTCATAGCAGTTTGGCGTCTACCAGTGTTTACACGCATACAACCTTTGAGGAATTAAAAAAAGTGTATCATGCTCATCCAAGAGCAAAAAAAGAAGGAGGTTATTATGGACGTTAGAATTCAAGCAATTCATTTTGACGCAACTGCACAGTTGGAGGCGTTTATTCAGAAGAAAGTTTCTAAATTGGAGCAATACTTCGATGGTATTATATTGGCAGAGGTTACATTGAAGGTGGTTAAGCCTGAGACGGTGAAGAATAAGCAAGCCAGTATAATGTTGTCCGTGAAGAACGGGGAATGTTTCGCTGATAAAATAAACGATACTTTCGAAGGGGCGATAGACGATTGTGTTGAGGCTTTGGAGAAACAACTGGTTAAATTCAAAGAAAAAATCAGAGCCAAATAAAAAAAACGGTAGATAAATTTGGTATGTAAGAAATAATGTCTAAATTTGCAGCCGTTTCGCCGTGGTGACGAAACGGCTTCTTTTAGAAATATTGCCTCTTTAGCTCAGTTGGCCAGAGCACGTGATTTGTAATCTCGGGGTCGTTGGTTCGAATCCGACAAGAGGCTCAAAGGATGTATTAGAATGGGCAGTTACCAGAGTGGCCAAATGGGGCTGACTGTAACTCAGCTGGCTTTCGCCTTCGGTGGTTCGAATCCATCACTGCCCACACGGATGAAACAAAAGATAAGGTCAATTGGTTCATTCGGTCTTGCGGAAGTAGCTCAGTTGATAGAGCATTAGCCTTCCAAGCTGAGGGTCGCGGGTTTGAGCCCCGTCTTCCGCTCTTTTTATTTCGCCTGTGTAGCTCAGCGGTAGAGCACTTCCTTGGTAAGGAAGAGGTCCCGAGTTCAAGTCTCGGCACCGGCTCAATTGGAAATAGAACATGATCATTAATCAAATAAAGAACAATTAAGTTATGGCAAAAGAGAAATTTGACAGATCGAAACCACATGTGAACATTGGTACGATTGGTCACGTTGACCACGGTAAAACAACTTTGACAGCTGCTATCACAACAGTATTGGCAAAGAAAGGTCTTTCAGAGCTGCGTTCATTCGATTCTATCGACAACGCTCCTGAAGAAAAAGAAAGAGGTATTACTATTAACACTGCTCACGTAGAGTATCAGACTGCAAATCGTCACTATGCTCATGTAGACTGTCCGGGTCACGCCGACTACGTAAAGAACATGGTAACTGGTGCTGCTCAGATGGACGGTGCTATCATCGTAGTTGCTGCTACTGATGGTCCTATGCCTCAAACTCGCGAGCACATCCTTTTGGCTCGTCAGGTAAACGTTCCGAGATTGGTTGTTTTCATGAACAAGTGTGACATGGTTGACGATGAGGAAATGTTGGAATTGGTTGAGATGGAGATGAGAGAGTTGCTTTCATTCTATCAATTCGACGGTGACAACACTCCATTCATCCGTGGTTCTGCTCTTGGTGCATTGAACGGTGATGCTCAATGGGAAGATAAAGTAATGGAGTTGATGGAAGCTTGTGATACTTGGATTCCTCTGCCTCCGCGCGAAATCGACAAGCCGTTCTTGATGCCGGTTGAGGACGTATTCTCAATCACAGGTCGTGGTACTGTTGCTACAGGTCGTATCGAGACAGGTATCGTTAAGGTAGGTGAGGAAGTTCAGATCATCGGTCTTGGCGCTGCTGGTAAGAAATCTGTTGTTACAGGTGTTGAGATGTTCCGTAAATTGTTGGATCAAGGTGAGGCTGGTGACAACGTAGGTCTGTTGCTTCGCGGTATCGATAAGAATGAGATCAAACGTGGTATGGTAATCTGCCACCCGGGTCAGGTTAAAGAGCACTCTAAGTTCAAGGCTGAGGTTTATATCTTGAAGAAAGAAGAAGGTGGTCGTCACACTCCGTTCCATAACAAATATCGTCCTCAGTTCTACATCCGTACATTGGACGTAACTGGTGAGATCACTTTGCCGGAAGGAACTGAGATGGTAATGCCGGGTGATAACGTAACGATCGAGGTTGAGTTGATCTATCCGGTAGCATGTAGCGTAGGTCTTCGTTTCGCTATCCGCGAGGGTGGACGTACAGTAGGTGCAGGCCAGATCACAGAATTAGAGAACTAATTCAAGCATTAGATAATGCTATAGCCAGTCTTTTTAAGGGCTGGCTATTTCTACGGAAGTAGCTCAGTTGGTAGAGCACTGGTCTCCAAAACCAGGTGTCGGGAGTTCGAGCCTCTCCTTCCGTGCTAAAATCTATAGATTCGATGAAAAAGATAATTACTTATATTAAGGAATCTTATAACGAACTTGTTTATAAAGTTTCTTGGCCTACGAGAGCAGAGCTTTCCAATAGTGCGGTTGTTGTTATGTTTGCTTCCCTTATCATCGCCGCATTGATCTTTGTTGTTGACGGGGCCTTCGAGGCTGTTATGCGTTTCTTCTACAACCAAATTTTCTAATCAGTTAAGGTATGTCTGATATCCAAAAGAAATTTTATGTTCTGCGTGCCATTAGTGGCAAGGAGAACAAGGTGCGGGAATATCTAGAGGCTGAGTTGAAGAATACGGATTTGGGAGAGTATGTATCTCAAGTCTTGATTCCGACCGAGAAAACTTTTACGGTACGAAACGGTAAGAAGGTCATGAAAGAAAGAGCTTACTTACCGGGTTATGTGCTGGTCGAGGCGGCTTTGGTCGGTGAGGTTGCTCATCGATTGCGGAACATTCCGAATGTGATTGGTTTCTTGGGTGGTTCTGATACCCCCGTGCCATTACGCCCTGCGGAAGTGAATCGTATCTTAGGTACGGTTGACGAGTTGCAGGAACAACAAGAGGATCTGGATATCCAGTTCTATGTTGGCGAGAGTGTGAAGATTACTTTTGGACCGTTCAGCGGTTTCACGGGTATAATCGAAGAGGTCAACGCCGAGAAAAAGAAACTTAAGGTGATGGTTAAGGTCTTCGGACGAAAAACTCCCCTTGAGTTGGGTTATATGCAAGTTGAGAAAGAATAGTACTCTGGTTACGAAAAGTGCTACCTTTCTGTTATTGATGTTATATATCTAAAAAATTTTAGAAACAATGGCTAAAGAAGTTGCTGGACAAATCAAATTGCAGATTAAAGGAGGAGCAGCAAACCCTTCTCCCCCAGTAGGACCTGCTTTGGGTTCTAAGGGTATTAATATTATGGAGTTTTGCAAGCAATTTAATGCCAAGACCCAAGACAAGGCTGGTAAGATATTACCTGTTGTAATTACTTACTATGTCGATAAGTCTTTCGACTTTGTCGTTAAAACTCCTCCTGTGGCAATCCAGTTGTTGGAAGCTACTAAGAAGAAGAGCGGTTCCGCTCAACCTAACCGTGCTAAGATCGCTGAGATCACATGGGAGCAGGTGAAAGCTATCGCTGAAGACAAATTAGTCGATCTAAACTGCTTTACTGTCGAGTCAGCCATGAGAATGGTTGCAGGAACAGCTAGAAGTATGGGTATCACTGTTAAAGGGACATTCCCGGGTAATAATTAATAAACTTCAATTGAGATGAGTAAACTTACAAAAAATCAAAAGTTGGCTTTGGGCAAGATTGAAGCTGGGAAAGCATATACATTGAAAGAAGCTTCAGCTTTAGTGAAGGAAATTACTACAACTAAGTTTGACGCATCTGTAGATGTTGATGTCCGTTTAGGTGTTGACCCCCGTAAGGCCAATCAAATGGTGAGAGGCGTGGTTTCATTGCCTCACGGAACTGGTAAGCAGGTTAGGGTTCTCGCATTATGTACCCCGGACAAGGAAGCTGAAGCTACTGCCGCTGGAGCTGACTATGTTGGATTGGATGAGTATATTGATAAAATTAAAGGCGGTTGGACTGACATTGACGTTATCATCACTATGCCTTCTATCATGGGTAAGATCGGTGCTCTTGGTCGCGTATTAGGCCCTCGTGGTTTGATGCCTAACCCAAAGAGTGGTACGGTTACCAATGAGATCGGAAATGCGGTGAAGGAAGTTAAGCAAGGTAAGATCGACTTTAAGGTAGATAAGAGCGGTATCGTTCACACATCTGTTGGTAAGGTGTCATTCACTCCGGAACAGATTCGTGACAATGCAAAGGAGTTCATTTTAACTTTGATCAAGTTGAAACCTACTGCGGCTAAAGGTGCGTATATAAAGAGTATTTATCTTTCTAGTACTATGAGTGCGGGTATTAAAATTGACCCCAAATCAGTTGAAGAAAACTAAAAAACAATTGAACAATGAGAAAGGAAGATAAAGGAACTGTTATAGGTCAATTAACTGAGACATTAAAGGAATATCCTAATTTCTATTTGACGGATATCGAGGCGTTGGACGCTGAGAAAACCAGCAAATTGAGAAGAGAGTGTTTCAAGCGTGAGGTTAAGTTAGTCGTTGTAAAGAATAACTTGCTTAAGAAAGCGTTGGAGAACATTGAAGGTGACTTCTCTGATCTTAACGTAGCTTTGAAAGGCAATACGGCTGTGATGTTCTCACAAGTCGCTAATGCTCCCGCTCGCCTGATTAAGGATTTTACTAAGGATGCTAAAAAAGATGTAGTCGCTAAACCGGCTTTGAAGGCTGCTTACGTACAAGAAAGCTTCTACGTAGGTGCTGAGAATCTTGAGGCATTAGTAAATATCAAGAGCAAAAACGAACTTATCGCCGATGTTATCGCATTGTTGGAATCTCCGGCGAAGAACGTTATCTCTGCTCTTCAGTCATCAGGACAAACTATCCATGGTCTGTTGAAGACTTTGGAAGAAAGATAATTTTTCATTAAAACATTACACAGATAAATAATCATTTAAATCATACAAAAATGGCAGATTTGAAAGCTTTTGCAGAACAATTAGTAAACTTGACCGTTAAAGAAGTTAGCGAATTAGCTACTATCCTTAAAGAAGAGTACGGTATCGAACCTGCTGCTGCAGCTGTTGCTGTTGCTGGTCCTGCTGCTGGTGGTGCTGCTGCCGCTGCAGAGGAGAAGACTTCTTTCGATGTTGTATTGAAAGCAGCTGGTGCTAATAAGTTAGCTATCGTTAAGTTAGTTAAAGAATTAACTGGTCTTGGCTTGAAAGAGGCTAAGGATATGGTAGATAGCGCTCCTAGTGCAATCAAGGAAGGTATCGCTAAAGCTGATGCTGAGGCATTGAAGAAACAGTTGGAAGAGGCTGGAGCTGAAGTTGAGCTTAAATAGTATTTATAACCTGGTTTCCAGGTGATTTGGTTAAGAGTCTCCGACTACGAAGACTCTTAACCTTTTTGTGTCTATAATTTCAATAAGTTCAATAAATTCCTTACTAGATGTCTTCAACAGCTGAAAACCAAAGAGTTAATTTTGCTTCGATAAAGAATCAGTTCCCGTATCCGGACTTTCTCGAAGTTCAATTGAAGTCGTTCCAAGACTTTCTTCAACTTGACACTCCTCCTGAAAAGAGAAAGAAGGAGGGATTGTATAAGGTATTTGCCGAGAATTTTCCGATTGCGGATACCCGTAACAATTTTGTGTTGGAGTTCTTAGATTACTATATAGATCCACCTCGTTACACTATTGATGAGTGTATCGCTCGTGGGTTAACTTATAGCGTGCCTTTAAAAGCGAAGCTAAAACTGTACTGTACGGACCCGGATCATGAGGACTTCGATACGGTGATCCAAGATGTATACTTGGGCCCAATCCCTTATATGACGGACAGAGGTACTTTCGTGATCAACGGTGCCGAGCGCGTTGTCGTGTCTCAGTTGCATCGTTCTCCGGGCGTATTCTTTGGACAAAGCACGCACGCAAACGGAACGAAGTTGTACTCCGCACGTATTATCCCGTTCAAGGGGTCATGGATCGAGTTCGCTACGGACATCAACAATGTGATGTACGCTTACATCGACCGTAAAAAGAAATTGCCTGTAACTACTCTTTTGAGAGCTATTGGTTTTGAAAGCGATAGAGATATTCTTGAAATCTTCAACCTTGCGGAAGAGGTGAAGGTAACGAAAGCAAACCTGAAGAAGTTTATCGGACGTAAGCTAGCCGCTCGTGTTTTGAAGACTTGGGTGGAGGATTTCGTAGATGAGGATACCGGTGAGGTGGTTTCTATTGAACGTAACGATGTAATCATTGACCGTGAGTCTGTACTGGATAGCGATAATATTGAGGCTATCTTGGATTCAGGTACGCAAAATATTTTGTTGCATCGTGAGGACCAGAATCTATCCGACTATGCTATTATATATAATACACTCCAGAAAGACCCGAGTAACTCCGAGAAGGAAGCTGTGTTGTATATCTACAGACAGTTGAGAAATGCGGAGCCGGCTGACGAGGCTAGCGCACGAGAGGTTATCACGAATCTGTTCTTCTCTGAGAAACGTTATGATCTGGGTGAGGTAGGACGTTACAGAATCAACAAGAAGTTAGGCCTTACTACAAGCGCTGATGTTAAGGTCTTGACTAAAGAAGATATTATTGAGATCATCAAGTACCTGATCGAGTTGATCAACTCGAAGGCTATCGTGGATGATATCGATCACTTGAGCAACCGTCGTGTACGTACGGTTGGCGAGCAATTGTATAACCAGTTTGGTATTGGTTTGGCTCGTATGTCACGTACAGTTCGTGAGCGTATGAACGTTCGCGATAATGAGGTGTTCACTCCGATTGATTTGATTAATGCGAAGACGATTTCTTCTGTGGTTAACTCTTTCTTCGGAACGAATGCCTTGTCTCAGTTCATGGACCAGACGAACCCGTTGGCGGAGATCACGCACAAGCGTCGTTTATCAGCCCTAGGTCCGGGAGGTTTATCTAGAGAGCGTGCCGGATTCGAGGTTCGTGACGTTCACTATACGCATTATGGTCGTCTTTGTCCGATTGAGACCCCGGAAGGTCCGAACATCGGTTTGATCTCTTCTTTATGTGTATACGCTAAGATCAACGATCTTGGTTTCATCTCGACTCCGTATCGAAAGGTGGCAGATGGAAAGGTTGACTTCTCAGAGGAAGGCTTACAATACTACACGGCGGAGGAAGAG
The DNA here is from genome assembly GCF_004793765.1 of Parabacteroides distasonis. Taxonomy (GTDB): domain Bacteria; phylum Bacteroidota; class Bacteroidia; order Bacteroidales; family Tannerellaceae; genus Parabacteroides; species Parabacteroides distasonis_A. The sequence goes on along the minus strand of NZ_SRYM01000016.1, from coordinate 34,537 downwards.
GAAGAGTTGACAATCGCTCAGGGTAACGCTCCATTGGATGATAACGGTAAGTTTATCCGTGATAAGGTAAAGGCTCGTTTTGAGGCTGACTTCCCGGTTGTTCCTCCTTCTGAGCTAGATTTGATGGATGTGGCTCCGCAGCAGATCGCTTCTATCGCAGCTTCTTTGATCCCCTTCTTGGAACACGATGACGCTAACCGTGCGTTGATGGGATCTAACATGATGCGTCAGGCGGTTCCTTTGTTGCGTACGGACGCTCCGATTGTTGGTACCGGTATTGAGGCGCAGGTTGCCCGTGACTCTCGTACTCAGATTATGGCTGAGCGTGAGGGCGAGGTTGTATTCGTTGATGCTACTTGTATCAAGATTAAATATGACCGCACGGAGGATGAAGAATTCGTTAGCTTCGAGGATGCGGTTAAGACATATAATATCCCGAAATGGCGTAAGACTAACCAAAGCACAACGGTCGATTTGAAACCGATCTGTCATCGCGGACAACGTGTGAAAGCCGGCGATATCCTTACAGAAGGTTATTCAACCCAGAAAGGCGAGCTTGCTTTGGGACGTAACGTGAAGGTGGCTTATATGCCTTGGAAGGGTTATAACTATGAGGATGCTATCGTGTTGAACGAGCGTATGGTTCGCGAAGACTTCTTTACGTCTGTTCATGTTGACGAGTATATCCTTGAGGTACGTGAGACAAAGCGTGGTATGGAAGAATTAACTTCCGATATCCCTAACGTCAGCGAAGAGGCTACCAAGGATTTGGATGAGAGAGGTATCGTTCGTGTAGGTGCTCGTATCGAGCCGGGTGATATCTTGATTGGTAAGATCACTCCGAAGGGAGAGTCTGATCCATCTCCGGAGGAAAAGTTGTTGCGTGCTATCTTCGGTGATAAAGCGGGTGATGTGAAGGATGCTTCCTTGAAAGCTACTCCGTCTTTGCGTGGTGTGGTTATCGAGACCGCTTTGTTCTCGAAGGCTGTCAAGAAACGTAAATCTAGATTGACTGATAAGGCGATCTTGCCGAAGTTGGACGAGGAATACGAAGAAAAGATGGCTAGCTTGAAGACTTTGTTAGTTGATAAGTTATTAGTGCTTACAAACGGCAAGGTTTCTCAAGGTGTTAAAGACTATATGAATACGGAGATTATTGCTAAGGGTGCTAAATTTACCCGCAAATCTCTGGAAGAATTGGATTATAACTCTATCCAAGTAAGTAAGTGGACGGCAGACGTTCAGAAGAATGAGTTGATCAAGTTGGTTATCTTGAATTACTTGAAGAAGTACAAGGAACTTGACGCTGAGTTGAGACGTAAGAAGTTCGACTTGACGATTGGTGATGAGTTGCCGACAGGTATCGTACAGATGGCTAAGGTTTATATCGCCAAGAAACGTAAGATTCAGGTAGGTGATAAGATGGCCGGTCGCCACGGTAACAAGGGTATCGTATCAAAGATCGTTCGTCAGGAGGATATGCCGTTCTTGGAAGACGGTACTCCGGTGGATATCTGCTTGAACCCGCTGGGTGTGCCCTCTCGTATGAACTTGGGACAAATTTTCGAGGCTGTGTTGGGTTGGGCTGGACGTGAATTGGACGTTAAGTTCGCTACTCCGATTTTCGATGGTGCGACTTTGGATGATTTGAACGAATGGACAGACAAGGCTGGTATTCCTCGCTACGGTAAGTCTTATTTGTATGATGGTGGTACTGGTGAGCGTTTTGACCAACCTGCTACGGTGGGTGTTACTTACTTTTTGAAGTTGGGTCACATGGTTGACGATAAGATGCATGCCCGTTCAATCGGTCCGTACTCTTTGATTACACAACAGCCGTTAGGTGGTAAGGCACAGTTCGGTGGTCAGCGTTTCGGAGAGATGGAGGTTTGGGCTCTGGAAGCCTTTGGTGCCGCTCATGTTCTTCAGGAAATTCTTACGATTAAGTCTGATGACGTTGTAGGACGTTCGAAGGCTTATGAGGCGATCGTGAAGGGTGATCCGATGCCACAGCCGGGTATCCCTGAATCTCTGAATGTATTATTGCACGAGTTGAGAGGACTTGGTTTGAGTTTCACTCTGGATTAATTCAATAACAATAAAGAAGTAGATGGGCTATGGCCCGTCTACTTTATCTATTGATAACTCTTTATAAATAAATAATATGGCCTTTAGAAAAGAAAACAAGATAAAGAGTAACTTTTCAAAAATAACCATCGGTCTGGCATCCCCTGAGGAGATCCTAGAGAACTCCAGCGGTGAGGTTTTGAAACCGGAAACAATTAACTATCGTACGTATAAGCCTGAGCGTGACGGTTTGTTCTGTGAGCGTATCTTTGGTCCGATCAAGGACTATGAGTGCCATTGCGGTAAATACAAGCGTATCCGTTACAAAGGCATTGTCTGCGATCGTTGTGGAGTGGAAGTTACGGAAAAGAAAGTTCGTCGTGAACGTATGGGACACATCCATTTGGTGGTTCCCGTTGCCCATATTTGGTATTTCCGTTCTTTGCCTAATAAAATCGGTTACTTGCTAGGTCTTCCTACCAAGAAACTAGATTCCATCATCTATTACGAACGCTACGTCGTGATCCAGCCAGGTTGCGTAGACACGGTCGGTGAGTTAGACCTATTATCAGAGGAGGAATATCTGGACATTTTGGATAGCCTTCCAAGAGAAAATCAATTGCTAGAGGATACGGATCCGAATAAGTTCATCGCTAAGATCGGCGCTGAGGCTGTTTATGATCTGTTGGCTCGTTTGGACTTGGATTCTCTTTCTTATGAGTTGCGTCATCGTGCGAACACGGACACATCTCAACAGAGAAAGAACGAGGCCTTGAAACGCCTTCAGGTGGTTGAATCTTTCCGTGCGTCCAAAGGTCGTAACAAGCCGGAATGGATGATCATGAAGGTGATCCCGGTGATCCCTCCCGAATTGCGTCCGTTGGTTCCGTTGGACGGTGGTCGTTTCGCTACTTCTGACTTGAATGATTTGTATCGTCGTGTTATTATCCGTAATAACCGTTTAAAACGATTGATCGATATTAAGGCTCCGGAAGTGATCTTACGTAATGAGAAACGTATGCTTCAGGAAGCCGTGGACTCTTTGTTTGATAACTCTCGTAAATCGAGCGCTGTAAAGACTGATGCCAATCGCCCATTGAAGTCCTTGTCCGACAGTTTGAAAGGTAAACAAGGTCGTTTCCGTCAGAACTTGCTAGGTAAGCGTGTTGATTATTCCGCTCGTTCGGTTATTGTCGTAGGTCCGGAATTAAAGATGCACGAGTGCGGTTTGCCGAAGAATATGGCTGCCGAGCTTTATAAGCCTTTTGTTATCCGTAAATTAATCGAGCGCGGTATCGTGAAGACGGTGAAATCTGCCAAGAAGATCGTTGACCGTAAGGAACCGGTTGTTTGGGATATTTTGGAGTACGTAATGAAAGGTCATCCGGTATTGTTGAACCGTGCCCCGACATTGCACCGTTTGGGTATCCAAGCGTTCCAGCCGAAATTGATCGAGGGTAAGGCTATCCAGTTGCACCCGTTGGCATGTACGGCATTCAACGCCGACTTTGACGGTGACCAGATGGCTGTTCATTTGCCGTTAGGTAATGAGGCTGTTTTGGAAGCTCAAATGCTGATGTTAGCTTCACACAATATCTTGAACCCCGCGAATGGTGCTCCTATTACCGTACCTTCTCAGGATATGGTGCTCGGTTTGTATTATATTACCAAGTTGCGCAAAGGTACACAAGGCGAAGGTTTGACTTTCTATGGTCCGGAAGAGGCTACGATCGCTTACAATGAGAAGAAGTTGGATATCCATGCTCCGATCCATGTTTACGTGGAGGATTTGGATGAGAACGGCAACTTGGTGAAGACGATGGTTGAGACTTCCGTTGGACGTTTGATGGTAAACGAGTTCGTTCCGAAAGAGATTGGTTATGTAAACGAGGTGTTGGGCAAGAAGTCTCTTCGCGACATCATCGGTCGGGTAATCAAGGCTTGTGGCGTGGCTCGTACTGCTCAGTTCTTGGATGATATCAAGAACTTGGGTTATTATATGGCATTTAAGGGTGGTTTGTCTTTCAACTTGGCCGATGTGCTTATTCCTGCTGAAAAAGATGCGTTGGTCCAGAAGGGATATGAGGAGGTTGAGCAGATCATGGCTAACTATAATATGGGTTTCATTACTAACAACGAGCGTTATAACCAAATCATCGATACTTGGACACACGTTAATAGTAACTTGTCTAATATCTTGATTAAGCAATTGACGGCGGATAACGATGGATTCAACTCAATCTACATGATGATGGATTCCGGTGCCCGTGGTTCTAAAGAGCAAATTCGTCAGTTGTCCGGTATGCGTGGTTTGATGGCGAAACCGCAGAAGAGTGGTGCTGAAGGTGGTCAGATTATCGAGAACCCGATCCTATCTAACTTTAAGGAAGGTTTGTCCGTGTTAGAGTACTTTATCTCTACTCACGGTGCTCGTAAAGGTTTGGCCGATACCGCTTTGAAGACTGCCGACGCAGGTTATTTGACTCGTCGTTTGGTTGACGTTTCTCACGACGTGATCGTAAACGAGGAAGACTGTGGTACATTGCGTGGCTTGGTTTGTACGGAATTGAAGAATAACGAGGAGGTGATCGCTTCCTTGTATGAGAGAATCTTAGGTCGTGTATCTGTTCACGATGTGATCCATCCGATTACGGGCGAAGTTATTGTTCGTTCTGGTGAGGAAATCCGTGAGGATGCGGCTAAGGCAATCCAAGACTCTCCAATCGAGAGCGTCGAGATTCGTTCCGTATTAACTTGTGAGTCTAAGAAGGGTGTTTGCGCTAAGTGCTACGGACGTAACTTGGCTACGAACCGTATGGTTCAGAAGGGTGAGGTTGTCGGTGTAATCGCCGCACAGTCTATCGGTGAGCCGGGTACACAGTTGACGTTGCGTACATTCCACGTCGGTGGTATTGCGTCCAACATCGCTACGGAGAATAGTATTACATCTAAATATGATGGTATTTTAGAGGTTGACGAGCTTCGTGCTGTTGAGGCAGTAGACGAGGTGAGCGGAAAGAAACATTTGGTAGTAGTAAGTCGTCTGGCTGAAATGCGTATTGTTGATCCGAACACGAAGATCGTGTTGTTGACTCATAATATACCTTATGGTTCTAAGTTGTTCTTCAACAACGGTGACTCAATAAAGAAAGGTGACGTAATTATCGAGTGGGATCCGTTCAATGCCGTAATCGTATCAGAGGTTTCCGGTAAGATTGAGTTCGAGAGCCTGGTAGAGAACGTAACTTACAAGGTTGAGAGTGATGAGACTACTGGTTTGAAGGAAAAGATCATCATTGAGTCTAAGGATAAGACGAAGGCTCCGGCCGCTCATATCGTAGACGAGAATGGTAATTACTTGAAGAACTACTCTTTGCCGTTGGGTGCTCACGTCGTGAAAGATAATGGTGATGTCGTGAAGGCTGGTGAAGTTTTGGTTAAGATACCTCGTGCTGTAGGTAAGGCTGGTGATATTACCGGTGGTCTTCCTCGTGTAACTGAGTTGTTCGAGGCTCGTAACCCGTCTAACCCTGCTGTCGTATCTGAGATTGACGGTGAGGTAGGATTCGGTAAGATCAAACGTGGTAATCGTGAGATCACTGTAACTTCTAAGTTGGGTGAGGTTAAGAAATATATGGTTCCTCTGTCTAAACAATTATTGGTTCAGGAGAACGACTATATCCGTGCGGGTATGCCGTTGTCAGACGGTGCTACCACTCCTTCGGATATCTTGGCGATCAAAGGTCCAACGGCCGTACAGGAATATATAGTGAATGAGGTTCAGGATGTATACCGTCTACAGGGTGTGAAGATCAACGATAAGCATTTCGAGGTTATCGTTCGTCAGATGATGCGTAAGGTAGAGGTGGTTGATCCGGGAGATACTCGCTTCTTGGAGCAGCAGGTGGTTGATAAGTTGGAGGTAATGGACGAGAACGATCGTATCTGGGGCAAGAAAGTGGTTACGGATCCGGGAGATTCTCAGACATTGCAAGCCGGACAGATCGTGACTGCACGGAAGTTGAGAGACGAGAATAGTATGTTGAAACGTCGTGACCTTAAGTTGGTCGAGGTACGTGACGCTATTCCGGCTACAGCGAACCAGATACTTCAAGGTATCACACGTGCCGCTTTGCAGACCAACAGCTTTATGTCTGCCGCATCTTTCCAAGAGACGACGAAGGTCTTGAACGAGGCTGCTATCAACGGAAAGGTTGACCGTTTGGAAGGTTTGAAAGAGAACGTTATCTGTGGTCACTTGATTCCTGCTGGTACTGGTCAGCGTGAGTTTGATAAGCTGATCGTAGGTGCAAAGGATGAGTTCGACCGTATCTTCGCAAATCGCAAGAACGTGGTTGATTTCAATGCCATAGACAAAGATGATGAAGAATAGGAACGTTTAATAAACTATAAAGAAAGGCCTGTAGAGTAATCTGTAGGCCTTTTTTGTTCTTCCTTATTTGCTTAATAAATGGATAAACTTTATTTTTGTGAGGTATCAAAGACCATAAGATAAATACTGATATATATAAGAAACATATAATAATCAATATCATGAAGAGAATTTTACTTTGTTTAATGGGGGCTTTATTTGCTACAGGTTACTTATTCGCTAAAAATAACGATGAGAAAATGAATGTAATGTCTTATAACATCCGTTACGATAATTCGGGGGATAAGGATAATCAATGGAAATTCAGAAAAGAGTTTGCTGTTGATTTAGTGAAATTCCATGAGGCGGATGTGTTCGGTGCGCAAGAGGTCTTGAGTAATCAGCTGAATGATTTGCTTGATCGTTTACCGGAATTTGCTTATGTAGGTGTTGGTCGCGAGGATGGCAAGACAAAAGGGGAGTACGCTCCGATTTTCTATCGTAAAGATCGCTTCTCTGTTGAGAAAAGCGGTAATTTCTGGTTAGCTGAAGATATAAATGCCGTTGGTAAGAAAGGTTGGGACGCCGCATGCGAGCGTGTAGCTACTTGGGCGATCTTGAAAGATAAGCATACGGGAAAGAAATTTTTCTTCCTGAATACGCATTTGGATCATATGGGAAAAGTGGCTCGTCATGAAGGAGCTTCTTTGGTGTTGGAGCAAGCAAAGAATTTATCCGAGGATTTGCCTATAATCGTGACGGGTGATTTCAATGCAGTGCCTTCTGATGAACCGATACGAGTATTGACTAATCCGAGTGATCCTCGTTATTTGACTCATTCCCGCACGATCGCAGGGTTTATCTACGGTCCGGAATGGACATTCCATGATTTTGGAAAGATCTCTTATGACAAGCGTGAATGGATCGATTATATCTTCGTGAAAGGGAATATCAAGGTGTTGCGTCATGGAGTATTGACTGAAACGTTGAATAATCTGTTTCCATCCGACCATTGCCCGGTAATCAGTACGCTGATACTCGAATAAGAAAAGTTTTTTGTGTATGGGGAAAGTAGACGTATTGAAGGAAACGACCCCGCTTTCATCAGAAGATTGCTTCTTGGTCATGCAGCGCCCGAAGTCGGGGTTTAATTTTCCATTACATGTACACCTGGAGTTTGAGTTGAACTATTTGGAGAATGCTACTGGCGCTATCCGGATAGTTGGCGATTCGATTGAGGAAATCGATGATCTGGACTTGGTGTTGATTGCGGGAGGGACGAAGCATGCTTACTCGAACCATAAGTGTCCGTGTAATGGGATCTTTGAGATAACGATACAATTTCATAAATCTTTATTTGATAGCTTGATCAATAGACGGCATTTCAAGACTATGAAAGATATGTTTGATAATGCCTCCAGCGGTCTTGTTTTTAGTCGGGAAATGATACTAGGTATTCAAGATAAATTAAGAATGTTGTCGAATGATAACAAGTCGGATTCTTTCCAGAACCTGCTACGTTTGATCGAGATTCTTAAAGTTCTGTCATTGGATAAAGCTGCCCGTCGGTTGAATGCCGTGAACACGGTAAAGAACTATAATAATAACGATACTGATCGTTTAGATAGTATCATGTTATATTTACACGAAAATTATCAAAAACGTATCACCTTGTCGGAAGTGGCAAAGTTAACAAATATGAGTGATGCCTCATTGATGCGTTTTTTGAAGAAGTGGACGGGAAAGACATTTATTGATAACTTGAATGAGATCCGAGTAGCCAAGGCGGTATATCGCCTGACCGATACAAGTGACAGTATTTCTGAAATATGTTATAGGTGCGGTTTTAATAATCTATCGAATTTCAACCGGATATTCAAACGGCGTAGGGGGAGTACCCCTACGGAATACAGGGAGAAATATTCCCGTTCGAGGTTTATAATTTAAAACATGATTTAAAGCATGTTTACATTGATTTGTGTCAAGTGTTGATGATATAGTATTATTTATTGCACATATAGTATTTGGTGGTCTTTGCTAAAGCCCTTACTTTTGTAAAGTTCAAGTGAAAGAGATTAGCACTTAGACAAAATGGACCTTAACTAAAACGCCAAAACCCTTTATATCAAACACAAAAGGTATTTTTACATTGGTCTAAAGAATTGAGAATTAAAAACACAACTAGAAAACGGCTGCCTGCGAAGGTAGCCGTTTTTGCATTTATAGTCTTCAACTCCTTTGTAACCCCAGAATAAATATGTATATTTGTCTTCGCAATTTTTAATCACCATAAATTTAAAAGAAGAAAGTATGGAAAACAACAAACCGGCCAATAACGAGATTCAGATCGAGTTATCTGAAGAAATGGCACAAGGAACTTACGCCAATTTGGCTATTATATCTCATTCAAGCTCTGAATTTATCCTGGATTTCATCCGGGTGGTTCCGGGAGCTCCTAAGGCACAAGTAAAAAGCCGTGTAATCTTGACTCCGGATAACGCTCAACGTTTGTTATTCGCTTTGCAAGACAATATTAAGAAATTTGGAGAACAACTTCAAGCAGGAAATAATAATAACAAAACAGCTAATTTTGAGGACTTCGCAGGTCCGACAGGAGAGGCTTAATAGATTTGTTTTCAGCTATAAAAAGAGTAATTTCCTATAGGAATAGGGGAGTACTCTTTTTTGTTGGGATAGCTCGTTGACATTGAAAAAACTTGATGCCTATTCTTAGATGCTTATAATGGGCATTATAAACACCTAAGAATGCTCATTGTAAAAAATACCCTCTAAAGATCGGATAATCCCATCAATATTTTTTTCAATACGGTTTGTGCGGAGATCTCACGGTTTGCCGCCTCGGGGATTACGATACTTTGCGGACTCTCTATCACGTCATCAGTAACGATCATATTGCGGCGAACCGGCAAGCAATGCATGAAATAAGCGTTATTCGTAAGTGCCATTTTCTCTGTGTCTACGGTCCAACTACGATCTGTGCTGATTACTTGTCCATAATTCGGATCTTTATAAGCAGACCAGTTCTTTGCGTAAATGAAATCTGCTCCTTCAAAAGCCTTCTTCTGATCGTATTCCACTTTAGCGTAGCCTACGAATCTAGGATCAAGCTCATAACCTTCCGGATGAGTGATAACAAACTCATAATCTGTTGCGTTCATCCATTCGGCAAAACTGTTCGGAACGGCTTGCGGTAGTGATTTAGGATGAGGAGCCCAAGTCATGACTACCTTCGGGCGAGCTGTCTTCTTATATTCCTCTATTGTGATCAAGTCGGCGAAACTTTGCAATGGATGGCGTGTCGCCGCTTCCATGCTAAATACCGGCCGGCCGGAATACTTGATGAACTGACTTAATATCTTCTCGTTATAATCATCTTCTTTGTTCTCAAAGCGTGCGAAAGAACGGACACCGATCACATCGCAATAACAGCCCATTACAGGTACAGCTTCCAGCAAATGCTCCGGTTTATCACCTTCCATGATAACACCTCGCTCTGTTTCCAACTTCCATGCACCTTGGTTAACGTCTAAAACGATCGTATTCATACCTAAATTCATGGCAGCCTTTTGGGTACTTAGGCGGGTACGCAGGCTGGAGTTGAAAAATATCATCAACAACGTCTTGTTTTTTCCCAGTTCACTAAACTGGAAACGATCTTTCTTGATCTCGAAAGCTTCATTAAGCGCTTGTTTCAAGTCACCTAAATCCTGTACGCAAGTGAAATGTTTCATATCTGTTACAATAATATTTTGTTAAAGGCAAATGTAGCTATAAATCATGATTTGTACTTTCCGTAACCTAAGAAAAAAAGACAGATGTACTTACTTTGCTTGGTCAGTATATATTTTTGCCCAAGTCAGTATATATTACTTTTTGAAGAAGGAATTGTGCTGACGCATCCGAAGGCGTTAAGGTAATCGCTGGCAACAGTACTTTTGAGATCCAAAGTGCGGCGTTAAGAACGTGGTTATCACGAACGTTCTTGGTAAGAGGTCGGAAAAGACGATATGTCGGGCATCGTTACGTTTCACCATCAGAATGGTTCTTTGGTCTTTATAGCTTTAGATCTGGAGCTGGATATCTTTTTCTGTTTTGGCAGAGATAGAGATAAATCGTTGTAGGTATAGAGGTAATATTTATTTAATGCACCGATATATGCCCATGGGATTCGATCAATTCATCCTCTCGTCTGTCCATCTCCTTCTATGATGTATTTATAGGTCGTTAATTCAGGAAGCGCCATTGGTCCCCGGGCATGTAGCTTTTGGGTACTGATGCCGATCTCCGCCCCGAATCCAAATTGGGCCCCATCTGTAAAGGCGGTAGATACATTTGCGTATACGCAAGCGGCATCTACTAATTGCTGGAAGTGCCGAATCGTTTCCGGATTTTCGCTGATGATGCTTTCGCTATGTTTTGAACTGTAATGGGCGATATGTGCTAGAGCCTCGTCTAAAGAGGATACGGTACGAATACTCATTTTATAATCGAGGAACTCGGTACCGAAACTGTTTTCGTTAGCGTGCTGTAAAAGTGTCTCCGGATAATGTCCCGATAGAGCGGCATAAGCCGGTTTGTCTGCATAAATGGTTACGTTGCTGTCAGGAAGCTTTCCACAGATATGCGGAAGATCGGATAGGCGTTCTCTGTGAATGAGTAAGCAATCCAAGGCATTGCATACACTGACCCTCCGTGTCTTTGCGTTATTTACGATCTTGCGTCCTTTCTCCTTGTCTCCGAAACGGTCGAAATAGGTATGGCAGATGCCTGCTCCTGTCTCGATCACCGAAACTTTCGCATGTTCCCGAACGAAGTGAATCAAGGAGCTACTTCCTCGGGGGATGATCAGATCGACCAAGCCAACCGCTTCCAGTAATTCCGCCGTAGCCTCTCGATTCGGAGGAAGTAAAGTACATACCGCCGGATTTATCCTCTGGTGCTCCAATACAGAATGGATGATACGTACCAAGGCTCTGTTGGAGGAGTCTGCGTCCGATCCACCCTTTAGCACGCAAACATTACCGCTTCGGAAACATAAGGAAAAAACATCGAAAGTTACATTCGGACGGGCCTCATAGATCACGCCGATCACTCCGAAAGGTACGGTTACCTTTCGGATAGCCATTCCATTTGGACGGGTAGTCTCACTCAAGACCTTGTTCAATGGAGAAGGTAATGTCGATACATTCTCCATATCGGCGGCTATACCCTGTAACCGTTCCTCTGTCAATTTCAGCCGGTCGTATTTCGGGTTCGCTGGGTCCATACGTTCTAGATCTTGGCGATTAGCGGCGAGTACCTCCTCCGTATGAGTCCGTAGAACCTGCGCTGTCTCCTTTAAGATCCCGATAATCGTTTGATCCGATAGCGTTATCAATTGTTTAGCCGCATCCGATGCCTGTCGCAGCATATCTTTTACATTCATACTTTTTAATCCAAATATAGATAATCATAATGTATAAGCGGTTTTAAATCCCGTTGCCCTATTTGCTTACGTGCTTCCTCGCTGTCATAAGCGGTACAGCCTACGCCGATTTGCACGCCTTCCTTATTCATTATCTTTACGATATCATCTTTTTCGAAATCGCCTTCGATGCGGGTTACGCCAACCAATAGTACGCTAGTCGCTTTTGGGGCGGTCAATGCCTCCTCGGCTCCTTTATTGATATGTATTTCCCCTTTGGCGAAACCCTCGGAGTGGGCGATCCATTTCTTTACGCTGCTGACGGGTTTCGAGGCCGGAATGAAACGGGTGCAGACTGTGTCGCTATCCACCGCCAATAACATCGGAAGGATATTATCTTTTTTGCCATTGGCGATGATGACGGCTATACCTTCGTCTGCCACTTTTTGGGCGATATGACATTTCGTCAACATACCTCCCCGTCCAAAGGATGATTTGCTAGCCTGTACGTACTCCGACAAGTCCGTTTTCCCACATTCGATTTCCCGGATCACGGAACTATCCGGCTCCGATGGATTTCCATTATAAATCCCGTCTATATTACTGAGGATCACCAAGGCATCCATTCCCATCATCGTAGCGATCAAGCCGGATAACTCATCATTATCCGTGAACATCAGCTCGGTTACGGATATCGTATCATTTTCGTTTACGATCGGGATTACCTTGTTTTCCAGCATCACTTCCATGCAATGTTTCTGGTTCAAGTAATGCGTACGGCTCCCGAAATTCTCTTTTGTAGTAAGCACTTGCCCGCAAGTCATGCCATGCTCCCGGAATAACTCGTAATACCGGTTGATCAGCTTGGCCTGTCCTACCGCCGAATACAGTTGTCGGGCCGATACGGAATCCAGCTTTTTGCCGGCCTTTATCTCGCTTCGCCCGGAAGCCACGGCACCGGAGGAGATCAAGACGATCTCCATACCTTGCCGATGCAAGTCCGCTACTTGGTCAACCAACGCAGACATGCGAGTGATATCTAGCGTCCCATCCTTGCGGGTCAGGACATTGCTTCCTATTTTTACAGCGATCCTTTTCAAGAAAGTTATGATTTATTATTTATTATCTTTATCCCGGATCTCTACCCGTCGGATCTTTCCGCTGATTGTTTTCGGCAGTTCGTCCACGAATTCGACAACACGGGGATATTTGTAAGGAGCGGTGACACGTTTCACGTGATTTTGCAATTCCTTGATCAAGGCATCACCCGCTTTCTCTTTATAATCCTTCGCCAATACGATCGTGGCCTTTACTACCTGTCCGCGGATCTCGTCGGGGACACCGGTGATAGCACATTCCACTACCGCCGGGTGAGTCATCAAGGCACTTTCCACCTCGAACGGCCCGATACGATAGCCGGAACTCTTGATCACGTCGTCCGCACGGCCAACGAACCATAAGTAACCATCCTCGTCACGCCAAGCCACATCTCCCGTGTAATACAGGCCATCGTGCCAAGCCTCCCGAGTACGTTCCGCGTCCCGGTAGTATTCCTTGAATAACCCGATAGGCTTACCATTTGTTGTGTGGATCACGATCTGTCCTTGCTCGCCATCCTCCGCACGGCTTCCGTCCGGACGCAATAAATCGACCTTATACTGTGGGTTAGGAATACCCATAGAGCCTGGTTTCGGCTCCATCCACGGGAAAGTGGCGACAGTCAACGTAGTCTCTGTCTGGCCGAAGCCTTCCATCAACTTAATGCCGGTCAGTTTATAGAAGGTGTCGAATACGGCAGGATTCAAAGCCTCGCCGGCGATCGTACAATATTGTAAGGATGATAAATCGTATTTAGTCATATCCTCTCGGATCAAGAAACGGAAGATCGTAGGAGGAGCGCAAAGCGAGGTGATCCGGTAATCTTGTATCATCTGCAACATATCCGCAGGCGTGAATTTCTCGTGGTCGTAGACGAATACGGTCGCTCCGGCGATCCATTGCCCATATAGCTTGCCCCAAACTGCTTTGCCCCAACCTGTATCTGCGATCGTCAGGTGAAGGCTGTCCTTATGCAAGTTGTGCCAGAAACTGCCAGTCACGATATGCCCCAGTGGATACGTAAAGTCATGAGCCACCATTTTTGGGTTTCCGGTCGTACCGGAGGTGAAATACATCAAAGAGATATCGTCATTACTATTCGGGTGAGAGGGGCGGACGAAAGGAGCGGCGTTTTGGATACCCTGTTGGAAATCCTCGAAACCTTCCGGTATTTCCGGCCCTACGGATACGACATTTTTTACGGTCGGTGAGTCCGGCAAAGCCTCTATAATATGTTTTGTTATCACTTCCTCTCCAGCGCAAACGATCATCTTGATATCAGCGGCATTCGCACGATAAACGATATCTTTCTTGGTCAGTAAGTGTGTAGCCGGTATCACGACAGCCCCTAATTTATGCAATGCGATGATAGAGAACCAGAACTCATAACGGCGTTTCAGTATCAGCATCACCATATCGCCGTGTCCGATTCCCAAGGATTGGAAATAAGAAGCTGTCTGGTCCGTATACCGTTTCAAGTCGGCAAACGTAAAATCGATATGCTTTCCATGATCATTTGTCCAACATAATGCTTTCTTATCCGGTTCTTCCTCTGCCCAAGCGTCTACCACATCATATCCGAAGTTGAAGTTCTCCGGAACCTTGATCTTGAAGTTTTTAATAAAATCCTCTTGCGACTCGAACGTCGTTTTATCTATAAATCTTTCTAACATGCTGTTGATCGTTTATAAAATGACGGCCAAGAAACTGACCTTTTCCCCATTCAGCGCTTTCATACCGTGAGGAAGCTCTGAGTTAAAATAAATACTATCACCTTCTTCTAAGATAAGATCTTTATTGTTGATCTGCAGTAACAGGCGTCCTTTTAATACCATATTGTATTCTTGTCCCGGATGGGAATTGAGATACATTGGCTCATCCTCTGGTTTGGGATGTACGGTTACCAAGAAGGGGTCCGCTTTACGTCCGACGAAACCGGCGGCCAATGATTGGTACTTATAGGCTTTCGTACGCTCTACGGCAACACCTTTTCCGTTACGAGTAATAAAGTACGTACTCATTTTAGGCTCGTCGCCAAACATCAACGTGGTTAATTCTACGCCATAAGCCTGTGAGATCTGATGCAATACGCTAACGGAAATATCCACCGTGCCGCTTTCCAGCAGCAAATATTGCTCAGTCGTGAGGTTGCAGACTTTTGCCATTTCTTCCGGCGTAATCTCCAGTGCGTCCCGTAGTCCGGCCAGACGCTCTGCGATTTGTTGTATCTGTTCGTTCATTTTACTGAAATTATTGTATTATGTCGCTCCAAAGATAGGAATAAAAAGCAAAAAGAAGGTGAAAGCCTTTGTTTTCTTTTCTAATTAACAGGTATGGCTTGTTTTTAATACAAATGACGCTGATAATACGGATAAGAATAGTAGATCCGTGTCATCTGCGTTTGAAAGATAAGCATCTAATACTTATTCAGCATTTTTCTTTAGCCATTCTAACCGGCGCTGATCCGGAAGGTGTTTTACCTTGAAATGCTCGAATGTCACATTAAATCCTTTTCCGTCGGGGCAAGCGGCCATAACCCCGACTTGTACGGGGATATTGTCTTGTAGCCAAGCGTTACGCATAAGGGTGTATTCCTTGTCATCGAATGAGTAGAAGATCTCCACGGCGTCCAATCTCCGGACGGCTTTTATCCATACATAGGGGATCGCTTTGTCTAAGGTGATAACGCTCCAATCGGAGGTCTTATGCGTAACGACCGCACTTAGGTTATATTTACCATCCACGAATTCTATGCCAGCTTTTATATAATTTTCATGATTGATACGAAGCATTAGGCCGGCTTGATCGAAACGTTGCTTGTAATCACCGGTTATCTTGACTTTAACCTCGAATTCACCCCCATAAGTCGCATAATAAAAAGGAGCGTCATCTACCGTGAACCCGTAATGGGAAATCCTCCAATAGTCGCTTTGGGGAGTGACCTGCATGGAAAGCGACTTGTCTTTGATCTCCCATTGTTCCGGCTCGTTGAACCATTGCATCTTATCCAATGATTGTGCCTCGCAGAATTGCAAAGAGGCGACAATAACAAAACTTAGTAATACTAATTTTCTCATTTTACTTCTCATTTCGATTCTTTCTATTCCCGTAAGAGGTAATGTCTTTAACCTTACCTTCGCAAAGGTAACGTGTTATGAAAGATTGCACAATGATTCTGGGATTTTATCTAGGACGGAAAAGTAAGGGTTAATGATATTTTGTCTATTCGTACTTGATAACCTCGACCGGACAGCTTTCAGTTGCCTCTTTAATGCCCGCCTCGAAATCATTGAAATTGACTCCTTCGTTTACACGTGAACGATCTGTAACAGTAAATACTTCCGGGCAAATACCTTCGCATGTACCGCAAGCGATACAATCCTCCTCAATCCAAACTCTTTTAATTTCCATAATTTTATTCCTTTAAGATGATTAATATGTTAATGTAACAAACAACTTTTGCAGATTGTTTTCGGGAGAGACCTTTTAGATCATTGTATAGACCGTGAAATGAGGTTATCTTTGGTTGATATATATTAACGTTTATACGCCACTGTTTTAAAATAAATTTGCTATGTTTACAGCAGAAAGTTCATTGAATAACCATTTTTAAAATCTGAAGTATTATGGATAATGCTATTTTTAGATTTCCCAAACCCATTAATGAGCCGGTAAAAGCGTATGCTCCCGGATCAAGTGAAAAAGCATCCTTAAAGAAAGCGTTGGCGCAGATTAGTTCCGAGGAATGGGATATTCCTCTGGTAATTGGTGGAAAAGAGATCCGTACGGGTAATACCGGTAAGGTCGTTATGCCTCATGACCATCATCACGTATTGGCTACTTACCATAAGGCGGGCGAGAAAGAAGTGCAAATGGCTATCGATGCCGCCATGAAAGCGCATAAGGAATGGTCTGAGCTGCCATGGGTGGAACGTGCGTCCATTATGCTTCGTGTTGCCGAGTTGTTGGCTACGAAATATCGTTATATATTGAATGCTTCGGTTATGTTGGGACAGAGTAAGAATCCGTTCCAAGCGGAGATTGACGCTCCTTGCGAATTGATCGATTTCTTGCGTTTCAGCACTTTCTATGCTAGTCAAGTATATGCCGATCAACCTTATTCCGAGACGGGTATATTGAATCGTATGGAATACCGTGCCTTGGAAGGTTTCGTGTTCTCGCTCACGCCGTTCAACTTTACGTCTATCGCTTCCAACTTGAATATGGCTCCGGCTATGATGGGCAACGTGGCGGTATGGAAACCCTCTACTACGGCGATCCATTCGAACTATTTCTTGATGAAGGTTTTCCAAGAGGCCGGCTTGCCCGATGGCGTAGTGAATTTCATCCCGGGACAGGGTAGCATGATCGGTAAGGTGATTACGGCGAGCCGTGATTTGGCGGGATTCCATTTTACAGGCTCTACTTCTACGTTCAATACCTTGTGGCGTCAGATCGGAGAGAACTTGGGGCATTATAAATCATATCCCAAGATCGTAGGCGAGACAGGTGGCAAGAACTTTATCTTCGCTCATCCTTCCGCTCCTGCGTTGGATGTGGCTACCGCTATTGTACGTGGTGCGTTCGAGTATCAAGGGCAGAAGTGCTCGGCGGGTTCTCGGGCCTATATCCCGGCTTCTCTCTGGAAAGAGGTGAAAGATTATGTAGGAGATATGCTGAAAGAGATTAAGATGGGTGACGTGCGGGATTTCACGAACTTTATCAACGCCGTGATCGATGAGGCCTCGTTCGATAACATCATGAGTTATATCGATTATGCGAAACAGTCTCCGGATGCGGAGGTCCTTTTTGGTGGTAACGGAGACAAATCTGTTGGTTATTTCGTGGAGCCAACGGTTATCCAGACTACGGATCCGATGTTCAAGAGCATGGTGGAGGAGATCTTCGGGCCGGTGATTACGATCTACGTATATGACGACGCTAAATATGAGGAGACTTTGGAACTTTGCGATCGTACTTCTCCGTACGGATTGACGGGGTCGATTTTCGCTCGTGATCGTTATGCGATCGATAAGGCATTCAATACCTTGCGCTATTCGGCCGGTAATTTCTATATCAATGATAAACCGACCGGTGCCGTGATCGCCCAGCAACCATTCGGCGGTTCCCGTGCGTCCGGAACGAATGACAAGGCGGGTGGCCCGTTGAACTTGATTCGCTGGACGAATCCTCGTTGTATCAAGGAGTGTTTGGTTCCTCCGACGAGCTACGGATATCCGTTCTTAGGAGAGAAATAATTGTTACAATTAAGAAATATCAACTGATTGTGGGGAGACGGGGCACGCTCCGTCTCTACGCTATGACGTTACCTTTATCTATATACGATATGTTAGACTTTAATAATACCGAGATCGCTTTCTCGTCGAAGTCGCGAGGAGAACTACAAAATGCTTATTGGCTTTTTAATACGATAAAATATCCTTGGTTGGTAAAATGCGCCAAAGTAGCCACGAATATAGCCTTGAAAATACATTTCCCGCTGGCTTGGGCGGTGAAGCCTACCTTATATAAACAGTTCGTTGGGGGAGAAACTTTACAAGACTGTTCCGCTGCTATCAACCACTTGATGAAATACAACGTGAAATCAACGCTTGATTATTCAGCGGAAAGCGAGCAGACCCCGGAGGGTATACAAGCGACTTTCGAGGAAACCCTACGCTCGATCGATTTTGCGAAAGGAAATACGAATCTAGCCTATGCCGTATTTAAACCTTCCACGATCACGACCGATGAGCTTTTGGCCAAGGCTTCCGAGAAACGGGAAGAGCTTACGATAGATGACGTAAGGCATTTTCGTGAGTTTCGTGAGCGTTTTATGGCACTTTGCCAGCGGGCTTACGATAACGACGTCCGTATCTTAGTGGATGCCGAGGATTATTGTTTCCAAGACGCTATCGATAAGCTTACCGATGAGGCGATGCGTAAGTTCAACAAGAAACGTGCGATCGTATTCGCCACCTTGCAAATGTATCGCCATGACCGGATGCCTTATTTGCGCCGTATCTACGATGACGCCGTGGCGAAAGATTATATCGCCGGCGTGAAATTCGTGCGTGGGGCTTATATGGAAGCGGAGCGTGTGCGTGCGGCGGCATTAGACTATCCTGATCCGATTTGCAAGGATAAGCGTGCGACGGACGAGAACTTCGATGCGGCGGTTCGTTTCACCATGGATCATTTAGATCGTTTCGAGATGTTTATGGGAACGCATAATGAGGAGAGTAATTATAAGTTGGCTAAATTAATGGACGAGAAAGGGATCGCCTGTGATGATTCCCGTGTTTTCTTTGCCCAGCTATTGGGGATGAGTGATAATATCTCCTTTAATCTTGCCTATGCGGGATATAACGTAACTAAATATGTTCCTTACGCCTCCGTAAGGGATGTACTGCCGTATTTGATCCGGCGTGCGGAAGAGAATACCTCTGTCGCTGGGCAGACCGGCCGGGAACTCCGGATGTTGGAGGCTGAGATGGAAAGGCGTAAGAATAACCGTTGAAGAAAACGTCGGTATCGGCATGGGGTGATGTCGGTATTGGCGTGTGGCGTAAGCACTACCGGTGCGGGCTTACGCCACTACTGCTTTGGCCCTGTGCCGATATCGGTATTTGCGAATGGCTGTTTAGGGAGAGCGATGTACTTATTTACTGGCCTTTAACCCTCGGATCACGGAAGAGGTAAAACCGGAAAGTTCCATCTCATTCAATCCCTTGATGGTGATACCGCCCGGGGTCGTTACCTTATCGATCTCCATCTCTGGGTTACTTTTGTTCTCGAGCAATAAATCAACGGCACCTTTCACGGTATGTACCACGATCTCTTGCGCTTGTTTGGGATAGAAACCTAGTTCCACGCCACCTTCTATCGCCGCGCGGATATAACGCAAAGCGAAAGCGATTCCGCTGGATGCCAATGCCGTTCCTGCGCCCATCAGCCGCTCTTCTACCAACATGGCGTTGCCAAGCTCGTTGAAAATATGGATGATCAAGTCCGTTTGCTCCTTGGAGGCGTTGCGGGCGGAAACGAAAGTCATGCTGCTCATCACCTCGATAGCTGTATTGGGCATGATCCGGAAGATCGTGGGGGTAGCCAGACAGTCGAAGTCCGTGTTCTTGGTCAAATAAGTATGTAACAGATCGAAAGTCACGCCAGCCGCTACAGAGACAATGATTTGTTTCTCGAAGTCGAGCACCGACTTAATCTCATCTATAATCATTTCCACGCGCCAAGGTTTAACGGCGATTATAATGATATCGGCGTTTCGTGCCGCTTCCATGTTATCATGGGTTAAGATAAAGTCCGGATCGATCTTTTTCATCTTCTCCAAGGTCTCATCCGATTGGGCAGTACAAGTGATATCAGAGGCATTGAACATGGTTCCTTTCGCTAAACCTCGTGCGATCGCTCCACCGATATTACCCGAACCAATAATAGATATTCTCATTTTGCAGATAATTAGTTATATGTTTTTTTCTGAAGAGACAAACTTAGATAAAATATCTCAAATACGTACGACTTTGTAGAGTTAGCTACGGATAAAAAACTTACATTCGCGGGTGATACGGACTTAATACTAATATAAATATAAAAATTCACATGAAAAAGACTATTTTAGTTTCAAGTATGCTATTCGCTCTGACGATGTCCGCTACGATCCAAGCGCAGGACACGGATAAGAAAGATAGCGAGGAGGGATTCGTGTTCACGACCGTGAAAGAGAACCCGATCACACCAGTCAAGAACCAAAACAGGGCCGGTACCTGTTGGTGCTATTCCTCATACGGGTTCTTGGAGTCGGAGTTGCTCCGTATGGGAAAGGGCGAGTATGACCTGTCCGAGATGTTTACGGTATATAACACCTATCTGGATCGTGCCGACGCAGCCGTACGTACACACGGGGATGTCTCGTTCTCGCAAGGCGGATCTTTCTATGACGCGCTCTATGGGATGGAAACATTCGGCTTGGTTCCGGAAGAGGTGATGCGCCCGGGCGTGATGTATTCCGATACGTTGAGTAACCATACCGAGCTTTCCGCTTTGACAGACGCTATGGTGGCCGCTATCGCCAAAGGACGGTTGCGCAAATTGCAGTCTGATGAGAATAACGCTATGTTATGGAAGAAGGCGGTCGCTGCTGTACATCAGATCTATCTAGGTACCGCTCCGGAGAAGTTTACTTATAAAGGAAAGGAATATACGCCGAAATCTTTCTTTGAGTCTACAGGCTTGAAAGCGTCTGATTATGTCTCGTTGACTTCTTATACGCATCATCCGTTCTATACCCAGTTCCCGCTTGAGATTCAGGATAACTGGCGCCACGCCATGTCGTATAACTTGCCACTGGATGAGTTTATGGAGGTTTTTGATAATGCCATTAATACGGGGTATACGATCGCTTGGGGTTCCGACGTGAGCGAATCTGGTTTTACCCGTGATGGAGTGGCCGTTATGCCTGATGATGAGAAGGTACAGGAGTTGAGCGGTTCCGATATGGCTCATTGGTTGAAATTGAAACCGGAGGAAAAGAAGCTGAACACAAAACCGCAACCTCAGAAATGGTGTACGCAAGCGGAGCGCCAGTTGGCTTACGATAATTACGAGACGACCGACGATCATGGTATGCAGATCTTCGGTATTGCCAAGGATCAAGAAGGTAACGAGTATTATATGGTGAAGAACTCTTGGGGAACCAACAGCAAATACAACGGTATTTGGTATGTATCTAAAGCGTTTGTCCGTTATAAGACCATGAATATCGTAGTTCATAAAGATGCGCTACCTAAAGCGATCAAAGCCAAGTTAGGTATCAGATAATCGATATCTGTTAAGGATGGTTTAAATAAAAACTAAACCCCGATAGTTTCCGGCGATCCGGTAAGACTATCGGGGTGATCTATATATACAAAGATGTGCTGCCTATATTATTGAACAAGTTTTAGTGTGTAGTTAAGATCTGCCGCCGCTTTTTGCAAGGCGTTGTTCATCAAGGTCAAGTTATCTCCTTCTACTTGGAAATAGATGACTGGTTCGCTATCACTAGGAATTAACATAAAATCCCCCACGATTTGTTTCGTGAGGGATCATTTTTAACTATTTACCGTGAAATATTTATTTCTTAGACGGTTCTACCCTGTCATCCGGATAGGGAGAGGCCGGGATTGTGGAAGCGCTTCCGTCTCGTCTGGCGAAATAGTGCGGTGACATGATTTCTACGCCTGCTTCATTGAATACGTCCTGTATGTTTTGATGCAGGTCGGAGTAGATATCCCCGAGTTTATCGGCATCTTTTATATAAGCGTTAATTTGATAACAGGGATAGTAATCGCTTAGTTCGGTCTCCAATACGAAAGGCTTCGGCTCCGGTAATACCCCGGTGGTCTGGCGGGCGGCATTGATCAATAATTGATGGACTTGCCGCCAAGGTACATCGTAGCCGATCGTAACCGTACTGTGGATGATTAATCCGTATTGTCGTGCGGATGCGCTATAATTCGTTGTATGTGAGGACATGATAAAGGAGTTCGGGATGGTCACTACCTCGTTCTTGGGAGTACGTAAGCGGGTAACAAACGGAGTCTTCTCGATCACGTTGCCAGTCGTCTCGTTTAGTTGGATACGGTCACCCAATTTAAAAGGCCTCATATAAGTAATGACTAATCCGGCGATGATATTTCCGATCACCGTACTGGAACCCAACGATATGATCAAACCGACAAATACGGATATGCCTTGAAATACCCCCGAGTCCGATCCCGGTAGATAAGGATAGATCATGGCGATCATAAAGGCGTATAGCAGGAAACGGATGATATTAAATGTCGGTTGTGCCCAGTCCGGGTAAAAACCTGATATTTTCAGGTTCTCGCTCTCTATCTCGTTGGCTATGTATTGGATTCCTTTTACGATGTATTTGATGCAGTAATAGATCACCAAGATAATAAACAAGTTCGGAATATAGGAGCCGACCGATTTAAAGATCATCTTTACTGGTTCCAGCAAATAGGAGAATATCTTCAAGGCTAAGTCTTCTGTTTGCGGGAAGATAGCGAAAAGGATCGGTACACTGATGGTTAATTGGATTAGTAACACGATCCATCGTATTACGTTGGTGAAAAACATCAATACACGTCCTTGGCGATGTGTGTTGAGAAATTCATAATCCCGGATGGTAATAGATCTGAGTCGGTTCTGCTTTAACCAGATAATTTTCCTGCGTAGTTTCTTAAACAGATAGTTGGTCAGCTTAAACAGGAAATATTGGATGATAATTACGAGGATGAATAATAATACCCGTTTCGCTATCTGTAAGATACTATGTTGTTCCCTTAGTTCTTGTATCTTGTTTTGGATAATCGGTTGATATTGTTCAGCGAGGGCGATACGACTGAGATTTTGCCATAAGGCATCTTGGTCGGTGATACTTAGGATAACCTTTTCTCCGTACATGATATCCGTTACATATTCGCTATCATAGATATAGATGGAATCCTTCTTCAAGGAATGCGAGGTCCCGATCTTTACCATGATATTGAGGATGTCCTCAGCCCGGTCAACCGGAGTGCGGCCTCCGCGCTTGGCGTAAAGGTAAAATAAGGTATCCCCCTCCACGACTACAGGTACGCCGGGAGTTAGTGTCCGAAGGGAATCGATACGGTTTTGTTGCTCGGCTCTTTTTAAGGAGTCGGCGGTAGTGTTACTGTTCTTCGTGCTTTCCAACTCGTCTTTCAGCAAAATCTCGTTAAGTTTCATCTCTTGCAGCTGGAGGGCTAGCTCTTGTATCTTGATGGAATCCTGCCTGTGTTGCTCGTCGAGTGAAAACGTATCGGTTGATGTAACTGGCTCCTTCGGCTCATTGCCTATTGTCGTAGACAATAGTTCTTCGGCCTTTTCCCTTAATTGGGCATTGGATATCGTTGGCAGGAAACTGATTCCTGCCAACGATCACTAATCGCAATAAAAATTGTTTCATCGAATCGTGGATTAACTATTTACCACCGGCCGGAAGATGTTCCAGCCAGTATTTAGCCATTGTCTTACGCAGGTGAAGAGTCGTTCCTTCCCCTTCGTTGATGCTATGGCTACGCATCGGGTAACTGATTTGCGTAAACATCTTTCCGTTCTTGACTAGCTTGTTCACCAGCATCTCACAACTCTGGTAATGCACGTTATCATCTCCCGTACCATGAATGAGCAGCAGATTACCTTCCAATCCCTCGGCATAGGTAATCGGTGAACCTTTGCGGTAACCTTCCGGATTGTTCTGCGGAGTATTCATGTAACGTTCTTGGTAAATCGTGTCGTATAAACGCTGGTCTGCCACAAAAGCGATCGCTATACCGGTATGGAATACTTTCGGATAACGGAACATGCAGTTCAAGGTCTGGCTGCCGCCGCCGCTCCATCCGGTAATGCCGATCCGGTTGGCATCGATAAACGGATATTGACGGGCCATATCCAGGATACCCCTGCTCTGGTCTTCGGAAGCGAAAGTACCCACTTCTCCGTAAATACATTTACGCCATTCACGTCCGCGGGGAGTATTTGCGCCCCGGTTCTCGATACTTACTATGATATAACCTTGGTTCGCCATATATTGTTGCCACAAATCTCCGTTACCCCATGCGTCTTGTACGGTGGCACTCGCCGGCTCGCCGTACACCTCTATGATAACCGGGTATTTCTTGGATGCGTCGAAACCGACAGGTTTTATCATCCATGCGTCCAAGGTTAGATGGCCGGACTTGACCTTAATAAATTCTTTCGGGTTTAATCCTAAAGCGGCGTATTGCTCCTTGGCTTGGGCATTATCTTCGAGCATGCGTACGGATTGGTGCTTCGGGAAAGAAACCATGTCGATAACGGATGGGGTAGAAGCATTACTATACGTATGTACGGCCCATTTGCCGGTAGGTGACATGTTGTAGCGGTGCTGTCCGGATTGTTCCATGGGGCTTACACGCTCCACTTCTCCATTGCCGAATGCTTTAGCCCGGTACAAGTAACGTTGGGTGAAATTGTCCGGGGAGGCGATGAAATAGATCCAGCCCTTTTGTAGATCGGTCCCGACCGGCGAGATATAATCAAAATCACCTTTGGTGATGGGTTGTATCTCTTTTCCGTCCCGGCTTATCCGGTATAAGTGTCGCCAGCCACTACGCTCGCTTTCCCATGTGAAATAGCGGTTATCCTTTAACCATTGTATGTTATCATTCGTGTCCAGCCATGCGGCATCCGTATCGGTGAAGATATTATTCAGCGAGTTATCGGATATCTTGGCGATCCATACCTTATTTGTATTCTGCGGGCGGTTTAGTTGCTGTATGAACAACTCATCGCTTCCGGGGATAAATTCCATACGAGGCAGGTAATTATTCCGGGGATCTCCGGGTATGGCGATCCAAGTGGTGTTCCCGCCGGTAGAGGCAACGTAGCCTACTTTTACGGCTGAATTGGTGGTTCCTGCCTTGGGGTATGGGAAATGGATCACCTTTGCGTAGATGGAGTCTACATTGTTAATAATGTCGAACACTCCTGTTCCTTTCGTATCGCTTTGCCAATAGGCGATATGCTTTCCGTCCGGGCTCCAGCGGAAACCATCCCGGCAACTGAACTCCTCCTCATATACCCAATCGAAGGTTCCGTTGACAATCGTATCGCTTCCGTCTTTTGTTAGCTGCGTGATTTTCCCGGAGTCTATATCTTCTACATATATGTTATTGTTGGAAACGTAGGCTACACGTGTGCCATCCGGAGAGAATTTGGCGAACATCATGGAGGATTCCGGCATTCCTTTTCCCAATTGACGTAAAGTGCCGTCCTTTAAGTTTAATACCCAATAGTCACCTCGTGTATCATAACGCCATACCCGTTGGGTATTGTTATAAATCAGGACTTTCTCATTATCCGCACTCCAGGAGATGCTACGTACGGGAATAGGTTTTCCTGTAGATTTGTCTGTCAATAGGGATGAGGGGATAATGACTTCACGGGAGTTATCTTTCGCTTGATAGGCGACAATATCTGTACCTCCGGTTTGCTTATTATTTTCCAAACGGCTATAACGTTCACCGTCTTTTAGCCAGGTCATGCTTCCGATGCCTTTCGTTTGTATAACATTACCGGCAACGATATCCTCAAGATTCAACGCTTTTTGTGCCATACTTACACCTCCAGACAGAAGGCTGATCGTGGCGATCGCTAGTAATTTATTTAGTTTCATGTTGTATTAGTTGATTACTACTATAATGTATGCAAAGAACGGAAAGTTAGTTGATATAACAAAATGGATTTGTATATTCGCGCCTCGGAAATCAAGAATAATCATATTTAATTTTATATAGAATCGGAATGAAAGCACTTTCAAGGTATGTATGGTCACTTTTAGTAATCATGGTGATGGGATTTACTTCTTGTGGGGATGACGACGAGCTTCAGTTCTCGGAAGAGCAATTGGCTTATATCAACAAAAATAAGGAATACATCTGGGAAAAGAAAGCGGAGAAAGATGAGAAGGGTGAATTAAGATATAAGCAAGTTGTTCTAGGGGGTGATACCGCCTTATACCGGATCATTCAAAAAGAAAATGAGTGGCAAACGACACCCACGATGACTTCCGTGGTCTATTTGCTTGGTTTGGAAGGGAAGTTCATAAATGGACAGGTCTTTCAAAACAAATTGGAGAAATCAAGCTTCCCTATGAACAGTATTATACCGGGCCTGAGCGGTATCTTATTGAATATCCATCTGGATGAGACCGTGGAGGCGATCATTCCGGCTTCGCTGGGTTATGGATATAAAGATGATCGAGGTATCCCCGGAGGTTCTACTTTAATCTTTGCTTTTACTTTGGATAAGGTAGAATGAATAATACCTTGATGGATAAGCCTATCTTCTATATTCGCCGCCACTGAATGTTCGTTCGGTGGCGGCGAATATACATTCAGTGGCAGCGAACGAACATTCAGTGGCGGCGAATAAAGAAGGTATCGGGTTGCGGGAGGTTTTATATAGTACAGGTAGAACATTTTATTCGGTTTGATCTGACTTTTATCTTTAGTAAGATTTGGCACGGTTACTTAATTCCACAAACGGGTTAATGGTATAAATAAGTGATGGTTTAATTAGTTTATTTCGAGTGTGTATACGATTTATTCGTACATGCTCGATAGTTTCTCCTGTTGTAGGGACGGGGTACGCCCCGTCCCTATAAGTTGTACAATATATATTTATCTTTTGAATAACCGGAATAACTCACCGATCCATAAAACCAGAGAGGAAGATCCGATAATGATTGCCCAATCTTCCAAGGGCAAAGGTATTACGCTGAACATCTCGCCTCCAAAAGTGACGATCAAGTATTGACCAATCAAAATCAGTAAAGTGACCAGCAAGAAGCTTTTACTATCCTTTAAATTGGCAAAAGCGGAACGTCCTTCCATAAATGCCTTTGCGTTAAACATATTCCAGAACTGTAGCATCACGAAGAAGCTGAAGAACCACGATAAATCGTGCGGCGTTAAACCGTCTTGCGCATGGAAATAGAACAACAAGCCCATCAAGATTACGACAAAAGCGAATCCGACACCGAAAATATTGTAAGCCATCGGGCGGGTGATAATGAAATCTCCATCCTTACCGCTCCTGCGAGGTTTATCTTTCATCACTCGCTCATTCGGTGGGAGAGAGGCCAACGCCCCGGCAGCGAATGTATCCATGATCAAGTTTACCCATAACATCTGCGTGATGGTCAAAGGTGATTCCGTACCTAATAAGGAACCTAATAATACGATCAAACAAGCGGCTACATTGATAGTCAATTGAAATAACAAGAATTTCTGGATATTCCGGTACAAGGAACGTCCCCACATCACCGCACGGGTAATGCTGCTGAATGAGTTATCGATAATCGTGATGTCGCTGGCTTCCTTGGCTACAGAAGTTCCGTCGCCCATGGAAAGTCCTACTTGTGCTGCTTTCAAAGCTGGGGCATCGTTTGTTCCGTCTCCGGTAACCGCTACCACAGCGCCTTTCTGCTGTAATAATTGTACCAAACGCTGTTTGTCCGTAGGACGGGCACGGCACATGATCTTCAAGTCTAAGACACGCTCCAAGGCCTCTTGGTCGCTAAGTGCCTCGAATGCAGGACCCGTGATAATGTTCCGGTCGGTATCGTCCGCTTTCCACGTACCGATCTGCCGTCCGATTTCTTTGGCCGTACCCGGTGTATCTCCGGTGACGATCTTCACGTCGATACCTGCGTCCAAGCAACTTTGAACAGCGGGCGGCACATCCGCACGTACCGGATCGGAGATCGCTACGATACCTAGATACGTTAAATCCGTATCATGCAAACGACCCTCCACGAAGAAGGTCTCATCCATTCCATCCTCGATTATCTGGTAAGCGAAGCCAAGCGTACGCATCGCTTGGTTCTGGTAATCCAATAATTGTTTTTCGATGCCGGCTTTACATTCCGCCACCGGTTTGTAGGTCTCTTCTGTTGCTACCCGGTTACTATGGGCCAGTACGATTTCGGGAGCGCCTTTCACGTAAAGAACCTTCTTGCCAAGTAACGGTGATTGTACGATTGTTGCCATATATTTCCGTTCCGTAGAGAAAGTCAATTGATCTAGAATCGTAGCATTCTCTCTTAATTCCAGATAATTCTGGTGTTGTCCGTTCAACCAGAGTAAAAGGGCGGCCTCCGTCGGGTTTCCTAGGGTTTTTATTTTTTCTTCCGAGAAATCGAGGAATGCCGTGGAATTCGTGGAGATACCTTCTTTGATCAGGTTGCTTAACTCATCACTCCCTAGCTTTTGGTCCTTTAGGTTGTAGAAATTCGTTTGGTAAACTTGCATTTGGTTCTGTGTCAACGTTCCGGTCTTGTCCGTACAAATTACGGTAGTCGCTCCCATGGTCTCGCAGGCATGCATTTTACGGACAAGATTATTCGTCTTCAACATACGATTCATGCTGAGGGCCAAACTTAGCGTGACACTCATCGGCAATCCTTCCGGAACGGATACCACGATCAACGTAACCGCTACCATAAAGTAGTTGAGGATGTGGGCGATGATGTCCATCGTCGGCATCCCGGGGAAGCTATCCGATAAAAGGAATTTTACGGTCAAGGCGATGAACGTCACTCCGGCGATCGTATATCCGGCTTTGCTGATCACTCCGGCTAAACCTTTCAATTGGATCTGTAAGGGAGTCTCTATATCGCTCTCGATTTGCGAGCCTTCATACACTTTGCCGTATCCGGTAGCATCACCTACTTTTTCCACTTGCATGACGCCATGTCCGTCCACGACCGTTGTTCCTCGCATGACCACATTGGATGGATAAGTCGCTTCCGTATCGAAATCTGCCTCATTTGTTGTCTTGCTGATAATCGGCTCGCCGGTTAATGTGGATTCGTTGATCTGCAGGGAGATGGCTTCAAGCAGATGTCCATCCGCGGGAACTTCCTCACCGGTCTCCAAAACAACGATATCGCCTACGACAACCTCTTTTTTCGGTATCTGGCAGATATTCCCGTCACGGATTACCTTCACTAAAATATCATCATTGACAGTATTCAAAATATCGAATGCCTTGTTCGCTTTTACCTCGAAGAAAAAGCCCACGCAACTGGCAAGCATGATTGCGAAGAAAATGCCGATCGGCTCCAAGAAGGCCGTAAAACCTTTCGCCTCAGGTCCCCAGCAATGTACACCGGCAATAATCATGGACAAGAGCCATGCTACTAATAATATACGAATAATAGGATCTTCGAATTTCTCCAAGAATTGGCTCCATAACGAAGCTTTCTCGGGCGGGGTAAGTACATTCTCGCCGTGAAGGCGCCTGCTCTCTTCTACTTCTTGTTTGGTTAATCCTTGGTACTGATGTTTTTTCTCCATAAATTTATTAATCTGATTAAGAAAATGGGATAGCAAATTACGTAAAGTTATACGACATATACAAGGGTTTAACCTTTTTGTATATATTTGTGTTGTATAACGAATTAATTTTTAATTAAAAGATGAAGAAAGTACTATTCATGTTATTGGTTATGTTCGCTTTGAGCGCCTGCCAATCAAAGGATTCATATGTGAAGGAGTTTAGCGATTTTGTAGATAAAGTGGAAATGGAGGCTGCCGATTATACCGATAAGGACTGGAAGAAGGCGGATCGGAAATTCTCGGATCTATCCACGGATCTTTACGCCAAGTTCGAGGAAGAGCTGAATGCTGATGAGAAAGCGGAGATCGTTAAATTGCAAGCGACATACGCCGGATTGAAAATGAAAGCGGGCGTGAAAGACGCTGCCAAGAAAGTGGATAAGTTCTTGGATGGTTTGAAGGAAGGAACAAAATAACCTCTAATACGAAAATAAGATGAATAGAAATTGGATGTATTCGCTATTTGCTTTATGGATCCTCTGCTCGTTCGCCTGTACGCAGCCTAAGCCTGTGGCGAATGTGGAAGTCCAGAAAGAGAATTTCGTATTCTCTATAAAAGGGACAGATACATTGTCTTTGGACAAGTATGAGTTGCCTTCTATGTCGCCCGCCTTAAAAAAGCCTGTGATGATTTTCGCTTTTGGCGGTGGGTTTAAAGGGGGAGATAAGGCGGATAAAGGATATATTCCTTATTTCGAGTTCCTCGCCCGAAACGGTTTTGTGGTCGTATCTACGGATTATCGCACTACCTTGAAGAATCTGGATCCTTCCAAAGTCTCTTCTCCGATGGACTTTATCGCGGCCTTGCAGCATGCGATCGATACGGCGGTAGAGGATTTTTATGATGCTACCGGTTTCGTGGTCAACCAAAGCTCGGATTGGAACATCGATGTGGAGCGGATCGTAGCGAGCGGTTCGAGTGCCGGAGCGATTACGGTATTGCAGGCAGAGTATGATTTATGTAACGGACATGAGTTGGCGAAAAGGCTACCGGTAGGTTTCAACTATGCCGGTGTGATCTCCTATGCCGGCGCGGTCTCTGATGTGTTTCCTCCACATTGGGAAAAAATGCCTTGTCCGATTATGCTATTCCACGGCGACGCGGATAAAACCGTTCCTTTTGAACAAGCCGCTATGGAGAACCTCGGCGGTTTATGGGGATCATCCGCTGTAGCGAAAAGTCTGGAAAATCTTCAAGCCTCCTATTATTTTTATAAGGTAGAGAATGCGGGGCACGAGATCTCCGGGCTTCCTATGTCCCGAAATCAATATGATATTATGAGTTTCTTGAGCCGTCAAGTCTTAGGTGATGAGAATTTGGCGATCACGACGGACGAACGTGTGCCCGGTGATACGATCGTACGGAAAGATTTTACCGTACGGGATTATATCTTGGATAATTTGCGTTAATTATGATAATGAAATATAAACAGCTTTAATTTGACCTTTTTAGATTAAACTATTCACCCGAAGAATTGTCTTTACTATATAGAGTGATTAATAGTGTGTTTAGTTTATTAAGGTTATGAGATTAACAAGGTTTGTTGGATTTTTAGGGATTGCCCTTCTTTGTGCGGGGCAATCCCTTTTTGCTCAAAGTAAGCAAGAGAGGAATGAGCAAAAAGAGAAAACAGTGAAGGAGATCGTGGATAGCGGTCGTATTAAGATCGATGTGAATCGTGCCGTACCGATGGGCGGGAGATCCGTCAATCTTACTTCCCCTTACTCATTGGAAATACATGGTGATTCGATATTCTCTTATCTTCCTTACTTCGGACGTGCTTACTCTGCTCCTTATGGTGGTGGAGAGGGCTTGACGTTTAAAGAGGTATCGACGGAGAAGGAGCGAACCTCGAAGAAGAAAGGCCGTTCCGAGATCAAGTTTCGTGTAAAGACCCAAGAGGATGTATACACGTTTCGGGTGGAAGTCTATCCGAATGGCTTGGCGACAATCAATGTGATGCCCGTGAATAAACAGGCCATTACCTTTTATGGGAATGTCGCCTTAGACTTGAAATAGCCGTCCTTGCCGTGTATCTCTTTCCTCGATCCGCTTATTTACCTTAGCGGTAAATTCGAAGTTTTTTAAACCCCAATCCGGTGCGATCAGTAGCTCTTTGGGGGATTGTGATACGAACCTCTCTACAACGATAGAGGGGTTCAGTCGTTCGATGAAGTCAATCACCAATTCGATATATTCATCGGCCGTATATAAATGGAAATCCGAAGGATCTTCCTTGAACTCCTTTGCCATGCGGGTATTCCGGATAAGTTGCAATTGATGCAATTTAAGTGTCGTGATCGGGAGGCGTGACAAGACATCCGCATGGTGTAATATATCATCCCGGCTTTCTCCCGGTAACCCGAGTATCAGATGCGCCCCGGTGTAAATGCCTTTTGCCGCCGTACGGCGGATAGCAGATTCCGATTCTTCATGGGTATGCCCCCTGTTTATGCGGACTAAGGTCTTATCAAGCGTACTTTCCAATCCATATTCAATCATGACGAATTTTCGCAGGGAAAGCTCCGCGAGATAATCCAATAAATCTTCCGGCATACAGTCCGGGCGAGTGCCGACAATCAATCCTTCCACTCCGGGATAGGCAAGCGCTTCCTCATATTTACGAATAAGAGAGTCTAATCGGTCGTATGTATTCGTGTAGGCTTGGAAGTAGGCCAGATACCGCATATCCGGATATTTGCGGGAAAAAAAACGTACGCCTTCCTCTAATTGCTCGGTAACGCTTTTCTCCGTATGACAGTATTCCGGACTGAATGTTTGGTTATTACAATAGGTGCAACCGCCCCATCCTTTAGACCCGTCTCGGTTCGGGCAGGTGAAGCCGGCGTTGATGGAGATCTTCTGTACTTTATGGTCAAAACGTTCCCGAAGGAACTTGCCGTATTCGTAATATCGTTTCGTCTTTTCCATAGGGCAAAGGTAAGAGAAGTCTTTTGAAAAACACGTACGTGTTTTCCAAAAAAGTCGTACATGTTTTTCTGAAAACACGTACGTGTTTTGACGAGAGCATAATCTTATTTTTTTTGATGTTTTTTTTGATGGCGTTTTGATATTTTAGTATATTTGTCTTGTTGATAAATTTAATGAGATAGTATTTGACTTTGTTCCTTGTTGATCTATTTTAATGTTGTTGATTTTATTTAAGAACAAAGCTACTAAAAACGCTTTAGAGTCATTATTGGGATAATTTATATATGTTGAACCATTTTTTAAGTGAAAGCCTATGAAAATAAAATTTTTGTTTAAGTTAGTTGCTCTAATGACAATCATTAGTGTTGTCGGTTGCAGCGATGATGTTGGTGTCGGTCCTAAGGGGAAACTCTATTTCTCCGATTCTAAATCATGGAAGGATAGTGGTACTCTTATTTATGAGAATTTTGATCCTTCTTATATTGTTCCATATTTGTATCGTGTAAATGCGGACTCTATTAGTTTGGTTCCTGTTCACAGTAGTAATACGAATGATCTGAAAACGTATCCGTTTGAGAAAGATCTTAATAAACTTATATTGTCTTTAGAAGATACGGATAAACATGCGGTTTACAAACCACAATAAAATAATGATACGTATTTATATTTTGCATGTAAAGACTGCGGATGAAAATGTGCAGACATTGAATGTCGTTGTAAAATATTGATATAGAACTTTTTGATTTATGATTGTTTAAAAACTAATGGTTCATAATAACTATTATTTCATCGTTAGAATGGCGATAATAGACCGGTAAGGGCTGTTGTCGTTATTTTTTCAAGGTGGAGTCATTCTTTGTCTTGCGGAAATTAGTGAGTGCATAACTTATATAACCGGAAAACGCAGTAGTACTTACTTGGCCAAGTAAGTATATATCCTTTGCCACTTGCAGTATATATTCTATGAGCAAGTAAGTACTGCCGTATTTTTGGGGCTATAAAAAATGTGACTATGCCTAAATTTACTTCACAGATTTTACTGTTATTTTCTAAGGTACTTCACATCTTAGAGAAGCTTCTCCTGAAAAACTTCACAGGGTTGAAAGTTGTTTGCTGAACCGGTTCACAGCGGCAAAAATACCGTTTTTCTTTTTCCATGCAAAACAACCATGAAAAAACCACTGCGGAGGAAGCCTCGCGGCTGGAGGCGCAAAGCCTCCATTGAGCGATCACATACAAGTCAGTGCTTCTCGGAACCTGACAGGTGGGAGCATGTCCCTGTTGCTCCTATGCGGTCTCCTATTGTTGTAGAAGTCTATGATCCTCGCCAACAAATCCCTTGCGGCCACCACGTCCGGGGGGCGTTTCATCCTGTAGAGCCATTCCTGCTTGATGATGCCGTTGACCCGCTCGGCGATTGCGTTGTCGGTAGGCTTGTAGTCCTCCGTCATGCTGATCGTGGCTTTAATGGCCTGTAGACGATCAATATATTGATTACAACAATATTGAACGCCGCGGTCGGAGTGGTGGATCAGTCCATCGAACCCCAGGGGTGACACGTGCGAGATACCCATGTCCAGAGCCGTCACGGTATTGGAGGCGACCAGGCTGTCGGAAAGGACCCAGCCTATGATCTCATGCGTGAACGCGTCCGTCAGGAGATGCAGGTAGGCCAC
>NZ_SRYM01000169.1 GCF_004793765.1 Parabacteroides distasonis | reverse complement strand
TTCTGTTAATAATGATTTTTTGACTCTTTGTTTTACATGCTTTGCAACATAATTAGGGGGATATGTACATTTTGACACACCCCCTCGTTTTATAAGATCTCACAAAGAGAGAGGCTGAGTAGTTACCATAAACATACTTTTACTGCTATTTTGATGCGGTTGCCCTGGGAAACACACACATGTGTTTTATTTTGGCACAATCTACTTTCCGTTCTTGAAGTGCCGTGTTTGCTCAGTAAGCTCAAAAGTAAACGGTGGTCAAGCCAATGGGATCGAGGTGAAATCTCAAATGGCTTTCGTAGGTTTTCCCATAGGCTTTTTTTGTATCCTGGATTTTTCCCGTTGGATTTCCCGGGTGCGT
>NZ_SRYM01000168.1 GCF_004793765.1 Parabacteroides distasonis | reverse complement strand
ATATTCGCATGGTACAAATTGCGCTTAGCCGTTTTAAGGACTTCTTAAAAGAGCAGTACCCCATGAATGAGTTTAGTATCAAACCGGAACTTATCACCAAAGAAATGATGGAGCAGTTTGTAGCCTACCTGCAATCCCGAAGTGTGGGTGAGGGTGCTAAAAGCATTTACCAGCGTTTCAAGAAAGTTATTCGATATGCGATTGACCACGATGTAATGTTGAAAGACCCATGTAAAAGTGTTACCTGTAAAGTGGATAGCCAAATGCTTCGAAAAGATGTTCTTTCTCTCGAAGAAATACAAAAGTTGGCGGCTTGCCATTATGACAACGAGAACCCGAATGTCAGACGGGCTTTTATCTT
>NZ_SRYM01000167.1 GCF_004793765.1 Parabacteroides distasonis | reverse complement strand
GGTCGGCTATCTCAAATTGTGTCATCCATATAGGTGCTGTCGGCATAATGACTACCCCCGTTTCACTGATTGTTATTATTCCTCTATCCATATCTATCGCATAACTTTAGACATTATGTTCTTTACATTATTCATATCGCGCAAAATGGAGGAATCCAACACACGTGCATAGTGCTGCGTCATTTTTATATTGGAATGGCCGAGCATTTTTGCCACATTCTCTATGCTCACACCGTTGGCAAGGCAAACTGAGGTCGCATATGAGTGGCGGGCTACGTGGAAAGTGATAGGCTGTGCAAGGAAAAGCGGACAGGTAAAGATAAAACGTAAACCGTTTGAAATGAGCTTTGTTTCAGCATTCTGCCAAGTGG
>NZ_SRYM01000166.1 GCF_004793765.1 Parabacteroides distasonis | reverse complement strand
AAAAGAATAAGATTGAAACCACCGCCGCCACCAGCATAAGCCCCATAGCGGATGCTTATGGGGTAAAGGGGAAACTGTTAACTTCACAGCACAAGGAGTTTATCAGCGCGTACAGACAGTGGGATCAGTTAGATCATGCCACGGCCTTCGTATTGGCGAGACTTCTTTGAGTTGCGGAGAATTATATACTGTTGTCACTAACCGTACGGGACGTGGTGGCAAAGGCACACTTGTGGCCATGATACGTGGCACGAAGTCTGAAGACGTCATAAAGGCGCTTGAAATGATTCATGTCTCCAAGCGTAAGAGAGCCAAAAAGAAATGACCGGTTTCATGTACGGAAACTCTTCTATGAGGCAATTGATGAACTCAGG
>NZ_SRYM01000165.1 GCF_004793765.1 Parabacteroides distasonis | reverse complement strand
GTTTTTTTGTCCGATAGTAAAACAAATGTCAGAACAAGTCTTGACTATTACAGTTTATTTTACGCCCCCATTTCCTATTTGTCGCGTCCTTAAAGTATAACGCCCGTGTCAGAAAAAACACGGGCGTGTTTTATTGGTCTATTTATCGCTAAACCTTCATCTTTCGCTCCAAGACATCAAATCCTTTCTCGACCTCTGTGTTGAGAACCTTCGCATAGATTTGAGTTGTTTTTATATTTGTATGGCCAAGCATCTTGGACACCACCTCCATCGGAACACCATTATTTAACGCGAAAACCGCAAACGTATGGCGCGCCAGATGGAAAGTGATAGGCTGTGCAAGGAAAAGCGGACAGGTGAAGATAAAACGTAAAC
>NZ_SRYM01000164.1 GCF_004793765.1 Parabacteroides distasonis | reverse complement strand
GTGGACCAAATTTATTTAATTTTTAACTAGCTCCCATTTTTATGGGACACTAGTGATTCCTCTAATTAAAGTTACTTCATGATAGGAAAGATATAATGGAGCAAGTAGCTATTGCCGCTCGAGAAAGTTTACTTAGAGCGGAGATGGAACTGAAACGAAGAATGCAGGAAGTGAGAGAAAAACTGAAGATATATAGATCGAACGAATCTAAATAGTGATTTGTAATGAAAGAGAAACGCCCTACACTTTGTATCGTTGCTGGTCCTAATGGATCAGGAAAAACTTCTACTACTGAACAATTATAATTATGCCCCCGTCTTTCTTTCCCTTAGGGTGAAGTGACCCCCAAAAGTTGGACGGGTTAAACATTATCCAGTAATTGAAAGAGT
>NZ_SRYM01000163.1 GCF_004793765.1 Parabacteroides distasonis | reverse complement strand
ACAATCCGCACGGTAATAATAATAACGGTACTTGCGTCATACTCATACTCTCTCATTTAATTAAAGGCAACCCCTCCACCTCGCCGGCGTGCCACGCGCGGTAATCCGACATGGGAAGTTCGGGGACGACCAATAGTTTGTAATCCGACTCGTCTTTTCTCAAAATATGTTTACGGGTGTACAAGCGCAGCGAGAGATCCGTGATAGAGGCCATAACGATCGGGAACGGGTAGGCGTACAGCCGCAGCGGCAGGGTCTCGCTATCCGCGAACACACGATACAACTGATAGCCCGAACGCTCGAAAGCCACCCAGTAAGCCCCCGTACAATACAGGTGTATTGAGTTTTGGTTCGTACGCTCACGATCCATGATCTCTGTCAAATGCTCACGCA
>NZ_SRYM01000162.1 GCF_004793765.1 Parabacteroides distasonis | reverse complement strand
TATTCGTCTTTTGCCGCTTTGTCATTATCCAAAGGTTGCCGTCAAAGGATTTGCGGATATTATCTTGCGTAAGCCCGGCTACATCTATATAGGCAAGCCCGGTGAAGCAGGCAAAGATGAACAAGTCCCTGACGTGTTCCAGCCGTTCGGAAACCATTTTCTTTTTAAGGATGATTGTTATCTCGTCCTCTGTCAGATAACCTCTGTCCACTTTTTCCAGCCGGATTTTATAATTGGCGAACGGGTCGTTCACCAGTATGCCATTGTTGCGGGCAATGATGATAATGCGCTTGAAGAACTGCATGAACTTGGCGGTGGTGTTGTAACCGCACTTGCAAGCGGTACGCAAGTATAACTCAAAATCGGTAATGAACATCGGGGTAATCTCCTTAATGG
>NZ_SRYM01000161.1 GCF_004793765.1 Parabacteroides distasonis | reverse complement strand
TTTAAAAGGTATGGCAAGCTGTCTGAACAATAGAGTTCCTTTGCCAGTGCGATGAGGTTGCCGCCCTTGCCTGCGCCAAAGTCATACCAAAGGTTGCGGTCAGTGTTCACCTTGAAAGACGGTTCGTGTTCCTCCCTTAACGGTGATTTGTACCATAAACCGTTACCCTGCTGTTTGACAGGAGAGTAACCTAAACTGTGCAGATAGTCTGCGATGGGTATTTGTTTCACATCTTCGATGTTCATAACATTTTCTTTTTGGGGATAAAAAAATAGTTGAAAAGTGCACCAGTCCTGTTTAGTCCGTTATATATACACCCGTACCATACTAAACCTGCCTGTTCCGATACTGGGAAATAGTAAGTCCGTTCCTCTTGTATATACACCCGGACTAAACCAAACTGAC
>NZ_SRYM01000160.1 GCF_004793765.1 Parabacteroides distasonis | reverse complement strand
GTCAGTTTGGTTTAGTCCGGGTGTATATACAAGAGGAACGGACTTACTATTTCCCTGTATCGGAACAGGCAGGTTTAGTATGGTACGGGTATATATATGACGGACTAAACAGGACTGGTGCACTTTTCAACTGTTTTTTAGTCCCCAAAAAAGAAAATGTTATGAATATCGAAGATGTGAAACAAATACCCATCGCAGACTATCTGCACAGTTTAGGTTATTCACCTGTCAAGCAGCAGGGTAATGGCTTGTGGTATAAATCACCGTTAAGGGAAGAATGCGAAGCGTCCTTTAAGGTGAACACTGACCGCAACCTTTGGTATGACTTTGGCGCAGGCAAGGGCGGTAACATCATCGCACTGGCAAAGGAACTCTATTGTTCAGACAGCTTGCCATACCTTTTAAA